>NZ_JADDJF010000029.1 GCF_017811755.1 Pararhodobacter sp. SW119 | reverse complement strand
ACATGACCCGCCTGCTCGCAACACGCTGATCCTCAATCAAAAGTTTTGAATCAGACTCTAAGCCGTGCGGCTGCTAGAGCGGGCACCTAGCCCCTCGGCGCCCGTATTTGGGTAGGTCCGCGCGGAGCACGGCGTGCCGCACACCGCAGCGCCGAAGCCGATACCGCCGCCCCGCCTTCAGGCGCCCTGCCAGCGACCCAGCAGCCAGTACCACTGGTCGGGATGCGCGCGGATGCGCGCCGAAAGGCTGTCGTTGAACGCCTGCATCATCGTCTGCGCATCGGTATGCGGGATTGCCGCCTCGAAATGCACATCAAAGCTGCCGCCGTCGTCCCTACGCGTGCCGTAGGCCGGAACCATCGGAAGGTCGTACTTCAGCGCCAGCTGCGCAGCCGCGAGCGAGGTCAGCGCCGGCCGCCCCAGGAACGGCAGCCGCGTGCCCTCGGGGTATTTCTCGTCCAGCAGGATCGCGATGAATCCCCCGGCACGCAGATGCCGGACCAGCGCCTTGGTGCCGATCGTGCCGGTCTCCAGGATCGGCTTGCCGCCCGCCTCGATCCCGGCCAGCAGCCGGCGCTGGAAATGCCGGTTCTTCTGCCGACGGTAGACGGCGCCGGTTTCCATCCCGCGCGCCGTCAGCACCGCGCGCACCGCCTCCCATTGCCCGAAATGGCCCGAGACGATTATCGCGCCCTTGCCCGCCGCCCGCGCCGCATCCAGCGCCATCAACCCGGGCCCCGCGGCGTGGAACTGTTCCAGCCGGGTCTGGAACTCTGCGCAGTGATAGATCTCGAACAGCGTCTGACCCATCCGCCGCCCCATCTCGCCGCCCAGCCGCACCCGATCGGCGTGCGGCATGTCCGGAAAGACCTGCACCACCTCCCGGTCGAAGCGGCGCCGCGCCGGCGGCACCCAACGCAGCACCCATCCGACCGCCGATCCCAGCGCGCGCGAGCGCTTCTCGAACCGGCGCCGCCGCGACAGGGTCAGCGCCGACAAGAGCGGCAGGTAGGCGACGTGATGCCAGGTTGATCTGAGGCGCTGAAAAAGCATTGGGCCCCTATGCCCGCTCCGCGCGCGATTACCAAGACCAAAGCGGAACATCGGACCCGGCAACGGACCGCCAGAATGCCGCACCCTGCTGCGCCAACCGCGCGCGCAGCGCGCCCAACGTCGGTAGGAAGCATGTGCGCGATCCAAGGATTTTCAGAGAGGGACCAGGGCTCGCCGGCCGGGTGCATTTGGCCCTTGGACGCCGGGCGCAAACTCCAGTAGAACCGCCACAGACCGCATCTGACGCAAGGGCCGCACCGCGCATGGCAAGTCTCAACGACATCCGCTCGACCTTTCTCGAATACTTCCGACGCCAGGGGCACGAGGTCGTCGACAGCTCCCCGCTCGTGCCGCGCAACGACCCGACGCTGATGTTCACCAATTCGGGCATGGTGCAGTTCAAGAACGTCTTCACCGGGCTTGAACACCGCGACTACGTCCGCGCCACGACCAGCCAGAAATGCGTCCGCGCCGGCGGCAAGCACAACGACCTGGACAATGTGGGCTATACTGCGCGCCACCATACCTTCTTCGAAATGCTGGGGAATTTCAGCTTCGGCGACTATTTCAAGGACGACGCGATCCGCTTCGCCTGGGAATTGCTGACCCGCGACTTCGGCATCGACCGCGACCGCCTTCTGGTCACGGTCTATCACACCGACGACGAGGCTGCGGCGATCTGGAAGAAGGTGGCAGGTCTGCCGGATGAACGCATCATCCGCATCAAGACCGACGACAATTTCTGGCGGATGGGCCCCACCGGCCCCTGCGGCCCCTGCACCGAAATTTTCTATGACCATGGCCCCCAGATCTGGGGCGGCCCGCCGGGCAGCGTGGACGAGGACGGGGACCGGTTCATCGAGATCTGGAACCTCGTTTTCATGCAGAACGAGCAGCACGAGGACGGCCGCCTGACCGACCTGCCGCGCCAATCCATCGATACCGGCATGGGCCTGGAACGGATCGGCGCGCTGCTTCAGGGCAAGCATGACAATTACGATACCGACCTCATGCGCAGCCTGATCGAGGCCTCGGCCCACGCCACCAGTTCGGACCCCGACGGCAAGGGCAAAATCCATCACCGGGTGATCGCCGACCATCTGCGTTCGACCGCGTTCCTGATCGCCGACGGCGTCCTGCCGTCGAACGAGGGGCGCGGCTACGTGCTGCGCCGGATCATGCGCCGCGCGATGCGGCACGCGCATATGCTGGGCGCGCAGGACCCGGTGATGTACCGGCTCGTCCCAGCGCTGGTGCGCGCGATGGGCGGGCATTACACCGAATTGCAGCGCGCTCAGTCGCTGATCGCCGAGACGCTGCGGCTGGAAGAAACGCGCTTTCGCCAGACGCTCGACCGCGGGTTGAAGCTTCTGGATGCCGAACTCGCGCACCTCTCCGACGACGCCCCGCTGCCCGGCGCCGCCGCCTTCAAGCTTTACGACACCTTCGGCTTTCCGCTGGATCTGACGCAGGACGCGCTGCGCGAAAAGGGCCGCGCCGTCGACACTGCCGGCTTCGACACCGCAATGGCCGAACAGAAGGCCAAGGCGCGCGCCGCCTGGGCCGGCTCGGGCGAGGCCGCGGATGCCACCATCTGGTTCGAACTGGCCGACCGCTACGGCGCGACCGAGTTCCTCGGCTACGACACCGAGACCGCCGAGGGTCAGGTCCTGGCGTTGGTCGTGGACGGCAAGCCCGCCGACACGGCATCGGGCGAGGTGCAGGTGATCGTGAACCAGACGCCGTTTTACGCTGAATCCGGCGGCCAGGTGGGCGATGCCGGCTTTCTGCGCTTCGACGGCGGCGCGGCCCAGATCCGCGACACCAAGAAGATGGCGGGGCTGCACGTCCATTTCGCCACCGTGACCGAGGGCACGCTGAAGACCGGCACGCCGGTCAAGCTGGAGGTCGGACATGCCCGCCGCCGCGCGATCCACGCCAACCATTCGGCGACGCACCTGCTGCACGAGGCCTTGCGACAGCATCTGGGCGATCACGTCGCGCAGCGCGGCTCGCTCAACGCCGAGGACCGGCTGCGCTTCGATTTCAGCCACAACTCCGCGCTCAGTCCCGATGACCTCGCGCGCGTCGAGGCCGAGGTGAACGCCTTCGTGCGCCAGAACACGCCGGTCGAGACGCGCATCATGACCCCGGAAGAGGCGCGCGCCCTTGGCGCCCAGGCGCTATTTGGCGAGAAATACGGCGACGAGGTGCGCGTGGTCTCGATGGGCCGCCTGCCAGCCTCGGGCAAGGGCGCCAACGGCGCCACCTATTCGATCGAGCTTTGCGGCGGTACGCATGTCGCCCGCACCGGCGAGATCGGCGCCTTCGTGCTGCTGGGCGACAGCGCCTCCTCGGCCGGCGTCCGGCGGATCGAGGCGCTGACCGGCCAGGCCGCGCTCGCGCACCTGCGCGCGCAGGAGGCCCGCCTGACCGAGGTCGCTGCGCTACTGAAGACGCCGCTCTCGGACGTGGTCGATCGTGTGCGTGCGCTTGCGGACGAACGCCGGGCGCTGGCCAACGAGGTCGCGCAACTGAAGCGCGAACTGGCGATGGGCGGGCCGCAGACCGCGGCTGAAACGCGCGAGATCGCGGGCGTGAAGTTCATCGCCCAGGTGGTTAGTGGCGTGACCGGCAAGGATCTGCCGGCGCTGATCGACGAGACCAAGGCGCGGCTGGGATCGGGCGCGGTGCTGCTGATCGCCGATACCGGCGCCAAGCCGGCGGTCGCCGCCGGCGTCACCGGCGATCTGACCGGGCGTCTGTCGGCGGTGGCCATCCTGCGCGCTGCAGTCGTCGAACTGGGCGGCAAGGGCGGCGGCGGCCGGCCCGACCTGGCGCAGGGCGGCGGCGCCGATATCGGCGGCGCCGAAGCCGCGATCCGCGCCGCTGAATCCGTCATCGAAGGAGCCTGAGAATGCCCAAAGCCCTCTGGATCGCCCATGTCGCGGTCACCGACCCCGAGGCCTACGGCCACTACGCGGCGCTGGCGACCGACGCCATCGCCCGCCACGGCGGCGAATTCCTCGCCCGCGCCACGCGCTACGTCACGCTCGAAGGGGCCGAGCGCAAGCGCCATGTCGTCGCCCGCTTCCCCTCGGTCGAGGCCGCAGTCGACTGCTACAACTCACCCGAATACCAGGCCGCGCTGGAACATGCGCGCGGTGCTGCCGAGCGCGACCTGATCGTGGTCGAGGAAAACGCATGAACGGAAAACGGCCGGCCCTTTCGGGCCGGCCGCTCTGCGCAGCGCGCGTTCGTCACCAGAAACTGGCGTCAGAAATCAGCCCGCGCTGTCGGCTTCAAGCCGTTCCATGATCCGCGCCGAAAGCGCCGGGTCCGCCTGCGCCGCCTGCAGGATCGACACATAGTCGTCCAGCGTCATGCCCGGCGTGTTCTCGATCGCCTCGGCCATGGCGGTGTTAGCCTCGCTCACGATCTCCTGGCGCTGTTCATCGGTCTCGGCCTGCTGCAGGGTCTCAGTATATTCCTGTTCCATCTGGTCGACCGTCCGAAGCGCCGCGACAAAGGCGTCCAGTTGCGCTTCGTCGACCGTCATCATCGGCGCGGCCGGGGCTTCCTGCGGCGCCGTCTGCGGCGCGTTCTGCGCCATGGCGGGCAGCGCCAGCGGCGCGGCCAGGGCCAAACTCACGGCCGTCATCGTGGCGGCAAGGCGGTTTCTCTTCAGCATGGTCTGCTCCTTCGGTTGCCTCCGTCGCGGGGATATCCCACGCGGTTGCCAAATCACCTAGGGATCGGGCCGGCGCATCGCAAACCGCGCAAGCGCCCCTCCGCTGATCGGTTTTCCGCCGACCCAGCCGGGGTGCGGTTGACGCTGGCCGCGGCCGTTCGGAACCGCTTACTGCACGCGCGCCTTCGCGTTGCGCTTGCGCTCGTGCGGGTCCAGGTAGCGCTTGCGCAGCCGGATCGACTTCGGCGTGACCTCGACTAGTTCATCGTCGTCTATGTAGGCGATGGCCTGCTCCAGCGACATGATCACCGGCGGCGTCAGCCGCACCGCCTCGTCCGTGCCCGAGGCGCGCACGTTGGTCAGCTTCTTGCCCTTCAGCGGATTGACCTCCAGGTCGTTCTCGCGCGAATGCTCGCCGATGATCATGCCCTCGTAGATCTGCTCCTGCGCGCCGATGAACATCCGCCCGCGTTCCTCCAGGTTCCACAGCGCATAGGCAACCGAAACACCGTTCTCCATCGAGATCAGCACCCCCTGCCGGCGGCCCTGGATCGGACCCTTGTGCGGCGCCCAATCGTGGAAGACCCGGTTCAGCACACCCGATCCGCGCGTGTCGGTCAAAAACTCGCCGTGATAGCCGATCAGCCCGCGCGACGGCACATGCGCGACGATCCGGGTCTTGCCGACGCCGGCGGGCTTCATCTCGACCAGTTCGCCCTTGCGCGGGCCGGTCAGCTTTTCGATCACGGCGCCGGTGTATTCGTCGTCGACATCGATCGTGGCTTCCTCAATCGGCTCCAGCACCTGCCCACCCTCTTCGCGCAGGATCACCCGCGGCCGGCTGATCGACAGTTCGAACCCCTCGCGGCGCATGTTCTCGATCAGGACGCCCATCTGCAACTCGCCCCGGCCCGAGACGACGAAGGACTCGCCCCCCGGCGTGTCCTCGACGCGGATGGCGACGTTCAGTTCCGCCTCGCGCAGCAGCCGTTCGCGGATCACGCGGCTTTGCACCTTGGAACCGTCGCGGCCGGCCAGCGGGCTGTCGTTGATGCCGAAGGTCACGCTGATCGTCGGCGGGTCGATCGGTTGGGCGGGCAGCGGGACGTCGACCTCGGTCGCGCAGAGCGTGTCGGCGACGGTCGCCTTGGCCATGCCGGCCAGCGTCACGATATCGCCCGCCTCGGCTACCTCGATCGCCGAATGCGCCAGCCCGCGAAAGGCCAGGATCTTGCTCACGCGGAATTGTTCCAGCCGCTCACCGGTGCGCGACAGCGCCTTCAGCGTCTCGCCCACCCGGCAAACCCCCGATTCGACTCGCCCGGTCAGGATGCGCCCCAGGAACGGATCGGCCGACAGCGTGGTCGCCAGCATGCGGAACGGCTCGTCGCGGCGGGCGATCTGCGCAGGCGCGGGCACATGCTGAACGATCAGGTCAAAGAGCGCCGACATGTCCTGCCGCGGCCCGTCCAGTTCGGCATCCGCCCAGCCATTGATCCCGCTGGCGTAAAGCACCGGGAAATCCAGCTGGTCGTCATCGGCGCCCAGGTTGGCGAACAGGTCGAACACCTCGTTCAGCGCGCGGTCGGGCTCTGCGGCGGGCTTGTCGACCTTGTTGAGCACCACGATCGGCCTCAGCCCCAGCGCCAGCGCCTTGGCGGTGACGAACTTCGTCTGCGGCATCGGCCCTTCGGCGGCATCGACCAGCAGGCAGACGCCGTCCACCATGCTCAGGATGCGCTCCACCTCGCCGCCGAAATCGGCATGGCCCGGCGTGTCGACGATGTTGATGCGCCCGCCCTTCCACTCGACCGAGGTCGCCTTGGCGAGGATGGTGATCCCGCGCTCGCGCTCGATGTCGTTCGAATCCATCGCCCGTTCGGTCACCGCCTGCCCGGCGCGATAGACGCCCGATTGCTTCAGAAGCTCATCGACAAGCGTCGTCTTGCCGTGGTCGACATGCGCGATGATCGCGATGTTGCGAAGTTCCATGTACCGGATCCTTGATGCTGCGGCGCCGCGATAACAAGTCCCGCGGGACTTGACCAGCGCTGCCGCGCGCGCGCATCCGGCTTTTCGCGGCGGTGCGTGCCGCGGGTCAGCGCCGCCGGCGTGCCCTCCGCAACGCCAGCACCGCCCCGATCAGCATCAGCGTGATTCCCGCGACCTCGATCCAGCGGTGGGCGCGCAGCGACAGGAACTCGGTACGTAGCGCGCTGTCCATCTGGTGCATGCTTGCCGCGCGGATGACGATGAACCCCGCCAGCACCGCCCCGCCGGCGACCGCGAAGAGGTTGCGCACCAGTGCGCGGCGGAGCCACCACAGCACGATCAGACCCAGCGTGCCCAGTACCCACACCATGGCCAGGATGAATTGCTCCTGCACGCCGCGCCGGGCGCGATACCAACCCTCGGCCCGCGCCACACAGCGGCCGGTGCCGGTGAAGGTGGTCTGCAGGTTCAGTTGCTTGTTCACCATCAGGAACAGCAGGAACAGCGTCACCAGCACCCAGAAGACCCGCTCGCGCAGCCGCGTGTCGCCCGGAAACGGCGCCCGCGCCGCGACGACGCCGGCCAGCACCGCCGCCGCGCCGTAGCCCGCGGTCAGCGACCAACCCAGCAGGTGGTTGTCGCCCAGCCGCCAGACCCAGACCTCGCGCAGGCAGGACAGGATCAGCGCGGGATCGAAGCTCATCGCACGGCCCGGGACCCACCCATCTCAGTGCATCGCGGAATTGGAGAACAGGTTGATCACCAGGATGCCGGCAATGATCATCAGGATACCGATCACCGCCGGCAGGTCCAGCCGCTGGCCGAAGACGAAATAGCCGATCGCCGCGATGAAGCAGATGCCCAAGCCCGACCAGACCGCATAGGCCACGCCGACCGGGATGTATTTCAGCACCAGCGCCAGCAGGTAGAACGACACGCCATAGGCGACGACGACCAGGATCGACGGCCCCAGGCGCGAGAATTGCTGGCTGGCCTGCAACGCGGTCGTGCCGATGGTTTCGAACAGGATGGCGGCGCCCAGAAAGAACCAGTGCATGAAAACCCCCCCGCGGCAGATGCCCCGCTTCGCACCTTTCCCGCGCCGGGGCAAGCGGGCGCAGCCGCCTTCAGCGCCCCTCGGCGCCCATCCGCGACAGCAGGGTCGTGTAGGCGGCGACGGCCTGGCCCATCACCTCGGGCGGGCAGTATTCGGCCGGGTTGTGGCTGACGC
Source organism: Pararhodobacter sp. SW119 (assembly GCF_017811755.1). GTDB lineage: Bacteria > Pseudomonadota > Alphaproteobacteria > Rhodobacterales > Rhodobacteraceae > Pararhodobacter. The sequence continues at coordinate 32,466 of NZ_JADDJF010000029.1, read as the reverse complement.
CGTCGCGGCAGGCCAGGAACATCATCGCCACCGGGCACAGGTCCGCCATGGCCGAACTGTCATGCGTGGCCCCCGAGGCGAGGCGCCGCCCCTCCCCCCCGCTGGCACGGATCGCCGCCTCCAGCGCGTCCTGCAGACCGGCGTCGCAGGGCGTCGCCGCCTGCGCATAGGTGCGCGTCATTTCCACCTCCAGCCCGCGCGCATCGGCGATGCGCCGCGCCGCGTCGGTCAGGGCGGTGCCGGCTGCCTCGCGCACCGCATCCTCGGGCGCGCGGATCTCGACCGTCATGTCCACAGCGCCGGGTACCGCGTTGACCACCCCCGGCTGCACGCGCAGCGCGCCGACGGTGGCGAGCAGCCCGTCCGTCCCCCGCGCCCGCGCCTCGACCGCCGCGACCAGTTCGGCGGCGCCGGCCAGGGTGTCGCGGCGCAGCGCCATCGGCACGGTGCCGGCATGCGCCGCCTGCCCGGTCAGCCGCACTGCGTGCCGCTCGATCCCGCAGATTGCGGTGACCACGCCCAGCGCCTCGCCCTCGGCCTCCAGAACCGGGCCCTGTTCGATATGGCATTCGATCCAGCCGATGATGCCAGCGGGGTCGCGCTTCAGTCCCGGCAGCTCCTCGGGCTCGAGGCCGAAATCGGTCATCGCCCGGCGCAGGCTGATCCCGTCGGGGTCCTTCAGCTCGAGCGAGGCCATGTCGAAGGTTCCGGCCAGCGCCCGCGGCCCCATCAGCGCGGTGGGAAAGCGCGCGCCCTCCTCGTCGGCAAAGCACAGAAGCTCGATGGCAAAGGGCAGTTCCTCCCCGCGAATCGCCTTCAGCGCCAACGCCGGCAGCACCACCCCCATCGCCCCGTCGTAGGCGCCACCCTGGCGTACGCTGTCCTGGTGCGAGCCCAGCAACAGCACCGGCGCCCCCGCCGGCCCCTTGCGCCGGCCGATCAGCGTGCCGGCCGCGTCCATGCTGACCGAAAGCCCGGCGTCTTCCATCATCTCCTGCACCAGCGGCAGCACCCGCCGGTGTTCGTCGGAAAACGGCATCCGGGTGACGCCCGGGCCGGGTTCGGACACCGCCGCCAGCCGGTCGATCCAGTCGACCGCCGCGCGGCCAAATTCCGCGGTCTCGTTCATGAGGGCGCTCCTTCCTGATGGCGTTCGGGGTCGGTGCGGACCGGCAGGCCCGACACCCAGCGCGCGTAATCGGGCCGGCGCGCGCGCTCGATCAGCGCCGACAGCGCCTCGATCGGGGTTTCGGACCAGTCGATGCGCACGTCCAGCGGCGGCTCGTCGTCGCTGATCGCCAGAAGCGAGGCCGACATGATCCCGCGGCTGTCGCCGCCCGCCGCCGCCGCCGCCCGCAGCCCGGCCAGCAAGCGGTCGACCATCAGCCCGGTGGTGCCCAGGAAGGCATCGCGCGCCGCCTCGACCACCGCGCGGCCGCTCAGTGTGTTGCCGGCCACGATCAGATCGTCCTCGACCAGGGCCCCCTTCCAGTCGCGGTTCTCCTCGCCGGTGAACAGCCCCGTCGTGCCGGACCGGCACAGTAGGCTCATCTGCCGCCACGCGCTTCCGTGATCGCCCGCAGTCACCTGATCGACGACATGCTGCGCGTCCTGGTCAGCGCGCAGCAGGTCGAACGCCTCGTCCGCCCAAATGGTCGAGGGTTTCTCGCCCTGCGTCGCGGCGATGCCGGTGCGCGAATCGCCCCACAGCACCCAGGCGCCGACGCACAGGTTGCCGGTCATGGCGGCGCCGCCCAGCAACCCGGTCCGCGGGTCGCGCGCAAGAATCGACATCGTCACGGGCTGTTTCCCCCCTGTTTGCGGATGCGCGGACAACGAATCCTTTCCAGATCGGAAATTATCATGATAAATTGCCGGAAGCGAGATCAACCGGGAGCCATCGCCATGCCGTCATTCCTGCCGTCATTCCTGACCCGCCCGCTGACCCGTCGCGCCGCCGGCGCGCTGACCGCCGCCTTCCTCGCCTCCTCGGCGCTGGTCGCGCCGTCGCTGGCGCAGACGCCGCCGGGCGTGCTGGTCATCGGCCAGATCGCCGAGCCGCAGGCACTGGACCCGCACGCGGTGACCGCCGTCAACGACTTCCGCATCCTGATGAACCTCTACGACGGGCTGGTACGCTACGCCCCCGGCACGCTGGAGGTCGAACCGGCTCTGGCGGAAAGCTGGGAGATCAGCGAGGACGGCACCGAATACACCTTCACCCTGCGCGAGGGCGTGAGTTTCCATGACGGCAGCACCTTCGACGCCGAGGCCGTGGTCTGGAACTTCGAGCGTATGCTGGACGAGGATCACCCCCAGCACGACACCGGCCCCTTTCCGCTGTCGTTCTTCTTCTCGGCCATCGACACGGTCGAGGCGGTGGACGACCGCACCGTCCGCTTCACGCTCAACGAACCCTACGCGCCGTTCCTGTCGAACCTCGCCTATCCGACCGGGCTGATCGTCTCGCCCGCCGCGGTGCAGGAGCACGGGCAGGACTTCGGCCGCAACCCCTCGGGCACCGGGCCCTTCAGGTTCGAGGAATGGCGCTCGAACGAACGGGTCACCGTGGTGCGCAACCCTGACTACTGGGACGGCCCGGCGGCGGCCGAGGCGGTGATCTTCCGCCCCATCACCGACGCCAACACCCGCACCGCCGAGATGCTCGCCGGCGGCATCGACATCATGGTCGAGGTGCCGCCGGTGGCGCTGTCGCAGTTCCAGGGCGCGGGCTTCGAGATCGCCGAACAGGCCGGCCCGCACGTCTGGTTCCTGATCCTGAATGCCAAGGAAGGCCCCTTCGCGGACGTCCGCGTGCGCCAGGCGGCGAACTACGCGGTCAACAAGGAGGCGCTGGTCAACGACGTGCTGGAAGGCACCGCGACCGTCGCCGCGGGCCCCACCCCACCTGCGTTCGCCTGGGCCTACAACGAGGATCTGGAACCCTATCCTCACGACCCTGACCGCGCCCGCGAACTGCTGGCCGAAGCCGGCGCCGAGGGCGCGGCGCTGACCTTCTACGTCACCGAAGGCGGCTCGGGCATGCTCGATCCGATCCCGATGGGCACCGCGATCCAGGCCGACCTGGCCGAAGTGGGCTTCGACGTCACCATTGAGACTTACGAGTGGAACACCTTCCTCGGCCGCGTCAATCCAGGGCTGGAGGGGCGCGCGGACATGGCGCAGATGGCCTGGATGACCAACGACCCCGACACCCTGCCCTTCCTCGCCCTGCGCACCGCGGCCTGGCCCGACGAAGGCGGGTTCAACTCGGGCTACTATTCCAACCCCGAGGTCGACGCGTTGCTGGAGGCCGCGCGGGTCGCCACCGATCAGGACGAGCGCGCGCGGCTCTACCGCGAGATGCAGGAGATCGTCCACGAGGACGCGCCCTGGGTCTTCGTCGCCAACTGGGTGCAGAACGCGGTGACCAGCGACCGGGTCGAGAACTTTCAACTGGAGCCGTCGTTCTTTCTGCTGCTGAAGGACGTGGTGAAGAACTGAGGCGTCGAAAGGGGGGCTGTCTGCCCCCCTCTTGGCTGCGCCAATTCACCCCCGAGGATATTTGCGGACAGATGAAAGCCTCAGGGGGGTCTGGAGGGGGCGATGGGTGGATACATCCTGAAGCGGCTGGTCTCGGCGATCCCGGTGCTGCTGGGGATCACGGTGATCGTCTTCCTGATCATGGCGCTGATTCCTGGCGATCCCGCGACCGCGATCCTGGGGTCCTACGCCACCCCTGAGAATGTCGATCGGCTGAACCGGCATCTCGGGCTCGACCGCCCGCTCTGGCAGCAGTATTTCGTGTGGGTCGGTAACCTGCTGCAGGGCGATTTCGGACGCTCCTTCGCGCTCAACCGCCCGGTGCTGGACGAGATCCTGGACCGGTTCGGCGCGACGCTAGTGCTGGCGGGGACGGCCTTCATGTTGTGTGCGATCATCGGGATCGTCGCGGGGGTGGTCTCGGCGGCGCGGCAGTACCGGTTTGCCGACAAGGCGATCACGGCGGCGGTGATCCTGGGCATCTCAGTGCCGTCGTTCTTTCTGGGCATGATGATGATCCTGCTTTTCGCCGTGAAGCTGCGCTGGTTTCCGGTCTCGGGCATGTATTCGATGTTCGGCGGCGGCGATCTGGCTGACCTGATCCGGCATCTGGCCATGCCCGCCATCGCGCTGTCGCTGGTCGCCACCGGCGTCGTCGCGCGGCTGTCGCGCGCCGCCATGCTGGAGGTGCTGCGCCTGGATTTCGTGCGCACCGCGCGCGCCAAGGGCGTGCCCGAGCGCCGCGTGATCTGGGGCCATGCGCTGCGCGCGGCGATGGTGTCGATCATCCCGGTGCTGGGCCTGCAGGCCGGGTTCGTCCTGTCCGGCGCGGTCTATATCGAGATCGTCTTCCAGTGGCCAGGCATCGGCCGGATGCTGGTCGATGCGATCCTCAAGCGCGACATCCTGCTGGTGCAGGGGGGCGTGGTCTTCGTCGCGGCCTGCTACGTGGGCTTCAACATTGTCGTCGACGTGGTGCAGGCCTGGCTCGACCCGCGGATCAAGACATGAGCCTTTTCCTACGCCTTCTCTTCCGCAATCGGCTGGCCGGGTTCGGCGCGGTGGTGCTTGGTATCATCGTGGTGATGGCGCTGGTCACGCCGCTTCTGCCGCTGCATCCGCCGAATGTCACCAACACCGCCAACCGATTCCTGCGCCCGTTGGCCGAGGGGCACCTCTTGGGCACCGACCATTTGGGGCGGGACCTTCTGTCGCGACTCCTGCACGGCACGCGCCTGAGCCTTGCCGTGGGCTTTGCCGCGGCGCTGATCGCCGCGGTGATCGGCGCCGCCATCGGCATCGTCGCGGGCTATGCCGGCGGGCGGACCGACAACGTCACCATGCGCGGCGTCGACATGCTGATGGCATTTCCCTACATCCTGCTGGCGCTGGCCATCGTCGCGGCGCTGGGTCCGGGGTTGATGAACGCGCTGATCGCCGTCGCCGTGGTCAACATTCCCTTTTTCGCGCGCAACATCCGCGGCGTCACGGTCAGCATCTCGCATCGCGAATTCGTCGATGCGGCGCGGCTGTCGGGGCTGGGGCCCCTGCGCATCATCCTGACCGAGGTGCTGCCGAATGTCGTGCCGGTCATCGTCATTGCCATGTCGACGACGGTGGGCTGGATGATCCTGGAGACCGCGGGCCTGTCATTCCTCGGCCTCGGCAGCCAGCCGCCGCAGGCCGATCTCGGCTCCATGCTGGGCGAGGCGCGGGGCGCGCTGATCACCGCGCCGCATACCTCGATCGTGCCGGGGGTCATGATCCTGCTGATCGTGATGTCGATCAACCTGCTGGGCGACGGGGTGCGCGACGCGCTCGACCCGCGCTTGCGCTCGGGCGCGCTGGCGCGGCCGATGGCGGCGACGCTGGTCGACCGCAAGGCGCCCGCCCCGCCGGCGCGCACCGAGGGGTTGCTGACGATCGACGATCTGCGCACCGATTTCCGGCTGGGCAGGCGCACGGCCCATGCCGTCGGCGGGGTGACGCTAGCGATCCGGCCCGGCGAATGTCTGGGGCTGATCGGCGAGTCGGGTTCGGGCAAGTCGGTGACGGCGCTGTCGGTCATGGGGCTGGTCGCCTCGCCCCCCGGGGTGATCACTGGGGGCGCGGTGCGGCTGGCGGGTGAGGATCTGGTCGGCGCGCCTTATGGCCGGTTGCGCGACCTGCGCGGCAACCGCGTCGCCTACATCTTTCAGGACCCGCTCTCGACGCTGCACCCGCTCTACCGTGTCGGCGACCAGCTGGCCGAGGCGATCCGGGTCCACCACGCCGTCAGCCGGGCCGAGGCCGGCGAACGCGCGATAAAGCTGCTGGTGGATGTGCAGATCCCCAACCCACGGGCGCGGATCGGGGCCTATCCGCACCAGTTGTCGGGCGGGATGCGCCAGCGCGTCGGCATCGCCATGGCGCTGTCCAACGACCCCGACGTGCTGATTGCGGATGAGCCGACGACCGCGCTGGACGTCACCGTGCAGGCGCAGATCCTGAAGCTTCTGGATGATCTGCGCCGTGACAGGGGGCTGGCGATCCTTTTCATCACGCATGATTTCGGCGTCGTGGCGCAGCTCTGCGACCGGGTGGCGGTGATGTACGCCGGCCGCATCGTCGAGGAGGGGCCGACGCAAGAGGTGCTGGACGCGCCCGCCCATCCCTATACTGCGCGGCTGATCGCCTGCGTGCCGGAACTGGGCACCGGCCGGCGGCGGCTGGAGGCGATCTCGGGCCTGCCGCCCAATGTCGACGACCTGCCGCCGGGCTGCGCCTTTGCCCCGCGCTGCGACAAGGCGCAGCCCGAATGCCGGCAAGGCGAAATCCCGCTAGAGGGCGGCGTGCGGCGCGTGCGCTGCCTCTACCCCGAAACGCATCTGCCCGAAACCGAACTGGAGGCCGCGCCATGAGACACGCGCGCCGCACGAGGGTTGCGGTCCGGACGGCCCCGCCGCGACTTCCCCGCGGGGAAATCAGCCGGCATGCGGTCACCAATTTCCCCGCGGGGAAATTGGGGCTTCTGGGGGGGCGTGATTTCCCCGCGGGGAAATGCGCGCGGGCCTTTGGTGCGGACCGGCCCGCGACGCGCGCGGAGGTTGGGTCGTGACCGTCGCGTTGCGGACCGAGGGGCTGGCCTGCGATTTCCCCGCGGGGAAATCGCTCTTCGGCCGGCCGCGGGCGGTGCTGCGCGCGGTGCATCCGACCAGTTTCGAGGTAGCGACGGGCGAGACGCTGGGGATCGTGGGCGAGTCGGGTTGCGGCAAATCCACGCTGGCGCGGATGCTGGTGGGGCTGCAACCGCCGACCGCCGGACGGATCGAGATTGAGGGCGAAGGCGTGGACCGCGCCGACCCCGCGGCCTTCGGGCGGCGCATCCAGTATGTCTTTCAGGACCCGGTCAGCAGCCTGAACCCGCGCAAGACCATCCGTCAGATCCTAGAGGTGCCGCTGATCCATCTGCACGGGCTGGACCGCGCCGCGCGCCGCGCGCGCATCGACGAGATCTTCGCGGCGGTGAACCTGCGGCCCGAATTCCTCGAGCGTTATCCGCACGAGTTTTCCGGCGGGCAGGCGCAGCGGATCGGCATCGCACGGGCGCTGGCGGCTGCGGCGCGCATCCTGATCCTCGATGAGCCGGTCTCGGCGCTGGATGTCAGCGTGCAGGCGCAGGTGCTGAACCTGCTGGCGGACCTGAAGGCGGAATTCGGGCTGACCTACCTCTTCATCAGCCACGACCTGGCGGTGGTCGAAGCGGTGAGCGACCGGATCATGGTGCTCTATTTCGGCGCGGTGGTCGAAAGCGGGCCGGCGGCGCGGGTCTTTGCCCGGCCGCGCCACCCCTACACGCAGCTTCTGGCCGACAGCGCGCCGCAGGTCGGCCGCGCCATTGGCGGCGGCGCGCAGGGGGAACTGCCGGACCCGATAAACCCGCCGCCCGGTTGCGCCTTCGCCAGCCGCTGCCCGCGCGCCAGCGACCGCTGCCGGGTAGAGCGGCCGGAGCTGCGCCCGATCGAGGGAGACCAGCTTGCCGCCTGCCACCATCCGCTCTGAAACCCGGCTGTCGCGCCCGCAGAAGGTGGCCGAGGCGATCAAGCAGTGGGTCATGGACGAGGGCTTGCAGCCCGGCCACCGGCTGCCCTCGGAAACCGAGCTGATCCGCCGCTTCGCCATGGCCAAGGGCACCATCCGCGAGGCGATCCGGCTGCTGGAGGCGCAGGGGCTGGTCAAGTCGCGCACCGGGCCGGGCGGCGGCGTCTTCGTCCACCAGGTGTCCGAGGGGCGGGCGGCGGCGCTACTGGGCAACTACGTCTACTTCGCCAACCCGACGATCGACGACATCTACCAGTTGCGCAGCGCGCTGGAGCCGGAACTGGCCGAAAGCCTGGCCGGGCGTCTGAGCCCGGCGCAACTGGCCGAGCTGGAGGGAACGCTGGCCGAAAGCGCCCCTCCCGCCGCCAGCGCCGAGGGTGAGGCGGCGCGGCATGCGGCCTCGCTGCGGTTCCACGCCGAACTGGCAGCGCTGTCCGAAAACCCGCTGCTGCGCTTCGTGATCCGCTTTCTGGCCGAACTCCTGAGCGAGGTGACGGTGACGCGTGGCCTGCATAGCCCCACCGACCCGGAGTTGTGGACCTCGGGCCTGGCCTACCAGCGACGGTTGATCGAGGCGCTGCGCGACGGCGACGGGCCGCGGGCGCGGGCGCTGATGGCGGCGCACATGGCCACCGCGCACGGCCTGATGCACACCCGCGAGGCCGCCGTCACCCGCCGCTTCCTGCCCGAGGGAAACCGGCGCTGAGGCACGCGTGCGGCGCGGATCAGAGCCGGATGGCCGAGATCAGGCGGCCGTAGTCGGCCTGGCCCATCTGCATCGCGCGGCGGTAGGAATAGAAGAGGTCGGGTTGCGAATGGGTGCAGTGGCGCGTCCATTCGGCATGGCCGACGCCGGCATCGCGCAGGCGTTTCAGTCCGAAGCCCGGCAGGTCGAACAGGTAGCGATCACCCGGCCCGGCGGTGAAGAAGCGGTCATAGCCGGCTTCCTCGGCCAAAAAGGTTTCCAGGAATTCCGGCCCGACCTCATAGGCGCGCTGGCTGATGCAGGGGCCGATGACGGCGGCGATGTCGTCGCGCGCGGCGCCCAGATCCTCCATCGCGTCGAGCGTGGCTTCCAGCACGCCGGCCAGCGCGCCGCGCCAGCCGGCATGGACCGCGCCGATCACACCGGCGTCGTGGTCGGCCAGCAGCACCGGCATGCAGTCGGCGGTCAGCACGCTGAGCGCGACCCCCGGCGACGCGGTGACCAGCGCATCGCCCCGCCCCAGCGTGCCGGCGGTGCCGTCGACAATGTCCTCGACGGTCAGGACATCGGCCGAATGCACCTGATTCGCGCTGACCAGCGCGGCGGGCGGCACGTCGAGCGCCTGCGCCACGCGCGCGCGGTTGATCGACACCACATCGGTCTGGTCGGACGAGCCGTTGCCGCAGTTGAGCCCCTGGAAAACCCCCGAGGACGCCCCCCCGCGCCGGGTGAAGAACCCGTGCCGCAAGGGGGTGAGCGTGTCGGAGATGAGGATTTCCAGTGTCATCCGCCCGCTTTCTGCGTTTCTCGGACCCGGTCCGGCTCCGGCCCCGGTTCCAGGCCGGGTGGCATCGGTGCGCCGACCTGAACCAGGGCGAGGACCTTGAACAGGTTTCCCATTTCCGCCCCGTCGGTCAAGCGATGAGTCGCGGCATCATGCGCCGCGCGGGCGCTGCCCTGCAAGCTGTGCCCCAGCCGCGCGGTGCGCTGCCTGATTCCCAGGCGGTCGAGCCAGACGCCCTGCGGGGTCAGGCAGCTGGCGTGCAGGGCGGGCGCGGCGCGGGCGAGCGCGGCGAAATCGACATGCGCGGTCAGGTCGGCCTGCCCCGGATCGGCGAAGGGGTCGGCAAAGGCATGGCCGCGCAGCGCCTGGAACGTGTCACCGCGGCTGCCCCAGTCGCCGTAGTCGATCAGGACGGCGGCGCCGCCGCGGGTGGCAATCCGCGCCTCGATCGCGGCCATGACCGGCTCGGCGGCGGGGCGCAACTCGACAATGCCGCTCTCGGGTGTGTCGGTCAGCCGGTCGGCCAGGTCGGGGCGCGGCGCGGGATCGGTCAGGCCGATGGCCAGCCGTCCGCCCTGCAGGCCGACGACGCGTTCGCGCCAGGCCGGACCCGCGCGCTGGAACTGGCGGATCGGCAGGGCGTCGAAAAATTCGTTGGCGATCAGCCAGAGCGGGGCGTCGGGCAGATCGTCGGCGCGGGCGTGCCAGATGACGGGAAGGCCGCGCAGCGCGCGCGCCTGCGCGGCGCGCAGGGGGTCCGAGGCCTCGACCAGATGAATATGCGCGGCGGCGTGGAAGCCCGGCACGATCGTCGCGGCGCGCCAGATATCGGCCATCAGCGTGCCGCGCCCCGGTCCCAGTTCGGCCAGCGCGAAGGGCGCGGGTGCCCCCTGGTCCAGCCAGCTTTGCGCGAGGCTGAGGCCCGCCAGTTCGCCGAAAATCTGGCTGATCTCGGGTGCGGTGGTGAAATCGCCGGCCGCGCCCAGCGGGTCGCGCGTGGCGTAGTAGCCCTGCTGCGGGTCGAGCAGGCATTCCAGCATATACTCGGCCAGGGTCATCGGCCCGGTGGCGGCGATGCGCGCCGCAAGGCGGTCGGCCAGCGGCGTCATTGTCGCCCGCGCGCCCGCGCAAAGGCGATCAGCGCCAGCCCCGCCAGCAACATCGGCAGGCTGAGAAGTTGGCCCATGGTCACGCCGAATTCGCCCAGCGACAGCACGTGCCCCTGCGGGTGGCGGGCGAGGAATTGCGGGTCGGGCACGCGCCAGAATTCCACCAGGAACCGAGCCGCGCCGTAGACGGCGAAGAAGGTGCCGGTGATCGCCCAGGGAAAGCGCAGGGCGTCGCGGCGGCTGACCAGATACCAGACGATCAGGCCCAGCAGCAGCCCTTCGAGCGCGGCCTCGTAAAGCTGGGTCGGGTGGCGCGCGCAGGGGCCGGTCCAGTCGAGCGGGCAGATCGCACCGTGGCCGGGGAAAAGGACGCCCCAGGGCATGTCCGTCGGGCGGCCCCAGAGTTCGGCGTTGATGAAGTTGGAAATGCGGCCGAGCCCCAGACCGACAGGCACGACCATCGCCATCGCGTCGGAAATCGCCGGGGGGGCAATGCCTTGCCGGCGCGCGAACAGGAACCCGGCCGCCGCCGCGCCCAGAAGCCCGCCGTGAAAGGACATCCCCCCCTCCCACACGCGCAGGATGTCGGTGGGGTTCGCGAGGTAATGGCCGGGCTGGTAGAAGAGGACAAACCCCAGCCGCCCGCCGAGGATGACGCCGACGATGATCCAGGCGAGCAGGTTCTCGACCGCCGCGGGGGCCATCGGCGCGGTACCGCCGGGCCAGAGCGCGGGACGCCGCAGCGCCGCCACGATCAGCCGCCAGCCGATCAGGAAGCCCGCCAGATAGGCCAGCGCGTACCAGCGCAGAGCAAAGGAAAAACCGCCGAGGTCAATCTCGAAGATCTCGGGCGAGAGCGGCGGGAAGGGGATGGCGTACATGCGGGCTCCGGCCAGTGCGGCCCGTCTTTCCCGCGCGGGGGGTACGAAGTCAACCTTGTGCAACGGCCCGCCCGCACACATATTGGCCAAAACCCAAGGAGCGCGAGAATGCAGCCCGGAAACAAGTTCTTTGACGATCTGTCCAAGCTGGCGACGAATGCGATGGGCGTGGCGCAGGGCGCGCGCGCCGAGGCCGAGACGGCGCTGAAGTCGATGATGGACCGCTGGCTGGCGGACCGCGACTTCGTCACGCGCGAGGAATTCGACGCGGTGCGCGCGATGGCGCAGAAGGCGCGCGAGGAAAACACCGCCCTGAAGGCGCGGATCGAGGCGCTGGAAGGCAAGAGCAAGGCCGACTGACAGGCCGTGACGGACGCGGTCGGTTTTTCCGCCCTTCACTGCCGGCAGCTTCCGCTGCGCGTCGCAAGCGGGACCGTGCGCATGCGCACGTTCTTTCAGGTTATTGATTCCCCGTAGACAATCAGCGCCGTTAACCGCAACGAAACTTTTGGCCCCCGATGCCGCAAGGCCGGGGGAAGAAGCCGGCCGGCGCCCAATTGCACCGGATCGTTTGCCGGGCATCCGACGCCAGCGCCCTTCACCCGCGGGACCGCGCCTTCGGCAGCGGCCGGAAGTGCGATTGCCAATTCCCCCATTCGGCGGCTTGATCTAGCCTTGTGCCGACGATCGAGGGAGGGGGCGATGCTGGGTTGGCTGGGCGCCGAGGTGCGGCGCATCGCGCTGACCGTGGTCTGGTCCTGGGCGGGCTGGCGCGCGGCCTGGGCCACGCAGAAATCGCTCAGGCAATGGACGGCGGCGAACCTGATCTCGGCGGCGCTGGCGCTGACGCTGCCGCTGACCCCGGGCGAGCGGGCGCTGATCCTGGCGCTGGGGATCCTGATTCTGGCCGCCGAGCTGCTCAACACCGCGATCGAGACGGCGATCAACTACATCTCGACCGCGCGCCACCCGCTGGCGGCGATGGCCAAGGATTGCGGCAGCGCCGGTGTGGCGCTGACAGCGATTGCCGCGGGGGTAGCGTGGATCGTCGTGCTTTGGCGGCTGGCGGTCGGCTGACCCGCCCCGCCCCAGCGGAACCCGAGCCCGGCTGCGGCGCCTAGTGCGCCGGGGTCTGGACCGGGTCGATCAGCGTGCGCCCGCCGTCGACGACCAGCACCTGCCCGGTGATGAAGGAAGCGGCATCGGAGGCGAGGAACTGCGCGGCCGCAGCCACCTCGGACGCCGTGCCGATGCGGCGCAGGGGCGTGCCCTTGATGATCCGGTCGCGGTAGTCGGGATGGTCGGCCATCCGGTCCTTCAGGCTCGCACTCATCACCGAGCCGATGGCCAGCGCGTTCACCCGGATGTGGTGCGGGGCCAGCGACACGGCCAGCGAGCGGGTCATCTGTTCGGCGGCCGCGGTGCTGATCGAATAGCCCAGAAGCTCGGGCTGGGCGCGGTGCGCGGCGATGGCGCTGAAGTTGACGATGGAGCCGGCGGGGCCGCGGCGGTGGCTCTCGTCCTCGGCCTCGGCCTGGGTGATCATCCGTCGCGCCACGGCCTGCGACACGCGCAGCGCGACCATCAGGTTCTGCGCCAGCGCCTCGTCCACCGATTCGTCGGCGGGGTCGAGTGGGTCGGTGGTCATGAAGGCGCGCGCGGCATTGACCAGCACGTCGATCCGCCCAAAGGCGTCGATGCTGGCCGACAGCAGATTCGCCACCGTCAGACGTTCGCGCAGATCGCCCGAGAAGAGCAGCGCGTTCTCATGGTCGCTGAGGTCGTCGCAGCCGGCTTTCAGGCGCTTGTCGCTCATGTCGGCGAGCACGACATTGGCGCCGGCGTCCAGAAAGTGGCGCGCGATGGCGTGCCCGATGCCGGCGGCGGCACCGGTGACGATCGCTGTCTTGCCGGAGAGGGTGGCGGTCATGGGGGAAACCCTTTGGTTCAGGTGGCGCGACGGGCGCGTTGGGGCGCAGTGGCGCGGCGCGGGCGTTCGGCCAGCAGGACCTTGAAGCCCGCTTCGGCCGCGACCTCGCGGTGGGTGGTGAAGGCCTGCGCCAGTGTCGCCTCGTAGGGCAGGTGCCGGTTGGCGACCAGCCAGAGCTGCCCGGACGGCGCCAGCATCGCCGCGGCGGCGCGCAGGAACGCCTGCCCTAGCCCCGGCTGGCCGGCGCGGCCCTGGTGGAAAGGCGGGTTGGAGACGATCAGATCGGCCGAGAGCCCCGGCAGCGGGTGCGTCGCGTCGGCCCAGTGGAAGACGGCGCGCGGGTCGGCAACGTTTTCCCGCGCGCAGGCCAGCGCGCGGGCGTCGGATTCGACGAGGTGCAGCTCGGAGATCTTCGGCGACTGCGCCAGCAGCCCGGTCGAGAGCCAGCCCCAGCCCGCGCCCAGGTCGACCGCCCGGCCCTTCAGCCCGGCGGGCAGCGACGCCAGCAGCAGGGCCGAGCCCGGATCGGCCCCGTCCGACGAGAATATGCCGGGCTGCGTGACGAAGCGGCGGCCGCTTTCGTCTGTCACGGCACGCTGCGCGGCGCGCCAGTCGGCCAGCGCCGCGGCGTCGGTAGCGGCAAACCAGGCAATCTTGCCGTGCCCCTTGGAGAGGGGTTCGGACAGCGCGACGCGGTCCCTGAGGGCGCGCAGCAGCGCCTCGATCCCGTCGGTCTTCTGCCCGTCGAGGATCACTGGCCCACCGGTGTGGGCGGCCATCGCCGCGGCCCGTGCGACCAGATCGCGCGCCTCCTCCCGGTTGCGCGGCAGGCAGACCAGCACGGCGGCAGCGGGGTCGGCGGCAGCAGCGTCGGGGACGGTATCGGCGACGGGGGGGCCTTGATCGCGCGTGCAGGCGTAGCCCTGCGCTGAAAAGGCCGCGTGGTCCGGCGCATGCGGGGTCACCACGCGCACGCGGTCCTGCGGCAGGGGCGAGATATCCTCGCCGGCGCGGGGATGCAGCACGGCGATCACGCCGGTTTCAGGCAGCGCGAGGCCGCCCTCGAACGCCAGGGAAAGGCGCAGGGCGCGCGGGGCCGGGTCTGGCAGGGGGGCGGACATGGGGGCGGACGCGGGCGCGCCCTACTCCTCTTTTTCCAGCGTGCACTGCAGCGGGTGCTGGTGGCGGCGGGCGAAATCCATCACCTGCGCGACCTTGGTTTCTGCCACTTCGAACGAAAAGACGCCGACCACGGCCAGCCCGCGCTTGTGCACGGTCAGCATGATCTCGAACGCCTGCGCATGGCTCATCCCGAAGAATCGTTCGAGCACGTGCACGACGAATTCCATCGGCGTGTAGTCGTCATTGAGCAACAGCACCTTGTAGAGCGGCGGGCGCTGCGTGCGCGTCTTGGTCTTGGTCCGGGTGGCGACCGAACTTTCGTCGCCCGGGTCGTCCCGGCGTTCGGTCATCTGGGGGCGCCACGCCATGAACAGAAATCCTCGCGATCAGATTCGCTTTCCCGCAGTATATAGACGCCGCGGGCCGAGTGAAAACCCTGACTGCGCGCGGCGTCCTGCCTCGCCCCCCGCCTTACGCGGGGTCAGGGCCCCGCCGGCCGGGGTTTCCGGGTGCCGCGACCGGCCGGTTTCATACCAGCGCGGCCAGACGGCCCAGCGCCTCGGTCAGCCGCGCGGCCTCGTCGCGCTTCTCGGCCAGTTGTTCGCGCGCGTCAGTGACGACGTCGGGTGCGGCCTTTTCCAGAAAGCGCGGGTTGGACAGCCGGCCGTCCAGCGCGGCGATCTCCTTCTCCAGCTTCTCGTGCGCCTTGGCCAGGCGCGCCGATTCGGCGGCGATGTCGATCACGCCTTCCAGCGGCAGGGCGTAGGTCGCGCCCTCGACCGCGATGGTCAACGCGCCCTTGGGCAGGGCGGTGGCGGGCTGCAACTTCTCGACCCGCGCCAGTCGGCGGATCAGCGCGGCGTTGCGCGCGTAGGCGTCCTGCGCGGGGCCCTCCTGGTCCAGCGCCAGGATCGGCAGCTTCAGGCCCACCGGCACGTGCAGCTGCGCCCGGGCCGAGCGGATCGCCTCGATCACGCCGATGACCCAGCCCATCTCTCGGTCGGCGGCGGCATCCGCGAGGTCGGCGTCGTATTCCGGCCAGGGGGCGAGGACCAGCATCTGCGCCCGATCCCCGGTCAGCGCCCACAACTCCTCGGTCACGTAGGGCATGAAGGGGTGCAGCAGGATCAGGCACTGGTCCAGCACCCAGCGCATCGTCGCGCGCGTCTCGGCGCCATGCTCGCCGGCCAGCAGCGGCTTGGCGAATTCCACGTACCAGTCGCAGACCCGGCCCCAGACGAAGGCGTAAAGCGCGTTCGCCGCGTCGTTGAAGCGGTAGGCGGTCAGCGCGGCGTCCACCTCGGCCAGGGCGCGGGCGGTTTCGCCGACGATCCAGCGGTTGGCGGTCTGGGTGGCCGGGGGCGACAGGGGGCCGGGGGCGGGCACGTCGGGGGCGAAGACGCCGTTCATCTCGGCAAAGCGGGTCGCGTTCCAGAGCTTCGTGGTGAAGTTGCGATACCCGGCGATCCGGTCCTTCGACAGCTTCAGGTCGCGCCCCATCGCCGCCATCGAGGTCAGCGTGAAGCGCACCGCATCGGCGCCGAATTCCTCGATCAGGTCCATCGGGTCGATGACGTTGCCCAGCGACTTCGACATCTTCCGCCCCTTCTCGTCCCGCACCAGGGCGTGGACATAGACGGTGTGGAAGGGCTCCTTTTCGACGACGGCAAGTTGCATCATCATCATCCGCGCGACCCAGAAGAAGATGATATCAAAACCAGTGACCAGCACATCAGTCGGGAAATAGCGCTTCAGTTCCGGCGTGTCCTCCGGCCAGCCCAGCGTGCCGATGGGCCAGAGGCCTGAGGAGAACCAGGTGTCGAGGACATCGGGGTCGCGCCAGATGGGAACTGCCGCGCGCTTGCCTTCCAGCCGATCCAAGCCAAGCTCAAAGGCCGCTTTCGCATCCTGAACGACAATGACTTCTTCTCCATAGAACTCTCGTGCTGCCGCTATTGCGGACGCTTCATCGGGAAAGCAAAAGCGAGAACCGCTTCCGACGTCACGCGCGGGAATCATCATTTGCCCATCGGGCTGACGATCCGGCCCATACCAGACCGGGATCTGGTGCCCCCACCAGAGCTGCCGGCTGATGCACCAGGGCTCGATATTCTCCAGCCAGTGGAAATAGACCTTCTCGTGCTGCTCCGGCAGGATCTTCGTGCGGCCTTCGCGCACCGCGTCCAGCGCCGGGCCGACGATCTTTTCGGACTCCACGAACCACTGGTCGGTCAGATAGGGCTCGATCGCCACTTTCGACCGATCCCCGTGCGGGACCATGTGCCGGTCGGCGTCGATCCCGTCCAGCCAACCCTCGTCGCTCGCGGCCTGCACGATCCAGTCGCGCGCCTCGTAGCGGTCCGCGCCGTCGAGGGCCTCGATCACGCGGGCCAGCCCCTCGGCGGCGCAACCCTCGGCAAACTCGGGATTGTCGCGCAGCCACATCGCCGCACGCGGGGTCATCACGTTGACCGCCGCCAGCCCCTGCCGTTGGCCGACCGCCCAGTCGTTGAAGTCATGCGCCGGCGTCATCTTGACCGCGCCGGTGCCCTTCGCGGGGTCGGCATACGAATCCGCCACGATCTTCAGCCGCCGCCCGACCAGCGGCAGGATCGCGTCGCGCCCCACCAGATGCTTGTAGCGCGCGTCGTCGGGGTGGACCGCGATGCCGGTGTCGCCCAGCATCGTCTCGGGCCGGGTCGTCGCCACCACCAGGTAGTCGCGCGTCTCGAATTCCGTGGCTTTGCCGTCGGCGTCAAAGGCGACCGGATGCTCATAGGTCAGCCCGTCGGCTAGCGGATAGCGCAGGCGCCACATGTGGCCGTCGACCTCGACCTGCTCGACCTCCAAATCGCTGATCGCGGTTTCGAAATGCGGGTCCCAGTTGACCAGCCGCTTGCCGCGATAGATCACGCCCTGATTGTAGAGTTCCACGAAGACCTTGATCACGGCGTCGTGGAAATTGCCCTCCTCGCCCGCCGGCGCGTTCGGCGCGCCGGACATGGTGAAGGCATTGCGCGACCAGTCGAGGGAGCAGCCCAGCCGCTTCAACTGCCCGATGATCGTGCCGCCGGATGTCTTCTTCTGCTCCCAGACCAGTTTCTCGAACTCGGGGCGGGTGAAATCGGTGCGGCGGCGGTTGGTCTTGGCCAGTTCGCGCTCCACCACCATCTGGGTGGCGATCCCGGCGTGGTCCTGACCCGGCTGCCAGAGCGTGTCGAACCCGCGCATCCGGTGCCAGCGGGTCAGGATGTCCTGCAGGGTGTTGTTGAAGGCATGGCCCATGTGCAGGCTGCCGGTCACGTTCGGTGGTGGGATCATGATGCAGAAGCTTTCGTCCCGCCGCTTGCCGGCCCCCGCGCGGAAGGCGCCCGCCGCTTCCCAGGCCGCCGCAATGCGTGCCTCGGCCTCGGCCGCGTCAAAGGTCTTTTCCATGCTCATGCGTAAGGTCCTCTGGCTTCGGAGCGGTGTTTAACCACACGCGGCCGAAAGGAAAAGGCCCGCGACGCGCGCGGGGCCGCCGGTTTCCGGCCTTGGCGCGGCTGCGCTGGGTAGTGGGGGCGTGCTCGCCAGCGAGCAATCGTGCAACCCTCTGCGAACGTTATATATATTTTGAAAAACTAACCCGATTATAGGATTTTCGGTGGGCGAGCCGGATGGCATCGCGCCCTGGCCCGGGCCAATGCAAGCGAATTCAAACCCCCTCACTCGCAAAAAATCTGCGAGAGGATGGCGCGCGCCGAAGGTGGCGGAGCCGACATAGCGACTGGCCAAGATGCGAACCCGCTGGCAATCTGGTCTGTGCACGCCCGAAGCGTTTGGTTGTCATGAAAACCGCCCCGATCATCAGGACCGAACGTCTTCTCCTACGGGAGCCCATACTCGCGGACTGGCCCAGTTTCGCGGAGGTGATGACGTCGGATCGTGCCAGGCACATGGGCGGACCGTTTTCTATCGAATACGCATGGGGCGCCTTTTGCCATGGGATCGCGCTTTGGCAGCTTTTCGGCGTCGGCAACCTGTCGATCGAGCTTCGAGCGACCCAACAATGCATTGGGCAGATCGAGATCAATCAAGGCCCGCGTTTCCCGGAGCCGGAGCTTGGGTGGCAGTTACAGAGCGAGGCCGAAGGCAAGGGATACGCATATGAGGCCGCTATCGCGCTGCGCGACTGGGCCTTTCGGGAACGCAAACTGGACACGCTGGTGAGTTACATCGGCCGAGAGAACTCTCGCTCCATCCGCCTCGCTGAACGGCTCGGTGCCACGCTGGATGCGCATGCTCGCCCGCAGGATCCGGGCGATCTGGTCTATCGGCATGTTCCGCTCCATCGATAAGGGGCGTGTACCGGCGATTTCAGCGCCAACGGTCGCGCCGCGCGCGGCGCGACCGACAGCGCATCTGGCAGGGGGCTTGAGCGCGCCCCTGCGCCCCTATTCCGCGGCCTCGGCGTAGTCCTCCAGCGGCGGGCAGGTGCAGATCAGGTTGCGGTCGCCGTGGACGTTGTCGACGCGGCCCACGGGGGGCCAGTACTTGTCCACGCGGAAGGCGCCGGGCGGGAAGCAGCCGGATTCGCGGCTGTATTTCCGGTTCCAGTCGGCGACCAGATCCTCGACCGTGTGCGGCGCGTGCCTGAGCGGGCTGTCCTCCGCCGAGATCTCGCCCTTCTCGACTGCGGTGATCTCGTCGCGGATGGCCAGCATCGCATCGATGAAGCGGTCCAACTCAGCCTTGGTCTCGGACTCGGTCGGCTCCACCATCAGCGTGCCGGAGACCGGCCAGCTCATCGTCGGGGCGTGAAAGCCGTTGTCGATCAGACGCTTGGCTATGTCGTCGACGCTCACGCCCGCCTCGGCGAAGGGCCGTGTGTCGAGGATGCATTCATGCGCGACCCGCCCCCGGTTGCCCATGAAGAGCACCTTGTAGGCGCCCGACAGGCGTGCCGCGAGGTAGTTCGCGCTCAGGATCGCGACGCGCGTCGCCTGGGTCAGGCCCGACCCGCCCATCATCAGGCAATAGGCCCAGGAAATCAGCAGGATCGAGGCCGAGCCGTAGGGCGCCGAGGCGACCGCGCCGGCCTGCCCCTCGTTGCGCGGCCCCATCCCCTCGGCAGCACCCGTCTCGGGGTGGCCGGGCAGGTAGGGCGCCAGATGCGCGCGCACGCCGATGGGGCCCATGCCGGGGCCGCCGCCGCCATGCGGGATGGCGAACGTCTTGTGCAGGTTGAGGTGGCTCACGTCGCCGCCGATCTCGCCGGGTTTCACGAGGCCGACCATGGCGTTCATGTTCGCGCCGTCGATATAGACCTGCCCGCCGTGGTCATGGGTGATCTGGCAGACCTCGCGCACCGTCTCCTCGAAAACGCCGTGGGTGCTGGGATAGGTGATCATGCAGGCGGCCAGCTTGTCGCCCGCGGCCTGGGCCTTGTCGCGGAAATCGTCGAGGTCGATGTCGCCGTTGGGCGCGGATTTCACCACCACGACCTTCATGCCGCACATCTGCGCGCTGGCCGGGTTGGTGCCATGCGCCGACATCGGGATCAGGCAGATGTCGCGCTCCCCCTCCCCGCGCGCGCGGTGATAGGCCTGGATTGTCAGAAGGCCCGCATATTCGCCCTGCGCGCCGGAATTGGGCTGCATCGACATCGCGTCGTAGCCGGTGATCTCGCACAGCTTGGCCGACAGGTCCGCGATCACCTCGCCGTAGCCCTGCGCCTGGTCGGGCGGGCAGAACGGGTGAAGCTTGGAGAATTCGGGCCAGGTGATCGGCATCATCTCGGCCGCGGCGTTCAGCTTCATCGTGCAGGATCCCAGCGGGATCATCGCCCGGTCCAGCGCCAGGTCGCGGTCCGACAGCTTGCGCATGTA
The DNA here is from genome assembly GCF_017811755.1 of Pararhodobacter sp. SW119. Classification (GTDB taxonomy): domain Bacteria; phylum Pseudomonadota; class Alphaproteobacteria; order Rhodobacterales; family Rhodobacteraceae; genus Pararhodobacter. The sequence goes on along the minus strand of NZ_JADDJF010000029.1, from coordinate 12,444 downwards.
GCGCATCATCTCGGATTCGGCGCGGTTCATGTGAAAGATCGGATGCGTCAGGTAGTCCGACTGCCGGATCAGATCGGCCGGAAAGCCCAAGCGCACGCGGTGCGGTGGCACGCCGTCGATGCCGAAGGCCTTGAGCACGCGCACCAGCACCGCCTCGTCCGTCGTCTCGTCCAGCGCGATGCCGACATGGGTGGCGCCGACCTTGCGGAAGTTCAGCCCCTGCATCCGCGCCGCCGCGAGGATCCCCGCCTGCCCCACGCCCACGTCGATGGTGATCGTGTCGAAGAAGGCCTTGGTTTCGACCTTCGCGCCCGCCGCGCGCAGGGCGCGGAACAGCCGCTCGGTCATGAAATGCACGCGCTCGGCGATCGCGCGCAGGCCTTGCGGCCCGTGAAAGACCGCGTACATCGAGGCCATGACCGCCAGAAGCGCCTGCGCCGTGCAGACGTTCGAGGTGGCCTTTTCGCGGCGGATATGCTGCTCGCGCGTCTGCAGGGCAAGCCGGTAAGCCTGGTTGCCACGCGAATCGATCGACACGCCGACGATCCGGCCGGGCATGGAGCGCTTGTGGTCGTCGCGGCAGGAGATGAAGGCCGCGTGCGGGCCGCCATAGCCCAGCGGCACGCCGAAGCGCTGGCTGGACCCGACCGCGATGTCGGCGCCCATCGCGCCGGGCTCCTTCAGCATGCAGAGCGCCAGCAAGTCGGTCGCCATGATCGCCACCGACCGGGCCGCGTGCAGCGCGGCGATCTGGCCGGTGAAGTCCCGCACATGCCCGTAGGTGCCCGGATACTGGAAGATGGCGCCGAAAACCGCCTCGGGCTCCAGCGTTTCGGGCGCGCCGACGATCACCTCGATTCCCAGGGGGGCGGCGCGGGTCTTGATCACCTCGATGTTCTGCGGATGGCAGTTCTCATCAACGAAGAAACCGCGCGCCTTGGACTTGGCCACCCGCTGGGCCATCACCATCGCCTCGGCGCAAGCGGTCGATTCGTCCAGAAGCGAGGCATTGGCGATGGGCAGGCCGGTCAGGTCCGCAACCATCGTCTGGTAGTTCAGCAGCGCCTCCAGCCGGCCCTGCGCGATCTCGGGCTGGTAAGGCGTGTAGGCGGTGTACCAAGCGGGGTTTTCCAAGATGTTGCGCTGGATCGCCGGCGGCGTGATCGTGCCGTAGTACCCCTGCCCGATGAGCGAGGTCATCACCACGTTCTTCGCGCTGACCTGGCGCATCTTCTCCAGAAGCGCGCCCTCGGACAGCGGCGCCCAGGTCAGCGGCTTTTCCTGCCGGATCGCGGGCGGCACCGTTTCGTCGATCAGCGCCTCCAGGCTGGGCGCGCCCACGGCCTTCAGCATCGCCGCCATTTCGGCGGGCGACGGGCCGATGTGGCGGCGGTTGGCGAAATCGTAGGGATCGTAGGTGGTGGGCGTGTAGCTCATCTGCGGCTCCTGCGCGCGTCGCGTCTCAGGCGATGAAGTCCTTGTACTCGTCCTCGGACATGAAGGTGTCGAGCACGCTCAGATCGTCGATCTTCATCTTGAAAAACCAGGCATCGCCCTGCGCGTCCTCGTTCACCAGGCCGGGGTTCTCGGACAGCGCCTCGTTGACCTCGACGATCTCGCCCTCGACCGGCGCGAGGATGTCAGAGGCGGCCTTGACGCTTTCGATCACGCAGACCTCGTCGCCCTTGGCGAATTGCGCTTCGACCTCGGGCAGTTCGACGAAGACGACATCGCCCAGTTGCTCGGCGGCGTGTTCGGTGATGCCGACGACGACCAGATCGCCCTCGACGCGCAGCCATTCGTGTTCTTCGGTGAATTTCATCGCAAGCCTCATTTGCGGTAGGTGGTGGGTTGGAACGGAAGCGGCGTGACGCGCGCCGGCAGGCGCTTGCCGCGCACCTCGCCGAAAAGCAGCGTGTCGGGGGCGGCTTGTCCGGGGGGGACATAGCCCATTGCGATGGGCGCCCCGACCGAAGGGCCAAACCCGCCCGAGGTGACGGCGCCGACCGGCTCGGCGGCATCCTCGGCGGCGAAAAGCGCGGTGCCCTCGCGCATCGGCGCGCGGCCCTCGGGGCGCAGGCCGACGCGGCGGCGCGCGGCGCCGCCGACCAGTTCGGACAGGATGCGGTCCGCCCCCGGGAACCCGCCCTCGCGGTCGCCGCCCTTGCGACGGACCTTCTGGATGGCCCAGTTCAGCCCGGCCTCGACCGGCGTGGTGGTGGTGTCGATGTCGTGGCCATAAAGGCACAGCCCGGCCTCCAGCCGCAGCGAATCGCGCGCGCCCAGGCCGATCGGCGCTACCTCGTCCATGTCGAGCAGCGCGCGGGCGAAAGTCTCGGCCCGCTCCTCGGGGATCGAAATCTCGAACCCGTCCTCGCCGGTGTAGCCCGAGCGCGAGATCCACAGCTCGACATCGGTCCAGACATGGGTGCCGACATCCATGAAGCGCATCTCGGACACGCGCGGCACCAGCCGGGCCAGCGCCGCCTCGGCCGCCGGGCCCTGCAGCGCCAGGAGCGCGCGGTCGGTCACCGGCTCCACCCCCGGCACATGCGCCATCAGGTGTTCGGTGTCGGCGGCCTTGCAGGCGGCGTTGACCACCAGGAACAGGTGATCGCCGCGATTGGCGATCATCAGGTCGTCGAGGATGCCGCCCGCGTCATTGGTGAAAAGCGCGTATCGCTGCCGCCCCTCCGCCAGGCCCAGCACATCGACCGGCACCAGCGTCTCCAGCGCCTCGGGCGCGCCGCGCGCGCCCAGGATGATCTGGCCCATGTGGCTGACGTCGAACAGCCCCGCCTGCGCGCGGGTGTGCTGATGCTCGCCCATCACGCCCATCGGGTATTGCACGGGCATCTCGTAGCCGGCGAAGGGCACCATCTTGGCCCCCAGCGACAGGTGCAGCCCGTGAAGGCATGTCCGCTTCAGGTCGGTCATCGCCGCCTGTCTCCTTCATCCTTTCGGGCCTGCGCCGGCACCCTTGACCGGGCGCGCCCGCGCCCCCTGGTGCCCCCTCTGTCCCTGCCCGTCCGGGCGCCTGAGATCGTTATCCCTTCGGCGGGCGCGGCTGCGCCACTCTCCAGAGTCCTTTGCCGGAACGGTCCCTGGGCCTGAGAGTTTACCGGGGCGGTTGCTCCTTCGGCACCGGCGGGTGTGGCCCACCGGATTCTCCCGTATCCGACGCTTCAGGGATAGCGCGCGCCTTGGCCCCAGACAAGGGGGCGCGTGACCTTGCACGCCGGGCGGGCCTGCGGCAGAAGGACACCATGAGCGATGGTGACCCGATGACCCGCGATCCATATTTCTTCGGCTACGGCAGCCTGGTGAATCGCGCCACGCATGCCTACGCGCCGGCCCATCGCGCCCGGCTGAAGGGCTGGCGGCGCGCCTGGCGGCACACGGCGCTGCGCGACGGGCCGTTCCTGACCGCCGTCCCCTGCCCCAGGTCCGAGATCGAGGGCCTGATCGCCGCGGTCCCCGGCGCCGACTGGATCGCGCTGGATGCGCGCGAGGAAGGCTACGACCGCTTGGCCCTGACCGACGGGCTGAGCGTCGAGGCGATCACCGGGATCGAGACGCAGATCTACGCCGTGCCCGCGCAGGCCGAGGTCGCGCCCGAGGGCGCGATCCTACTGTCCTATGTCGACGTGGTGCTGCAGGGCTACCTGCTGGAATTCGGCCTGGACGGCGTGCGCCGCTTCATGGACACGACCGACGGCTGGGACACGCCGGTGCGCAACGACCGCGCCGCGCCGCTTTATCCGCGCGCGCAGCGCCTCAGCGCCGCGGAAACCGTGATGGTCGATGCCGAAATGGCGCGCCTGGGGGTCACGATTCTGGGCTGATCGCCCCGCTAGAGGTCAAGATACCGCTCGGGCATGAACAGCAGGTCGGTGTCGTCGGGCCGCGCCCCGGCCGCCGTCAGCATGGCATGGACCTGCCCGCGATGATGGGTCTGATGGTTGAAGAAATGCACGACCAGCATTTTGCGCGGGCCCGTCAATTCGCGGCCCAGCATGCCCGAATACCAGCTCAGATCGCCGTCGAACCAGTCCGGTGGGACGTCATGCGCCCAGGCCAGGATTCGCTGATCGAAGCCCTTTCGCTCGGCCATAAATTCGTCCCATGCCCGAGCCAACTCGGTCGATTGCGCCCCGCCCGCTGCCGGCGCCGGCGTGCCCGCGAACCGGCTCATCCAGAGCATGTCGCCCCAAAGGACATGAGACAGCGTTTTCTGGATCGAGCCGAAGAACGCCCCGCGATCCTTTTGACGCTCGGCGGCCGGCAGGCCATCGGCCGCCGCCAGCAGGTTTTCATTCTGCCAGAGGTTATATCTGGCCATGCGCAGCGTGTAGTCCTTGTCGGGCATGTCGGGTCCCTCATGACGGCAGGGTTGGGATGAAACCCCGTCCCGCATCCGCAGGCAAGGCGGCGATCGGCGGTGCCGGCTTCGACGAGGCGGGAAGCACCGGGGCGGCGCACCCGTCCGTCAACACCGGACAAGAACGCCGGCCGCGCCGGCGCTCACTTGCGGCGCTGCTCGTCCATGGCGCGGGCGATCTCGTTGCGGACCAGCTTGCGGACGGCCAGCGTGATCCGCTCGCCCAGCTTGCCCTGCAACTCGTCGCGGACGATCTGCGCGACCATTTCCTGCATCGCGGCATCGTCCAGCGTCATCAGCAGCGTCTGCCCGGCGTGGCCGGTCTGCGGCAGGTTTTCGGGCGGCGCGTCGGCGAGTTCGTCGGGCTCGGCCTGCGCGCCGGCGGGCGGGGCGTCGGGCGTCGGCTCCGGTTCAGACGCGTCTGTGATGTCGGGCGCGCGCGCCGAGGCGTCGGCGGGCACATCCCCCTCGGCCTCGATGCGCATCTGCGGCGTCAGGACCAGCGGCGGCACGCGGCTGCGGCGTTCCTCCTGCGCGACAAGCCGACGCACGGAATCCAGCACATCCTCGATCTCGCGCTCGCTCATCGCCTTGGACATGCCGTTCTCCACTCGATGCGCATAAGATTAGCGGTCCGCCGGGGCCGAGACAACCGTGACGACGCACCTCGGTTAAGGCGGGTGGCGCGCGATCCAGGCCCAGCGCAGGCCCTGGCCCGCCGATCCGACGCGCCACCCCGGCGCATTGCGCCTGCCCGCCCATGGGTCTAGAAAACGCCCGGGAAACCGCCCCGACCGGGGGCCAGACAGGATGCCGCCGCATGCGCTTTGCCTCGACCGAGACCTATATCGCCACGGACGACCTGACGATGGCGGTCAATGCCGCGGTCACGCTGGAACGCCCGCTTCTGGTCAAGGGCGAACCCGGCACGGGCAAGACCGAACTGGCGCGCGAGGTGTCCACCGCGCTCGGCCTCGAGATCATCGAGTGGAACATCAAGTCGACCACCCGCGCGCACCAGGGCCTTTACGAATACGACGCCGTCAGCCGGCTACGCGACAGCCAGCTGGGCGACGACCGCGTGCACGACGTGAAGAACTACATCCGCAAGGGCAAGCTGTGGCAGGCCTTCGATTCGGACAAGAAGGTCGTGCTGCTGATCGACGAAATCGACAAGGCCGACATCGAGTTCCCGAACGACCTGCTGCAGGAACTCGACCGGATGGAATTCTTCGTCTACGAGACCGGCGAGACGATCCGCGCCACCCACCGGCCGATCGTCATCATCACCTCGAACAACGAGAAGGAATTGCCCGACGCCTTCCTGCGGCGGTGCTTTTTCCACTTCATCCGCTTCCCCGACCCCGAGGTGCTGAGCCAGATCGTCCGGGTCCATTTCCCCGAGATCAAGGACCAGCTTCTGCGCTCGGCGCTGACGCAGTTCTTCGAGTTGCGCGAAACGCCGGGGCTGAAGAAAAAACCCTCGACCAGCGAAATGCTGGACTGGCTGAAACTGCTGCTGGCCGAGGATCTGGGCCCCGAGGACCTGAAGCGCGAGGGGGTCAACGCGCTGCCAAAGCTCCACGGCGCGCTTCTGAAGAACGAACAGGACGTGCATCTGTTCGAGCGCCTCGCCTTCATGGCACGGCGCCAACAGGGGCGCTGAGCCCTTCGCCAGAAGTTTCATTGCGGTTAACGGCAACAAATTGTCTTTTTAAATTAGTGCTTTGTCAGATGGTCCGCATGCAGACCATCCGTCAGATCACGCCGGCAGCACCACCCGGACGGCCAGCCCGCCCAGGCCGGGCCGGGTCCCCTGTCCCAGTTCCAGGCGGCCGCCGTGCAGCCGCACCGCGTCGGCCGCAATCGCAAGGCCCAGCCCGACACCAGCGCCCCGCACCGCGTTGCGCGCCGGATCAAGCCGGACGAAGGGCCTGAGCGCGGCGGCGCGATCGTCCGGTGCGATGCCCGGCCCGTCATCCTCGACCGTCAGGACCTGCTGGCCCGGTTCCTGCAGGACATCGATCTCGGCACGCGTGCCATAGCGCGCCGCATTTCCGATCAGATTGTCGAGCGCCCGCGCCATCAGATCCGGGCGCAGCCGGATCGGCGGCAGGTCCGGCCCGTCGCGCAGCGTGATGTCCTGCCCCGCGCGCCGCGCCTCGTGCACCCGCGCCGCCGCCAGCGCGCGCAGGTCCGTCGGCACGGCCGCCTCGGCCATCTCGCCCCGCGCAAAATCGAGGAACCTGTCGATCAGCCCCTCCATCTCGCGCACATCGGCCAGCAGCGCCTGCGCCTCGGGCTCGTCCTCCATCATCGTGAGCGCAAGCCGCATGCGCGTCAGCGGCGTGCGCAGGTCGTGGCTGACCCCCGACAGCAGAAGCGTGCGCTGCTCGATATGGTTCTCGATCCGCTGGCGCATCTCGATGAACGCCTGCCCCGCCGCGCGCACCTCGGTCGCGCCGGTGGGCCGGTAGGGCAGGCTCTGCCCGCGGCCGAAAGCCTCGGCGGCGCGCGCCAGCCGCAGGATCGGCCGAACCTGGTTCTTCAGGAACAGGAAGGCCACCACGCTCATCATCAGCCCGGCGATAAGCACCACCACCAGCAACTGGTGCGGATTGCGCGCCGCGACCCGACCGGGACTGAAGCGCAAGCCGTAGAACCCGTGCACGCCCTCAAGCCAGACCACGACGTTGGACCCGACGAAACCCTGCGCCGCAATCCCCGAAAGGCGGCGCGACAGTTCCTGCAGGACGAGACGGCTGAGAATATCATGCGCGGCGATCGAATCGAACGCGGTCGCCGGCAGGCGGTCGGCGCGCGAAGTCTCCAGTCGCAACGCCGCGCCCAGTTCGCCGAGGACGGCTTCGGCGGACTCGGGGTCCGGCGCGGCGTCGACCTGCGCGCGCAGGTGTTCCGCGACGATGGCGAAATTTGACGTCATCTGCTGGGTAACACGCTCGTAATGGCGCTGGATGAAGAGGATCGCCACCAGCGTGAGGATGCTCACGACCGGCACCAGAAGGATCAGCGCCGCGCGCCCGTAAAGTCCGCGTGGAAAAATCGGTTTGAGTAAGCGTCCCAGCATGTGTTTAGTCTAGAACCCGGTGCCATCGAAGACGAGTCCCCGCATGCCCCATGCCGCTGCCGCCCAACTCCACACCGCGCCCAGCCCCGGAAAACCGGTCGCGCTGGCCGAGGACCTGCGCCTGCTGCTGGCGCCCAATGGCTCGCCCATGACGCATTGGGGAACCAATACCTGGATCCTGGGCAAGGACGCGGTAACGGTGATCGACCCGGGCCCCGCCGACCCGCGCCATATCGCCGCCTTGCTCGCCGCGCTCGCGCCCGCCGAGGCGGTCGCGCAGATCCTGGTCACCCATGCCCATCTGGACCATTCGCCGGGCGCGCGGCTTCTGGCGGCGGCGACCGGCGCGCCGGTGCTGGCCATGGGCGATGCCCGCGCCGGACGTTCGGAGCGGATGAAGATGCTCGCCAGCCAGGAGATCGGTGGCGGCGAAGGCGTCGACAGCGACTTCGTGCCAGATCGGCGCCTGCAGCATGAAGAGACGCTGGAGGTCGCTGGCCGTCCGCTGCGCGCGCTGCACACGCCCGGCCATTTCGGCAATCATATGTGCTTTCTCTGGGGCGAGGCGCTTTTTTCCGGCGACCATGTCATGGGATGGGCGCCCAGCCTCGTCTCGCCGCCCGATGGCGACCTGACGGATTTCATGCAGAGCCTGAGGAACCTACGCAACTATGGCCAGGTATCGCTCTTCCCCGGTCACGGCGCCCCGGTGGCCAACGGCCAGACGCGGATCTCCGAGCTTTACGCGCATCGCAAGTCGCGCGAATCCGCGATCCGGGCCGCGATTGCCGCCGGCGCGGATTCGGTGAAGGCGATCGCGCAGCGCGTTTATGTCGATATCGACCCGCTGCTTCTGCCCGCGGCAGAGCGCAATGTCCTGGCGCATCTGATCGACCTCGAGGCGCGCGGCCTTGCCGCGGTTGAGGGCGCGCTTGGCCTCAAAGCCCGGATCAGTCTGATTCCCGCGGCATGAGGGGCTTGCGGCGGGAATCGACTGGCAGCGTGAAATCGCGTCGCGACCAGCCGCCGCATCGGCCTCAGGCGTGGCGTCGCATGCGCAGGGCGGCCTGGGTCAGGCCGGGCAGGATCATGGCGCAGCGGATATAGCGCCCGGTCAGCCGACGCGGATCGGAAAGCATGCGCCAGAGCCATTCCAGTCCGACACGACGCATCCAGAGCGGCGCACGGCGCTGGCTGCCGGCGATGAAGTCGAGCCCGGCACCCACCGAAATGAAACCGCACCGCGGCAGGCTTTCGACGGCGCGCGCGGCAAGAACCTCCTGCCGCGGCGCCCCGAGCGCGATCAGACACACGCGCGCGCCGGACCGGGCGAGTTGTTGCAGCGCCTCGCCGGCCTCCTTGCTGTTGGGGTCGAGGCCGAAGGGAGGCGAGATCCGCGCCACGACCTTCAGGCCGGGATACTCGGCCTGAAGCCGGTCGGCCGCCCGCGTCAGCGCCGCCTCCGTCGAGCCCAGAAATCCCACGGGTATCCCATGGCGGGCGGCATGCGCCATCAGCGGTCCCACCAGATCCGACCCCGGCACCAGATCCACGGGACGACCTGCAAGCCGGCGCAGAACCACCACAGGCCACCCGTCAGCGACCACATGCGAATGTCGCGCATAAGCCGCGCGAAAAGCAGCGTCGGCACGAAGCTTCACCAGATGATCAAGATTGAGCGTCGCGACGGAGAATCCCTCGCCGCGCGCCAGCCGCGCTTCGAGCGCGTCAAGCAACTCTGCCCGTGTGGCTGTGTTCACCAAGGCCAGCATCGCGCAATCCTGCACCATTTCCGCGTCATATCCCTCGAATGCTTTGCGAGCGCATTATGTCATGAACCAGAGCAAACGGTTTGTCCACCAATGCAACCCATTCTGCCGGCCAGCCCCTTGTGCTACACGCTGAATGCACGCAAGAGAACGGAGGCGTGGGGAATTTTCACCGTGTTTCGAAGCCAGAACAAGTACTGCGAGGGGTTCAGCCGCATCATGCTTAACTGCTTAAGGCCGAACCTTTACGCAAACGCAAACGCACGCGCTTGCGGTGAAGCGACGATATTCACGAGTTCCATGTTCGTCCATTCCGCAGGCTTTAGCCAGGGATGTTCGAGGCGCGATGAGGCATGGCGGTGGCGCGCATGAGGCCGCGCTATCTTCTTGTCTCGCCTTGCCGGAACTAGGCAGACTATATGCGCCGCACGCTAAACAGCGTGATAGCACAAAGCCTCCGGCCGGCACGGTGGATTATCGTCGATGACGGCTCGACCGACGCGACACCGAAGATTCTGGCTGAATACGCGCAAGAGCACGACTGGATCCGGGTGATCACGCGCGTTGATCGCGGACGCCGCGCTGTCGGGCCCGGCGTGATCGAGGCCTTTTATGACGGTCTGGAGCGCGTATCGCTTTCGGATTTCGACTATCTGTGCAAGCTCGACCTCGACCTGGATCTTCCTGATGGATATTTCGAGGCGTTGGTTTCGCGGATGGAAGCGGAACCACGGTTGGGTAGTGTCTCAGTTTGAAATTTGGCGGGGTTGACGGGGTGTCGCGTTCGTGCCCGGCTTCCTATATGCTTAGCGGAAAGCATAGGAGGGAACATGGCTGTCCTGAAAAAGCAGATAGGCAAACGGATCAAAGGATCTCTGCAGGAGCGAGAGGATTGGTGGCACCTCTGCTACGATACTGAGCGCCGTGAGTTTTTCGTGGAGCATGAGTGGAGCCATATGAATGCCTATAAGGTTAGCGCCAAGGCCGATGAAGGCCTACGGAGGGAGGCCATTGAGGGGTATAGCGGCATCGGGTCGGACAAGATCGATCAGGCGAAGGTGGATCTCTTGGCGGAGGCGGGACATGCCTAAAGGCCCCAAGGGCGAAAAGCGCCCCGCAGACGCCATCGGGCTGGCCGTCCTGGTCGGCAAGATTGCCACGGGCGAGGTCGAGGACAAGCCGCAGGACGACGGCAAGGACAAGGCCGCACAGGAGATGGGGCGCAAGGGCGGGAAGCGGATCAGTCCCCACCTTCCTCCGGAGAAGAGTTAAAGCCGGCGTCAATCTGGCGGAGCTTTTCTTCGGGAATTTCAAGTTTCAATCCTGAGCCTTCCTCAAGCTTCGCTAGAGATCGTCCGATTATGTAGTGCAAGATCGCCAATGTCTTCGGCGTAAGAAAGACCCCGATGCTTTCCGTGGTTTCGCCCTGTTGTTCTTCAACACCGAAAACGATTTTCACTGAGTTGTCATTGAGCGTAAGGCTAATAGAATCCGCCGGGACAAACCGAAAGTCGGGGCTTCTAGTGGAGGTTTTTGCCATACCGGACCTCATTAGTTCCAAGCGAAAGTTGCGGCAGTTGCGTCGAATGGCTCGCGCCTGTCGATGCAGTAACAGCGCGTGTGGCGATATTGCTTGCTGACGCTGATGTGGACGAGAAGAAGCCGACAGGCATGGAGTTGAATTTGGGGCTATCTTCATGGAAAGATAGGATTTTTTTGTCTAGGTTCTGCCGCGTCGACTCATCAAGAAGCTCGCTGAAAGGCACAAACTTCACCAGCAGTGCGACGTCAAGGGCAGAAGCAAGACGGCGCAGCGTCGTTAACGTGACATTGTGACAGTCCTGCTCCAAATTTGAAATCCTAGATTGCCTCATTCCAGCAAGATCGGCCAGATCTGCTTGAGTCATTCCGCGCTGGGTGCGAAAAACATACAGTTGTGATGCAAGGGTATTTGACGTGGTTTCAGCGGCGAATACGTCGCGAAAGGTTTTCGACTCCAGTTTGCGCCAGATCGATTTAATCTTCGTGATAGTCCTTGAGTGACCCATTTCCATCTCTCATCTCTCGAAGCAGGTTTTCTGCTTTGGTGATGTCACCGCGGGCAAGATTTTTTGACGTCTTTTCAGCGCCAAACAGCAGCACAACGAGTTTTCTTTGCGTGTCCTTTACGCAAAGCGGGCGAAGCTGCTTCTTGTCGCCGCGTACCTTCATTTCGTGAAGTTCAGGCTCTTTCGCCCCTAGGTACTTCTTTACGGTATCGCGTGGTATGACCTCATGACTCTCGATCTTCATCACCACCGCTGTAATCTTAGCCTCGTCCCGCTCACTGAGCGACTCCCTCCATTCGTCTACGGGGCATCTGCCGTTCCGCCTTACGTACTTCATGACACGCCAATGCCTCATGCCGCATCTGACTGCAACGCGTCATGGTGAGTCTAGCAGAAATTTCATCACATAAAAGTAAATGTTCAAACTGAACATTTTCCTGTTGACGCGCACCTCGGTTTATCATAATTTTATGATGTGAACAAATTGCCCCTGCATAAGCGCGTCATGATCCTGTCCATGCTGATCGAAGGCATGTCCATGCGCGCAGTGTCCCGCACCGTTGGTGTTTCGATCAACACCGTGACGAAAATGCTGGTGGAAGCGGGTGAGGCTTGCGCCGCCTATCACGACGAGACGGTGCGCAACGTCAAAGCGAACCACGTCCAGTGCGACGAAATCTGGTCCTTCTGCTACGCCAAGGACAAGAACGTCGCGACGGCCAAAGCGGCACCGGATGGTGCTGGCGACGTGTGGACGTGGACCGCTATCGAGCGCGATAGCAAGATGATCCTGTCCTTCGAAGTTGGCGACCGCACCAGCGCGACCGCGATTGAGTTCATGGACGATCTGCGCGACCGCCTGGCGACCCGCGTCCAGCTAACCACGGACGGGCACAAGGCGTATCTGGAAGCCGTCGAGGGCGCGTTTGGCGACGATATCGATTATGCCATGCTGGTGAAGCTGTATGGCGAAGCGACGGGCCGGAAGGGTCACGAGCGCAAGTACAGCCCCGCCGAGTGCGTTGGCGCGCGAAAGGAGCTGATCAGCGGCCAGCCGGTCAAGGAACTGGTCAGCACGTCGCACGTCGAGCGTCAGAACCTGACGATGGGCATGCGTCGCTTCACGCGCCTGACCAACGGCTTCAGCAAGAAGCTGGA
>NZ_JADDJF010000028.1 GCF_017811755.1 Pararhodobacter sp. SW119 | reverse complement strand
ACTTGGATGACCTCGCTCAACTCCTGCGACGCTCATGCCGCATGCCAAAAGATGCCCCAAGCAGATGACGAGGCAAGCTGAGACCTTAGTCATCTCCTTGCAGACCAAGCTTTGGTGCGTTTGCTATATAAGGCCGGATATTTTCGGACAGGAAAAGTATGGGGCGGATCGGGAAAGCGCGGCCTTGGCGTCGAAGCCTCTTTTCGCCGCGCTGCAGGCGCGGCGCCCGGCCCAACGCGAGGACGGTTGTGCGCAAAGCGCACAGCTTGACGAGCGGCGGGAGAACCTCCGTTGCCCCGGTCTGCCGGGCGAGTATTTGTGCGGGGGCGGCGCCGTTCAGGCTTTTTCGAGTCGCAGGAAGGTAAATAGGCCCAGCGGCGCCAAGCGGCGTTCTTCGGTCACCTGCAGGGAGGGCTCGCCCATGATCCGCGCGCGGGCGAAGTCCGGGTGCCAGCCCAGCCGGTCGGCGAGCGGGGCGAAGCGAAGTTCCAGCCAGGCCAGCCAGCCCTCGTCGCGGGCGAAGTGGTTGACGATGATCACCTGCCCGCCGGGTTTGCAGACGCGCGCGATCTCGGCCATCACCCGCTCGGGTTCGGGCACGACCGAGACGAGGTACATCGCCACCACGGTATCGAAATGGCCGTCGGGAAAGTCGAGATGCCGCGCGTCCATCTGCCGCAGCGCACGGACTTGGGTCAGCCCCTCGGCCGCGACCCGCTTGCGGGCGCGGTCGAGCATGTCCTCGGAATAATCGATGCCGGTCACGTCGAGATGCGGCGCATAGTTCGAGAGCGACAGCCCGGTTCCGACGCCGACCTCCAGCACCCGGCCCTGGCTGCGATTGATCACCGCTACCGCGCGCTCGCGGCCCATGCGGGTGATCCGTCCGAAGGTGCGGTCGTAGACCGGCGCCCAGCGGCGGTAGGAGGATTTGACGGCTTCCAGATCCATGCGCGACGGCTCCGTTCCCTGCTGCGGCTACCGGGCGACAAAAGCAGGGGGTTGACCGCGGAAGTCAACCCCTGCGCGAAACACGCTTGCGCCAGAAGCGTCAGGTGTCCAGGTTTTCGACGCTGAGCGCGTTGCGCTGGATGAATTCGCGGCGCGGCTCGACCACGTCGCCCATCAGCTTGGAGAACAGGTCCTCGGCCTCGGCTAGGTCGTCGATCTTCACCTTCAGGAGCGTGCGCGCATCGGGGTCGAGCGTGGTTTCCCAGAGCTGGTTGGGGTTCATCTCGCCCAGGCCCTTGTAGCGCTGAAGCGAGAGGCCCTTTTCACCCTCGGCCAGGATCGCGCGCAGGAGGTCGAGGGGGCCGTGGATGCCGATACCGCGCTCCTTGCGCATCAGGCGCGCGGGGCGCCCGTAGGTTTCCTGGAGCGAGCGGGTGAAACCGGCGAGGCGCCGCGCCTCGCCCGAGCGCAGGATCGGCCCGTCGAGAACGCGCACCTCCTCGACCCCGCGGAGCATGCGGGACATGCGCAGGCCGTGGTCCTGGGTCGGACGGCCCTGCCAGCCCTTTTCGTATTCGGGCGCGATCAGGTCGAGCCGTTCGGCCAGGCGGTCGGCCACGCCCTGCGGGTTGGCATCCAATTGCCCCGGTTCCAGCGCGCCGGCGATGGCGGCCTGTTCGAGGATCGCCTGGGCGTAGTGCGTGGGGAAGGATTCCAACGCGCGGCGGACCTGGCGTGCCTCGGCCACGACGCGCTGCAGGTCGGCGCCGATGATCTCCTCGCCCGAGCCGAGCCGCAGCATCGCCCCTTCGACGCCCTGGGCGATCAGGTAATCTTCCAGCGCGGGCTTGTCCTTTAGGTAGACTTCCGATTTGCCGCGGGCGACTTTAAACAAGGGCGGCTCGGCAATGTAGAGATGCCCCTGTTCGATCAATTCGGGCATCTGCCGGAAGAAGAAGGTCAGCAGCAGCGTACGGATATGCGCGCCGTCGACGTCGGCATCGGTCATGATGACGATCTTGTGGTAGCGCAGCTTCCCGAGGTCGAATTCGTCGCGCCCGATCCCGGTGCCAAGCGCGGTGATCAGCGTGCCGATCTCCTGGCTGCCGAGCATCCGGTCGAAGCGCGCGCGCTCGACGTTAAGGATCTTGCCTCGGAGCGGCAGCACCGCCTGGTTCTGGCGCGAGCGGCCCTGCTTGGCCGAGCCGCCGGCGCTGTCGCCCTCGACCAAGAAAAGCTCGGACTTGGCGGGGTCGCGTTCCTGGCAATCGGCGAGCTTGCCGGGCAGCGAGGCGACGTCGAGCGCGGTCTTGCGCCGCGTCAGGTCGCGCGCCTTGCGCGCGGCCTCGCGGGCCAGTGCCGCCTCGACGATCTTGCCGACGATGATGCGGGCGGGGCCGGGGTTTTCCTCGAACCATTCCGAGAGTTTCTCGGAAAGGAGCGATTCGACGGCCGGGCGAACTTCGGAGCTGACCAGCTTGTCCTTGGTCTGGCTGGAGAATTTCGGGTCCGGCACTTTCACCGACAGCACGCAGGTCAGCCCCTCGCGCGCGTCGTCGCCGGTGAAGTTGATCTTTTCCTTCTTGGCGATACCGCTTTCCTGGGCGTAGCGGGTCAGCGTGCGGGTCAGCGCGCCGCGAAAACCCGCGAGATGCGTGCCGCCGTCGCGCTGCGGGATGTTGTTGGTAAACGGCAGCACGGTCTCGTGGTAACTGTCGTTCCACCACATCGCGGCCTCGATCCCGATGCCGTCACGGTCGCCGGTGATGAATATCGGCTCGGGCATCAGGGGGTGCTTGTGGCGGTCGATGTAGCGTACGAATTCGCGCACGCCGCCGTCGTAGTAAAGCTCGGACCGCAGGGTTTCGGCGGGGCGCTGATCCTCCAGGATGATGCGCACGCCGGAATTGAGGAAGGCGAGTTCGCGCAGGCGGTTTTCCAGCGTCTTGAAGCTGTATTCCAGGTTCGAGAAGGTGCTCAGCGCGGCCATGAAGCGCACTTCGGTGCCCTTGCGGCCGTTCGCGTCGCCGACGACCTTGAGCGGCTGGACAGTTTCGCCGCGCTCGAACCGGACGTAGTGTTCCTTGCCGCCGCGCCAGATGCGCAGGTCCAGCCAGTCGGAAAGCGCGTTGACGACCGAGACGCCCACGCCGTGCAGGCCGCCCGAGACCTTGTAGCTGTTCTGGTCGAACTTGCCGCCAGCGTGCAGCTGGGTCATGATGACCTCGGCCGCGCTGACGCCTTCGCCGGCATGGATGTCTGTGGGAATGCCGCGCCCGTTGTCGCTGACCGAGACGCTGGAATCGTCGTGGATGATGACGTTGACGGCGTCGGCATGGCCTGCCAGCGCTTCGTCGATGCCGTTGTCCACAACCTCGTAGACCATGTGGTGCAGGCCCGAGCCGTCATCGGTGTCGCCGATATACATGCCGGGGCGCTTGCGCACCGCGTCCAGGCCCTTGAGAACCTTGATCGAATCCGCGCCGTAGTCGTCGCGCGGGGCGGGGTTTGCACTCATGCCGGCTGTCCCTGAATTTCCTGCGCCACTTATAGGCGTCCGGCGGGGGATTGTCACGCGCCGACCACAATATTTGGGGTTTCAGGCCAGCGCGATGGCCGCCGCGACGCCGATCATCAGAACCCCGGCGACGCGGTTCGTGCGCGCCAGCGCGGCGGGCGAGCGCAGGAGCGCGCGGACGCGCCCGATCATGCCCGCCAGGATCAGGTTGCCGGCCATCGGGATCAGCACCGAGATGGCGAGGATCGCGGCGATGTCGGGCAAGGTGATGCGCGAGAGATCGAAGAAGCCCGGCAGCATGCCCATGTAGAAAAGGATCGCCTTGGGATTGGCGAGGATCGCGGCGACTCCGGCGAGAAACCCCGACCAGTGCCCCGGCCGGGTGAGCTGGCTGTCGGTCGAGATGCGGCGCCAGGCGTGGCGGATGAGTTGCAGGCCCATGACCAGGAACATCCCCACCGCGACCCAGCGCAGAACCTCCATGAAGCCGGCATAGACCGAGATGATCCAGGCCAGCCCGAAGATCGCCGCCAGCGGCCAGACGATGTCACCGATCGCCACGCCGACCGCCAGCGGCGCGGCCGAGGCGAAGCCGCCGGTCAGCGCCCGCGCAGTCAGCGCCACCCAGACCGGGCCAGGCGTCATGAACAGCAGGAAGATCGCGCCCGCGTAGAGGGTGAGTTGCCAGAGCGTGACGGTCATGGCGCAGTGTCTTCGGGTGGGGCCAGGCGACCGTTGGCATCGAGCGGCCAGAAGGGGTTGTGCGCCAGTTCCCAGACATGGCCGTCGGGGTCGGCGTAGTAGCCGGAATAGCCGCCCCAGAAGACCGCCTCGGGCGCCTTCAGCGGGGTGGCGCCGGCCGCGAGGGCGCAGGCGAAGGCGGCGTCCACGGCGGCACGGTCGGAGAAGTTCTGCGCCAGCGTGATCGCGCCGGTGCCGAGCGCGGCGCCCGGACGGCCCTGATCGGCGGCAAGGTCGGCCAGCCCGAACAGCGCCAGCTTCATGCCGCCCAAATCGAAGAAGGCGACGCCCTCGGCACGCTCGCTCGGGTGCCAGCCGAGGGCGGCGTAGAAGGCGAGCGCGCGATCCAGATCGGCGGTGCCGAGGGTGATGAGCGTGAGGCGTTGCGGGGTCATGACGGCTCCGACGGTTGGAGAAGGGACAGCCCGCCGGTGTCGGACAGGGCGAAGTGCTGTGCGCGCGCGCCGAGGGGCGCGAAAAGGTCGGGTTCGGTGCCGGTCAGGAACGCCTGCGCGCCCAGATCGCAGAGCGCGTCATAGAGCGCGGCGCGGCGCGTGGCGTCAAGATGGGCCGAGACTTCGTCCAGAAGCAGGATTGGCGGCGCGCCGGTCGTCACGGCCAGCGCGCGGGCATGGGTGAGCACGGTGGAGATGAGCAGCGCCTTCTGCTCGCCGGTGGAGCATTGCGCAGCGGGCATCGCCTTTTCCGCCCAGAGCGCCGCCAGATCGGCGCGGTGCGGGCCAGTGAGGCTGCGGCCGGCGGCCATGTCGGCGCGGCGCCCCTCGGCCAGCGCCGCAGCGAGCGCGGCCTCGTCCCCCGGGGAGGGATCGTCCAGCGTCAGGTCGGCCACCGGGAAATCGCCGCCCTGCCCCGCCGCCGCCGCAAGGCGGGCGAGCGTGGCGCGACGGTTGGCGCTGATCTGCGCACCAGATTGGGCCATTTGCGCCTCGAGTGCGCCGTACCAGGCGCCGTCGCGCGCCTGGTCGCGCAAGAGCCGGTTGCGCTGGCGCATGGCCTTTTCATAGGCGAGCGCCGCCTCGGCATGATCGGGGAAGAAGGCCATAGCCATCCGGTCGAGGAAGCGCCGACGCCCGTCGGGCGCCTCGGTCCAGAGCCGGTCCATTGCCGGGGTCAACCAGAGCATCGGCGCGATCCGCCCCAGCGCGGCCTGCGGCGCGGCCTTGCCATCGATGCGCAGGAAGCGGGGCGCGTCCGGGTCGGCGCCGGTCTCGACCTCGTGCAGCGTGTCCTGCCGGATGATCGTGGCGGCAAGCCGCCAGCCGATCGCCTCGGGCCGGCGGATGAGGTCTTCAGGCGCGGCACGACGGAGGCCGCGACCGGGCGAGAGAAGCGAGATCGCCTCGAGCAGGTTGGTCTTGCCGGCGCCGTTGGCCCCGGCGAAGGCGACCGGGCGGCCGTCGAAGTCCAGCACCGCGCGCCGATGCGAGCGGAAGTGCGACAGTGAAAGCGTGGTCAGGTGCAGCGCCATGGTGCAGCATTCCCGAAGAAAGGGGGGCGCTGCCCCCCTCCTGGCTGCGCCAGTTCACCCCCCGGGATATTTCCGGACAGATGAAGGGGCGCGGCGGTCAGACCCGCATCGGCATCACGACATAGACGGCGCTGGTGTCGCCGCCCTCGCGCACGAGGGCGGGGTCGCCGGCGGAGTTGAAGAGGAATACGGCGTTTTCGCGGTCGATCTGGCTGGCGATCTCGACCAGGTACTTGGCGTTGAAGCCGATCTCGAGCCGCTCGTCGCCATAGGCGACGACCAGTTCCTCGGTCGCGGCGCCGCTGTCGGGGGCGTTGACCGACAGCGTCAGGGCGTCACTTTCCAGCACCAGTTTGACCGCGCGCGAGCGCTCGGACGAGACCGTGGCGACGCGGTCGACGGCGCGGGCGAAGTCGTCGGCGTCGACCTCCAGCCGGCGGGTGTTGCCGACGGGGATCACGCGCGTGTAGTCGGGGAAGGTGCCGTCGATGACCTTGGAGGTGAGCGAAATCTCGGGCGTGGCGAAGCGGATCTTGGTCTCGGACACCGAGACCGCGATGCGGGCGTCGTCATCTTCCAGCAGCTTGCGCAACTCGTTCACCGTCTTGCGCGGCACGATCACGCCGGGCATGTCCGCCGCGCCCTCGGGCAGGGGCGCGTCGATTCTTGCCAGCCGGTGCCCGTCGGTCGCCACGCAGCGCAGTGCGCGGCCTTCCTCGCCCTCGGCGACGTGAAGATAGACGCCGTTGAGGTAGTAGCGGGTTTCCTCAGTCGAGATAGCGAATTTCGACTTTTCGAAAAGCCGCCTCAGATCGGCGGCGGGGGCCGAGAAGTTGGACATGTATTCGGTCGAGGCCATGACCGGAAAATCCTCGCGCGGGAGCGTGGCGAGCGCGAAGGAGGAGCGCCCAGCCTCGACCGTCAGGCGGCCGGTGCGGGGATCGTCGGCAAGGCTGACCAGGGCGCCATCGGGCAGCTTGCGCACGATCTCGTGCAGCATGACCGCCGAGACGGTGGTGGCGCCGGCGCGTTCAACCTTGGCGGGTGCGCGGTCGATCACCTCGATGTCCAGGTCGGTGGCGCGGAAGTTGACGGTGTCGCCTTCGGCCTCGATCAGGACATTGGCGAGGATCGGGATGGTGTTGCGCCGCTCCACCACCGATTGCGCCTGGCCCGCGGCCTTTAGAAGCGCCGCCCGTTCGATGCTGAGTTTCATCCCGTCCCGTCCCCTGGCGTCCGTCCATCGGTGCGACAGGCCGGCGCTGGCCCGCGCCAGCCCGGCCTGTCCGCTTTTGTTCACTGTTTGCGGCCCTTTGTGCCCGGCGTCAAGTTCAGCTTTGCAGAAGCCGGCGCAGCAGCTCCAGGTCCTCGGCCAGCTGGCTGTCGGTGGTGCGCAATTCCTCGACCTTGCGCACGCCGTGCATGATCGTGGTGTGGTCGCGCCCGCCGAAACGCCGGCCGATATCGGGCAGCGACCGGGTGGTCAGGCTCTTGGCCAGATACATCGCGATCTGCCGCGGCCGCGCGATGGTGCGCTGGCGCTTTGGCCCGATCATGTCGGACAGTCGAATGTTGTAATGCTCGGCCACCTTGCGCTGGATCTCCTCGACCGTGACCTTTCGTTCGGAGGTGCGCAGGATGTCGGCGAGCGTGTCCTGCGCGAGGTCGAGCGTGATCTCGCGCCCGACGAGGCTGGCGAGCGCGAAGAGCCGGGTCAGTGCGCCCTCAAGCACGCGGACATTGGTGGTGATCCGGTGGGCGAGGAATTCGAGCACGCCGTCGCCGATCGGCACATCGCCATAGCTGGCCCTGGACAAGGCGACCTTCTGCTGCAGGATGCCGAGGCGCAATTCGTAGTCGGTCGGATGCAGGTCGACGACCAAGCCGCTTTGCAGGCGCGACTTGATCCGATCCTCGAGATCCTTGATCTCTCCGGGGGCGCGGTCGGCGGAAATCACGATCTGCTTGTGATGGTCGACCAGCGCGTTGAAGGTATGGAAGAATTCTTCTTGCGTGCTTTCCTTGCCGGCGATGAACTGGACATCGTCGACCATCAGCACGTCGACCGAGCGGAAGAGGTTCTTGAAGTCCATCACGTTGCGTTCGCGCAGGGCGGTGACGAAGCGGTACATGAACTGCTCGGCCGAGAGATAGAGCACGCGCAACTCGGGGTTGCGGGCGTTGAGTTCCCAGGCGATCGCATGCATCAGATGCGTCTTGCCGAGCCCCACCCCGCCGTAAAGAAAAAGCGGGTTGAAGGTGACCGAGACGCCCTCGGCCACGCGCCGGGCCGCGGCATGGGCCAGCGCGTTCGGCTTGCCGACGACGAAGTTGTCGAAGGTGAAGCGCCTGTCCAGTCCCGCGGTCGGTTGTTCCACTTCCTCGGCGACGCGCCCGGCGTTGACCAGCGGGACCGCGGCAAGGGTGCGCTGGACCTTGTCGTTCGGGCGCGCGGCCGCGCCGTCGACGCTGATCTCGACCCGGCTGACCGATTCGCCGGCGGCGAGGATGCAGCGGAGGATCTGGTCGGCGTAATGCCGGTTCACCCAGTTCGCGACGAAGTTTGTCGGAGCGGAGAGACGCACGACGCCATCACGCGCCCCGTTGAGTTTCAGTGGAGCGATCCATGTGACGTAGTTGTTGTCCCCGATCACACCCTTGAGCGAGTTGCGTACCGTACTCCACGCCGCGTCTGTCATCCTGTTCGACCCCATCGCCGCCCGTTCGATGCGGGCGGGCTTTCTGCCCGTCTCGATTGCCGGCGCCCCAAGGCGCCGGGTGCGAGACACAGGATTCCTGAGAGGTGCTGCCGGGCATTGCCGGACAAACCCCTGTCGCGCGTTCGGCACGCGGCATTTGGATACGGGCGGTCGAATGTAGGCGCCGAAAAGACACCCAGCCTGTCAAGGCACGCACAACCCAAAAGCGATCGGACCAATATGGCCCAATTGCGCCTTACGGGACTCATGCGTCACATTCATCCCCCCCAGGACCATGTGAATCGCAGGCTGACGCTAGCAAGTCCGGTGCATGCTCGGCAACTGAACATGTCGCTTGACTCGTCATCAAATCGAAAGAATCGGCGGCGGCGTGGGCTTCTTGCCACATCTTAAGGTTGTGATAATTGCCGGACCGCACAAGCGAAAGGCGCACCGCGACGGTGCGCCTTCATCAAGTTCAAGCAGTGTTTGCTGGGCAGAAGCCGTCAGTTCGCCAGCGTCTTGAGGCGCGCGGACAGGCGCGACATCTTGCGGGCGGCGGTGTTCTTGTGCAGCACGCCCTTGGTGACGCCGCGGGCGAGCTCGGGCTGGGCGGCGCGAAGCGCTTCTTTCGCGGCGTCGGAATTGCCGGCGGCGAGCGCCTCTTCGACCTTGCGCAGGAAGGTACGGATACGCGAGCGGCGCGCCTTGTTGACGTCGAATCGCTTTTCGGACTGACGGGCGCGTTTCTTGGACTGGGACGTGTTGGCCATGGGCTTTTGAAACTTTCGGGTCTGTTGCGTTTCGTCTGCGCATATGACCCAAGCCCCGATCACGATGACCGGATAGATTCTTGCCTAAGCGGGCCCACGCGCATGTGGCGGCAGCCTATACGGCAAGGTGGACAGGAAGGAAAGAGGGAATCCCACCCAAACGCACCGGCAACCCTACCTGTCGCGGAACTGCGGCTCGCGCTTTTCCAGAAAGGCGTTCATGCCTTCCTTCTGATCTTCGGTGCTGAAGACCGCATGAAAGACCCGCCGTTCGAACAGCACACCCTCGCGCAGGGTTGTTTCGTAGCTACGGTTGACCGCCTCTTTCACCACCCGGGTCGCGATCAGCGACTTGTCGGCGATCTTCTGGGCGGCGGCCATCACCTCGTCCATGAGTTTCTTCGCGGGCACGACGCGGCTGACCAGGCCCGAGCGCTCGGCCTCCTCGGCATCCATGAAGCGGCCGGTCAGATGCATGTCCATCGCCTTGGACTTGCCGACGAATCGCGTCAGGCGCTGCGTCCCGCCGATCCCGGCCACGACGCCCAGGTTGATCTCGGGCTGACCGAACTTGGCGTTGTCGCCGGCGATGATGAAATCGCACATCATGGCCAGTTCGCAACCGCCCCCCAGCGCATATCCGGAAACGGCGGCGATGATCGGCTTGCGGACCGACAGGATCGCTTCGGTCGGCGCGGTGAAGAGGTCCTCGTCGAAGACATCGACGAAACCCTTTTGCGACATCTCGGAGATGTCGGCGCCGGCGGCAAAGGCCTTTTCCGATCCGGTGATGACGATGCAGCGCACCTTCTCGTTGCGATCGGCCGCCTTCAGCGCCTCGGCCAGTTCGGCCAGGAGTTGCGCATTGAGCGCATTCAGCGCTTCGGGGCGGTCGAGCCGGATCAGCGCGACGTGCTGCGAAATCTCGACGATGATGGTTTCGTAGGCCATGGGAGCCTCCGTCAGGGCGATGTCGAGCCGTGTCTAGCAGGATGAATTCGGGGATCAAGCTATCTCTGGCAGCGCGGACAGTAGTGAGAGGAGCGCCCGGACTGGACGATTCTCCGCACGGTGCCCGTGCAGCCGGGCGTCACGCAGGGCAGGCCCGCGCGATCGTAGACACGGAAGGCGTGCTGGAAATAGCCCAGTTCGCCATCGGCCTGGCGATAGTCGCGCAGGCTCGATCCGCCGGCCTCGATCGCCTCGACCAGCACATCGCGCACCGCTGCCGCCAGGCGCTCCAGCCGCGCCGCACTGATCCGCCCCGCCGGCCGAGCAGGATGGATGCCCGCGCGAAAAAGCGCCTCGCAGACGTAGATATTACCCAACCCCGCGACGATTCGCTGGTCCATCAGCAGCGCCTTGACCGGGGCCGAGCGGGCGCGGAAGAGCCTGCGCAGATGATGGGCGTGAAAACCGTTGCCCAAGGGTTCGGGTCCCAGCGCGACCAGCAATGGATGCGACTCTGCGCTCTCGGTCGCAAGCAGATCGAGCGCGCCGAAGCGGCGGGCATCGTTGAGCGTGACCCGCGCACCGGACTCCATGTCGAGAACGACGTGATCGTGGCGCGCAGGCGCGGGATGCGCATGGTGGAACTGTCCCGGCATCTGTGGCGTGCCGAGACCGGAAACGATGATGCGCCCCGACATGCCGAGATGCAGCAGCACCGTTTCGCCCGTATCCAGATCGCCGAGAATGTATTTCGACCGCCGCCGCAGGCGCAGGACGCGGGCGCCGGTCAGCCGCTCGGCCAACTGCGGCGGAAACGGCCAGCGCAGCCCCTCGCGGCGCACGTCGGCACGCGCGATGCGCACGCCTTCCATAGCGGGCACAAGGCCACGGCGGACGGTTTCGACCTCGGGCAGTTCGGGCACGGGCGGGGCCTCGGCGTCGCATTGTGCAGGGGGCGCAGCATCCTGTAAGGAAGGGCCAGACGCAAGGTCCGACAGGAGCGCCGATGACGACCGAAGACGAGCGAGCGACGCATTTCGGCTTTCAGACGGTCGAAGAGGCGCAGAAGGCCGGTATGGTCCACGACGTCTTCACGCGGGTCGCCGCGCGCTACGACCTGATGAACGACCTGATGAGCGCGGGCATCCATCGGCTGTGGAAGGACGCGATGATGGACTGGCTGGCACCGCGGCCGGGGCAGCGCCTGCTGGACGTCGCGGGCGGCACCGGCGACATCGCGTTCCGGTTCCTGCGGCGGGCGGGACTGGGCGCGACGGCGGTGGTCCTGGACCTGACCGAATCGATGCTGGAGGAAGGCCGACGCCGAGCCGAGGCCGAGGCGCTGGCCGACCGGCTGGAGTGGATCGCCGGCGATGCGATGTCCCTGCCCTTTCCGGATGCAAGTTTCGATGTCTACACGATCAGCTTCGGCATCCGGAATGTCACGCGCATCGACGCCGCGCTGTCCGAGGCGTACCGGGTCCTGCGTTCCGGCGGGCGGCTGATGGTGCTGGAGTTCAGCCACGTGACCAGCGCGCCGCTGCAAAGCCTCTACGACCTTTATTCCTTCAACGTGATCCCAAGGATGGGTCAGGCGGTGGCGGGTGATCGCGACAGCTATCAGTATCTGGTCGAATCGATCCGCCGTTTCCCCGATCAGGAAAGCTTTGCCGCCATGATCCGCGAAGCCGGTTTTGATCAGGTGAAGTACCGCAACCTGTCGATGGGTGTCGCCGCGCTGCATTCCGGCTGGAAGATCTGATCGTATGCGGGGGCCGCACAACCTCTGGCGTCTGATTCGCACCGGCGCCACGTTCGAGCGTACCGGCGCCATGCGCGTGGTACTGGTGGCGATGAACGCCCCGCCCCGTCTGCGGATGCTGGCGCGGATCCTCGGCTGGCCCTTTGCCTGGCTGGGGCTGAGGGGCGATCCGGCGTTGCCGCCGGTAACGCGCGCGCTGACCGCGCTGGGTCCGGCCTATATCAAGTTCGGCCAGCTTCTCTCGACCCGGCCGGATATCGTGGGCGCGGAACTTGCCGAGCAATTGCGCTACCTTCAGGACAAGCTGCCGCCGTTCAGCCTGACCGAGGCGCGCGCGATGGTCGCTGACGAATTGGGCCAGCCGGTCGCGACCCTCTTCTCGGAATTCTCCGACCCCGTTGCCGCCGCCTCGATCGCGCAGGTGCACCGCGCACGGATCGCCGACAGCGGTCAGGACGTCGCCGTCAAGGTCCTGCGCCCGGGGATCGAGCGCGCGTTTCGCCGCGACATCGACGCCTTCTACTTCGCCGCCGGCATGATCGAGTGGCTACTGCCCAAGACCCGACGCCTGCGCCCGAGCGACGTGATCACGCATTTCGAAAGCGTCGTGCTGGGCGAGCTGGATCTGCGTCTGGAAACCGCCGCCGCGGCCGAGTTCGCCGCGAACACCGAATCCGACGCCGGTTTCAGCGTGCCGCGGCCGATCTGGCATCTGTCGGCCAAGTCGGTGATGACGCTGGGATGGGCGGAA
This sequence comes from Pararhodobacter sp. SW119, assembly GCF_017811755.1. Classification (GTDB taxonomy): domain Bacteria; phylum Pseudomonadota; class Alphaproteobacteria; order Rhodobacterales; family Rhodobacteraceae; genus Pararhodobacter. The sequence goes on along the minus strand of NZ_JADDJF010000028.1, from coordinate 28,213 downwards.
GGCGTTCCCTTGGGCGACAACGCGGCAATCGATGCGCTGGGGGTCGACCGGAAGGAACTAGGCGAACGCGTACTCCGGCTCTTTCTCAGCCACGCGCTGCGCGACGGCTACTTCCACGCCGACATGCACCAGGGCAACCTGAAGGTCGCGCCGAACGGGGACCTGATCGCCTATGACTTCGGGATAATGGGCCAGATCGACGAGTACTCGCGACGCGTCTATGCCGAGATCCTGATGGGCTTCATCCGCAAGGACTACCGCCGCGTGGCCGAAGTCCACTTCGAAGCCGGCTATGTCCCCGCCGACCGCGACATCGATGAATTCGCCCGGGCGCTGCGGTCGGTTGGGGAGCCGATCTTCGGCATGGACGCCACCCGCATATCGATGGCGAAACTCCTCAACTACCTTTTCGAGGTGACGGAGCGCTTCGGCATGGAGACGCGGACGGAGTTGATTCTGTTGCAACGCACGATGGTCGTGGTCGAGGGCGTGTCGCGCTCTCTCAATCCGCAGATCAATATCTGGAAGGTCGCGCGGCCGGTGGTCGAAGACTACATTCGCCGCAACCTGGGTCCCACCGCGTTGGCGCGCGATCTGGCGCGAACCGCGCAGGTGCTGGCCCGCTTCGGCCCGCACCTTCCCGCCACGGTCGAGGCTGCGCTTCTGCGCGCCCGCGACGAACACCGCGACCAACGGCAACCTTCCGGCAGGGATACGCGCGCCCTATGGTTTCTGACGGGCGCCGCGACCACAGCGGCACTGGCCGCCGTCCTTGCCGCCCTGAACTGAAGTGAACCGACGTCGCGCGGCTCAACCTTCGCGCGGACGGCGCAGGCCGCTGACCGAGGCGCTGTCCAGTAACGCACCGTTGCCGACGACCAACTCGATCCTCTCGCCTTCCCGCCGCGCTTCGACGACGGTCTGGTAGGCGGCCACCGGAACCGCATCGATCAATTCGTCGCCGCGGTAGGATTCCAGCGTGAAGCGATAGACGCCAGGTGCCGCCCTCACACCTTCCAGCGTCAGGCCGTCCCAGGTCATCCCGCGCGTACCCGGCGCCACCTCCAGCGTGGCAACGATCGAGTCGCGCTCGTCCCGGACCAGCACGATCCCGCGTTCCGCCCCGGCCGGAAGCACCGGATCGAGGTCCACGGGCGCCTCCTCGAACCAGGCGCCGGCATCGCTGCGGACCTCCATACCGACCCAACCGCCCAGATCGGCCAACCCCATCCGGCCCATTAGCGTCTGCAACAGTTGGTTAGTCTGCGTCTGCTGTTCGACGCCCGAAAAGGTCGCCAGCTGGACCGCGAAATCGCTCGAAGACATCGGATTCAGCGGGTCCTGGTTCTGCATCTGCACGGTCAGCATACGCAGAAAGGTCATGTAGTCCGACTGCGCGAAGTTGTTGGCCGCTGCGCCCTGACTGGCGCCGCCGCGCGCGCCGTTCGCCTGCGTGGCCGAGGTGATGTCCATGTCCAGTCTCCGTTCAGAGGCGTAGATCCAGGTGGTCGCGCCCGACCGCCGTTGAAATGGTGGCGCCAGTTGCGGTGTCGGCAAGGGCATCGCCGGCAGGCTGTGTCCCGCTGCCGGAAAGGTCGTTCTTGCCGTCCCGGTTGCCCGCACCCAGGCCACCCGCGCCCAGTTGCAGCGTCAGTTCGCGCTGCGCGATCTGGCGCAGTTCCTGCGCCAAAAGATCGATGTGCCGGCGGATCAGGTCCAGCGTTTCGGGGCGTTCGGCATTTACGCTCAAGGTCATGACGCCGTCGATTTCGCGCAGGGTGATCTCGAGTCGGCCCAACTCGGCTGGCGAGAGCGCCAGTTCGAACTGGCCGCGCGCGAGGGGCGTGATCCGCGCGCCGATCTGCTGAGCAACCTCGCGCGGCAGTTCCGCCGCGGCGGGCGCCGCGGGGCGCAGCAACCGGTCGGCCGATGCTTCGGTCATCATCGAAGGTGTCAAACCCTCGGTCGAGAACCCAGAGGCTAAGCCCTCGAAGGTGCGGAAGGAAGACCCATCGGGCAGCTTCCTTCCGGAAAGCTGCGCTTCCGAAAGCCGCGCCTGAAAAAGCGCAACGGTTGCCGCAGGAACAGGCGCGCCGGCAGGCGGTGCCTTCTGCCCGACCGATAAAGGTGCGGCTGCCTGCGCGTCTGTCACCGCGGGGACGGGTCGGTCCGCAGACATTCTTTGCGTCAGTTCCTTGCCTGGCGAGTCGACCTGAGCCTTGGCGTCCGCAGCCTGACGCACAGTCGCCGGATCGACAGGAGTGGGCGACTTGACCGACGGCTCCGCCCCGATCAGTCCCGCTGCGCCGGATCGTGTCCCGGCGACATCCGGATGGGCGGCCCGGAGTGGGGTCGGGTCGACCGCAGCCTGAGATGGGAAACCCCGCTGCCCCTCGATGGGCAGTCCCGCTGAGGCAGAAGTAGTCGCCACCCTGCTTGCCAGGGCTGGCGTGACCTCATTGGCTACGGCAGGCGCAGCCGTGGCAGGTGGGCTCTCCTTGCCCGGCGGATTAATCACGCGGACCGAAGACACGTCCTGATCATCTGGCGGCGTCTTTGCCGCAACGGGCCAAGCGGCGGTCTCGTCCCGCGTCTCGCCGGGAAGCGGCAGCTCTTTCTCGGGTTCGGTCGCCACAGAGCCCGCTTCTTCAGGCGGTGGCCAATCCGCTGTCGTCTCGGCATCACGCCCGCGGTGCATCGCCCCCTCGGCCTGCGCCAGAACGGAGCGGAATGAACCGGCTTCGTCGCCCAGCACGCCGGTAGCTGCCGGATTTGCGCCCTTGGCACTACGCGCGCCGGGGCCAGGATCTGGTGCGAAGTCGATCAGCATGGCGGGCCTTCTGGACGTTGCTGTCTTCGTGGTCCTAGCACGCGCCGGGTTACCGCTTCTTTACCGAAAGCGGAGAGTCTGTGAAAACACGCGCCCTGGTGACGGAGAAACCGATGATCCAGCCCCCTGCCCTGCCGGCCCTGTCACCGGCATCCACCGCACAGGCATCGACCTCGACCGACGCCCGCGCCCTGCGCGCCAGCGCCGAGGCCTTCGAGACGGCCTTCCTGGCCGAGATGCTCAAGTCCGCGGGGATCGGAAAGCCGCAGGAAGGCTTCGGCACGGGCGGCGCCGGAGAGGACACCTTCGCCTCGTTCTTCGCGGACATCCACGCCCGCGCCCTGGTCGCCCGCGGTGGCATCGGGCTTGCCGACCATATCGAGGCCGCGCTCGTCGCCCGCAACCGCAAGGACACGCCATGACCTCACGCCTCAAGGACCTTCGCCGCCTGGTCAGCCTTCTGGAGGAGGAACGCGCGGCCCTGCGCGAGACCGATCTTGCGCGACTGGATCGGCTTGCGCCGCGCAAGGCGCAACTCCTCGAGCAGATCGAGGACGAAGCCGATGTGCCCGCCTCGGACGACGAGATGCAGGAACTATCCGCCGTGCGTCGATTGGCGGGGCGCAACGCCCGGCTGATCGAGGCCGCGATGGCCGGACTGCGCGAGGTGCAGGCCCTTCTCGACCGGGCGCGCAACCCGGTTCAGCATTCCACCTATGGCCGCGACGGCCGGCGCGCGGCGCTAGGCCAGACGGCCGGACGGCTGGACGGACGCGCCTGACCGGACAAACCGCCTAACGCCCGGACGATCACGAAGGCGCAGCGCCCCGGGCATTGCGCCTTTCTTCATTTCCGGCCCCAAAGCGGCCGAAAACTTGCCTGAAATTTCATCGATTTTGAGCGATTCAGCCGGATCGCCGCCGCCGCGAGTTAAACCGCCGTTAGCGATTCGCGACCAGTCTGGCCGGGCACCCACCAAGGTGGCGCGCTCTCCGGCAATCGGAAGGCTGCAGGTCCAGAAAGGGCTTGATCCGTTCGAAAGCGAACGGCCTCTCAAACCGGCGCAAACGCGCCCAGCATGTAGGAATAAACATGTCCTCGATTCTGACGAACAACAGCGCCATGGTCGCCCTGCAGACCATGAAGCAGATCAACAAGAACATGGGCCAGGTTCAGAGCCAGATTTCGACCGGGATGAAGGTCGCCACTGCTAAGGACAACGCGGCGGTCTGGGCCATCGCGAAGGTCATGGAAACCGACCAAACGGCGTTCAAGACCATCCAGTCGAACCTCAATGTCGCCGATGCGACCGTCTCGGTCGCTCGCAATGGTGCTGAGCAGATCACCAACATCCTGAAAGAGATGAAGGAATTGGCAATCGGTGGCGCCAACGACGCCGCCGATCATGTCAAGATTGAGACCGATATTCTGGCAAAAAAAGCGCAAATCACATCGATCATCAACGCATCTCAACTTAATGGCGTCAACCTTCTGAAAACGAACCCCGTCGCGGGTGAAACGTCATACAACGTCCTCGGTTCGCTCGATCGTACGAACGGCACGGTCGCAACGGCACCCGGCAACATTACGGTGGCTTCCGCCAACTTTGAAGGCGGCTTGGACCTCACAAGCGTCGCCGCAATCACGGACCGTGCGACAGCGCTAACAGCAATCGGCACAATCGAAGCCCTTGTGGACATTGCAATTGTCGGCGCTGCGAACCTCGGTTCAGCGGGCAAGCGGATTTCGGATCAGGCCGAATTCATCGGCAAGCTGTCGGACTCGCTCAAGGCGGGCATGGGAGCGCTTGTCGATGCCGACATGGAGGAGGCATCGGCCCGTCTGCAGGCGCTGCAGGTGCAGCAGCAGTTGGCAACGCAGTCGTTGTCGATTGCCAACCAGCAGCCGCAGAACATCCTCGCGCTGTTCCGCTGACACTCCGGACGGGGCTCTGCGACGGAGCCCCGTCCCTCCCTTCAGCTCCCTGACCTCGCACCAAGGGGATTTCCATGAACGCCCACGCCTTCGCGCAGAATGCCTATGGGGCCAACGCGCGTACCGTCAAGACGCCGCGCGACATTGAATATGACGTCCTGGCCCGGATCACCGGGCAGCTACAGACCGCCATCGCCGACACCAGCTACACCGGCTTTCCCGCCCTGGCCGCCGCGATGGTCGAGAACCAACAGCTCTGGTCCACCTTCGCCGTCGATCTCGCCGATCCCAACAACCAGTTCCCGAAGGACCTGCGCGCGCGGCTCTTCTACCTCGCCGAATTCGTGATGCAGCATACCCGCAAGGTGCTCAACGGCACCGCGAAAGCCGACGCGCTGGTCGAGTTGAACATGGCCGTGATGCGTGGGCTGCGTGGACCGAGGAGCGTCGCATGACCGGACTCATCCTGAAACTCGCGCCACATGAGCGCGTGCTGATCAACGGGGCGGTCATCGAGAACGGCGACAAGCGCAGCCGTTTCTCGATCATCACGCCGGGCGCGAACATCCTGCGCCTGCGCGACGCGATCCATCCCGAACAGGCCACCACCCCCGTCCGGCGCGTCTGCTATATCGCCCAGCTCGTGCTTTCGGGCGATGCCGAGGCCGACGGCGCGCGCCAGCAGCTTCTGCGTGGGATCGAACAGCTCAGCCAGGTCTTCACCGATCATGACAGCCGCGCGCTCCTATCACGCGCGACCGAGGCCGTCTTGTCGGAAGATCACTACCAGGCCTTGCGCGCCCTCCGTGCCCTGCTCCCGCGCGAAGAGCGGCTGATGGCGGCGACACGTCAATGAGCTTCCAGCCCGTCATACCCATGACCGGTTACACGGGCTGGCGCTTTCTTCAGCGCACCATCGACAATCAGGCCGCGCAGCACGCCAGTACGCCGGTCGCGCAGCGCGACGAGGCGTATTTTCGCGACAACATCGGCAAGATCGACTCTGCGGCCGACCTTGTCGCGGACCGACGCCTGCTGCAGGTCGCGCTGACCGCCTTCGGCCTGGCCGACGATCTGCCCAATCACGCCTATATCCAGCGCGTGCTCGAAAGCTCGCTGGACGAACCGCGCAGCTTTGCAAACCGTCTGTCCGACAAGCGCTACGCCGAACTCGCCAAGGCGTTCGGCTTTGCCGCCGCGGACGGGCCGAAGACCGCGAAACCGGGTTTTGCCGACAAGATAATCGCTGATTTCCACGACCGCCGGTTCGAACTCGCGGTGGGCGAGCAGGACCAGACCATGCGCCTCGCGCTCGCACTCCAGCGCGAGCTCGCCGAACTGGCGACCAGCGATCGCAGCGACGAGGCGAAGTGGCTGCGCGTGCTCGGCACGCCCAACCTGCGCATGGTGTTCGAATCGGCGTTCCAACTGCCGAAGGAATTCGGCAAGATCGACCTCGACAGGCAGGTGAGCATCCTCAGCGACCGCACCCAGCGCCTGTTCGGCGAGGGCGGCCTCGCACAGTTCGCGGACCCGGACAAGATGGCCGCGCTGACGCGTCGATATTTCGTCGGCGAACAGCTGCGCGAGATCCAGTCGCAGACCGGCCCCTCGGCAGCGCTGACGTTGCTCATGGATGGGCAGGCTTCGTTCGCGCGGTTCCGCCAGGGCTGAGCGTATCGCCAGTCAGCCCAGCAGACTTCGCCAAAGCAGGCTCCCGCGCCGTTGAAACTCCGACTGGCCAAGGGTCCCTTCGCCAACCTTCGCAGGGTTTCGCGCCGCCTGTTTCAGGATCGCCCGGGAACGCCACGCCGCCAACAGCGCCGGGCGCGCCGCGGATGGCACGGGCCCGGCATCATCCAGCCGTGTCAGCCCGTCTCGCGCCAGCGCCGCAACAGCCTGCGGCCGTCCGTCCGGCAAGGGAACCCGCCCCGCCGCCTCCAGCGCCGGGACCGCGAGCAGATAGTTGGCAAGCCCCTGCGCTGTCCCATGGGCACGGGCCAGATCGTCGTGCGCATCGCTGACCGTCCGCACGGCCAGCGCCATGAGGTCGCCTGAGCTGGCCTCCAGATACCGCCACAGCGCGGCCTCTTCGTCAAACGGCACGCGCTCGGAATCGGTTGTGCGCGCGTCAATGATCGACTGGAAAACCGACGCCGGCAGGGATCTTTCGACGATCAGCGAAGCAAGCGGTCCGGCGACCTCATGCGCGCGCGGGGTTGCGTTGCCCGCCTCGGCCACGACATCGCGCCAGAACTGCAGACGCATCCCGGCGATCAGTGGCTCCGCGGTGATCCAGGCGGCACGCGCAAGTTCCAGGTTGAACGCATAGAGCACCATGAGGCCCGCGCGCAACTCGGGCCGAACGGCCATCACCGCCAGAAAACGGTCGGGATCCCCCCGGCGCACGAGTTCTGCGCAGGCATCGACATGAGCATCCGGCGTCATGGGCGGGCAGATAGTCCGCCAATCCCGGCGCCGCCAGTGCGCGATGCTGAATTCATCGCGGCGCGCGGTCGCAACTCATCCCACCGGCCTGACGTCATCGCGCAGCAGTTTCCAGACCATCGCCTCGCGCAGCGCCTCGAACGACGCATCGACGATGTTCGGAGAGACCCCCACCGTCGACCAGCGCAGCCCCGCACCATCCTCGCTGTCGATGATCACGCGGGTCACGGCCTCGGTGCCGCCCTGCGTGATGCGGACCTTGAAATCGACCAGCTTCATGTCGTCGATCGCCGCCTGATAGGGGCCGAGATCCTTGGCCAGCGCCTTGGCCAGCGCGTTGACCGGCCCGCGGTCCGATCCCGCCGGATCCATGCTTTCCGACACCGACAGCATCTTCTGTCCGCCGACCTTCACGACCACCACCGCCTCGGACAGGCTGACCATGTGGTTGTACTTGTTCTTCCGGCGTTCGACCGTGACGCGGTAGCGCTTGACCTCGAAGAAGTCGGGCAGCAATCCCAGTTCGGCGCGCGCCAGCAACTCGAAACTGGCCTGGGCGCCGTCGTAGGCATAGCCCTGTTCCTCACGCTCCTTCACGATCTCCAGGATCCGCGCCAGGCGCGGATCCCCCGGCTCAACCGTGATTCCCGCCGATTTCAGACGAGCGCGCAGGTTCGACTGCCCGGCCTGGTTCGACATCGGGATGATCCGCGCATTGCCGACACGCGCGGGGTCGATGTGCTCGTAGGTTGCAGGGTCCTTCAGGATGGCGCTGGCATGCAGCCCGGCCTTGTGTGCAAAGGCCGAGGCGCCGACATAGGGCGCGGACCGCAGCGGCACGCGGTTCAGGATGTCATCGACCTGACGCGAGACCCGCACCAGTGCCGTCAGCGCCTGCGGCGTGACGCCGGTCTCGAACCGGCCGGCATAGGGCTCCTTCAGCAGCAGCGTCGGGATCAGCGACACCAGATTGGCATTGCCGCACCGCTCGCCCAGACCGTTGAGCGTGCCTTGGATCTGACGCGCCCCGGCGTCGACCGCGGCCAGCGAACCCGCGACCGCGTTCCCGGTGTCGTCGTGGCAATGAATGCCCAGCCGCGCGCCCGGGATGCCCGCGGCGATCACCTCGGCGGTGATCCGTCCAACCTCGGCGGGCAAGGTGCCGCCGTTGGTGTCGCACAGCACGATCCAGCGCGCGCCGGCCTCCAGCGCCGCGCGCAGGCAGTCCAGCGCATACTCCGGGTTGGCGCGGTAGCCGTCGAAGAAATGCTCCGCATCGAACAGCGCCTCGCGCCCCATCCCGACCAGATGAGCGACCGAGGCGCGGATATTCTCCAGGTTCTCGGGCAGCGTGATCCCCAGCGCGGTCGTCACATGATAGTCATGCGTCTTGCCGACCAGACAGATCGAGGCCGTGCCGGCATTGATCACCGCCGCCAGCACCTCGTCATTGGCGGCCGAGCGCCCGGCCCGCTTGGTCATCCCGAAGGCGGTCAGCACCGCCCGCGTCTGCGGCGCCGCCGCGAAGAACTCGCTGTCGGTCGGGTTCGCGCCGGGCCAGCCGCCCTCGATATGGTCGACCCCCAATTCGTCCAGCGCGCGGGCAATCGCCAGCTTGTCGGCGGTCGAGAACTGCACCCCCTGCGTCTGCTGCCCATCGCGCAGGGTGGTGTCGTAGAGGAAAAGGCGTTCCTTCACGGCGCTTCCCTTTCCAATCGCTTCAACTTCTCATAATCAGCCTCTCGCGTGGAAAAGACAGACGCGCCAGCCTTTTCAATCTTCACCTCAAATCCCGCCGTGATGGCGGCGTCGCGAATTCGGTCCGACTTCGCGAAGTTTCGCTCAGAACGCGCAGCATCGATCATGTCCGCGATCCGCCGGGTGAGATTCAACTCTTCGAAATGGCGCTTAACGTCACGTGGTAAGGATGCCGCGTTTTGGCGAACGCCATCTAGTCCAAGAAGCCGAAGCGTCCGCACGAAAACCGCGACATCATCGGCTGAAATGTTCACACCACGCAGCCTTTCTTTTTCGAACTCCCTGAGGATTGTAAGCGCCTTGGGCGTGTTGAGATCGTCCGCCAAAGCGTCAAGAAAACCAGATACGACTGAGACGCTGTCAGCGACCCCTTGACCGAATGGCGAATGGACATACTCGCTTATCCAGCGCTTGAGCGTCTTCTCAGCGGTTCGCGCGCGGGATTCCGTCCAATCCATCGGCTTGCGGTAGTGCGTCTGCAGCATCACGAAACGGATCACCTCGCCCGGCCAGCCCTGGTCCAGCAGGTTGCGCACCGTGAAAAAATTGCCCAGGCTCTTGGACATCTTCTTGCCCTCGACCTGCACCATCTCGTTGTGCATCCAGACCCGCGCGAAGCCGGCGTCGGGGTGGGCGCAGCAGCTTTGCGCGATCTCGTTCTCGTGATGTGGAAATTGCAGGTCCAGACCGCCCCCGTGGATATCGAAGGCCGGCCCCAGCAGGTCCTGCGCCATGGCCGAGCATTCGATGTGCCAGCCCGGCCGGCCGCGGCCCCAGGGGCTGTTCCAACCCGGCTCGTCGTCGGAGGACGGCTTCCAGAGGACAAAATCCATCGGGTCGCGCTTGTAGGGCGCGACCTCGACCCGGGCGCCGGCGATCATGTCGTCGACCGACCGGCCCGACAGGCGCCCATAGTCCGGATAGGCGCGCACGTCAAAGAGTACATGCCCCTCGGCCGCATAGGCGCAGCCCTTCTCGATCAGCGCCGCGATCATGGCGATCATCTGGCCGATGTATTCGGTCGCGCGCGGCTCGTGCGCGGGGCGCAGGGCCCCCAGCGCGTCCATGTCGGCGTGATACCAGCCGATCGTCTCGTCGGTCAGCGTGCGGATGATCGCGTTCAGATCGCGGCTGTCGCCCGCCACCTGCATCTCGCGCGCGCGGGTGTTGATCTTGTCGTCGACGTCGGTGAAATTGCGCACATAGGTGACCGCGCCCTCGCCATAGACATGGCGCAGCAGCCGATACAGCACGTCGAACACCACCACCGGCCGGGCGTTGCCCAGATGCGCGCGGTCATAGACGGTGGGCCCGCAGACATACATGCGGACGTTGCCGGGATCGAGCGGCTCGAAGACCTCCTTGCGGCGGGTCAACGAGTTCTGCAGCCGGATCGTGACCATTGGAAGCCTCCGATAGCCCCAGGCAGCACCCCCTGCGCGGGATCGGGCTTTTCTTTCCAAGGGAAGAGAGGCGCCCCGCGCGACCGGTCGGTCAGCGGGTAATGCAGCGGCGGGACGTGATGCGCATGCGGTTCATGGCTGATCGCCTAGCATCCGGCGCGCGCCCGCGCAAGCGGCGAAACTCAACGGCGCCGCAGGCGCGCCTCCCGCCAGGCCATGAGCAACCCGCCCGCCATGATGATCCCCGCGCCGGTCAGGCTGGCCGCATCGGGCAGGATGCCGAAGACCAGCGTGTCGAAAATGGCCGCCCAGACCAGCGTGAGATAGAGAAACGGGGTCACATAGCTTGCGTCGGACCGCGAGAACGACAGGAGCAGCAGCATCTGCCCCGAAACCATCAGCAACCCGACCCCGACCAGCGCCCCCCATTGCGCCGCCCCCTCGGGCCAGTGGAAGAAGGGGATCGCCGCGGCGCTGGCGATCAGCGCGCCCATGGCGTTGTTGATCGGCATGATCTGCCGCAGCGGCTCGCGCCGGGTCAGGCGCTTCATCACCACGCCTTCCAGCCCCATGCAGAACGCCGCCCCCAGCGCCAGCAGCGCTGCGGGGTGGATCACGCCGTCACCCGGCCGCAGCAGCACCAGCGCGCCCAGCAGCGCCAGGATCGCCGCCCCCCAGCGCCACGGCCCGACCCTTTCGCCCAGGATTGGCACGGCCAGAAGCATCGTCGCGATCGGGCTGAGAAAGCTCAGCGCATTGGCATCGGTCAGCGGGATGCGCGCCACCGCCGCAAAGATCAGCACGCCGCTGAGCCAGCCCAGAACGGTGCGGAAAAGGTGCAGGCCCCAGGCCGGCCTGGGCGGCTTGACCGCCAGTTCCGGCAACCGCCGTGGCATCAGGCAAAGAAACGCCACGACCACCAGGAAGCCGACCACGAACCGCGCCTGCCCGATCTGAAGCGCATGGATCGGCGTGCCCAGCACACCCGACCCCAGCGCCTTGGCCAGCAGCGTGGTGCCGGCAAAAAAGCACGTGGCCGCCGTCATCGCGACGGCTGCCTGCGCGGCAGGAGAGGGCATTCAGAACCTCAACCGGAGTTTCAGCCAAGCCTAGGCGCTTCACAGGTGAAAGACCAGCACGCTTGACCGTCCGTGCGCCGCCGGTAACGATGCGGCATGGGTCAGAGTCGCGAAACCGTGCGCGCGATCTGCCGCGCCTTGCCGGGGACCGAGGTCAGCGACCCCTGGGGCGGCGGACACGATGCGTGGAAGGTCGGCGGAAAGCTCTTCGCCGTGATCGGCACGATGGACACGTGCGTCGCGGTGAAATGCGCCGATATCGACAGCGCCGAACTGCTGATCGACCTCGGCCGGGCCGAACGCGCGCCCTATTTTCACCGATCCTGGGTACACTTGCCGTGGGATCGGGTCGACGATGCGGAACTGCGCGACCGCATCGTCGGCTCCTACCAGGTCATCCGCGACAAGCTGCCCAAGAAGGTCCAGGCAGCATTGGCGCCCGCCCCTACTCGGCCGAGTCCGCCGGCGACGCGTTGAGCAGGCCGTATTTTTCCTCGCCCAGCTTGTCCATCAGTTCCAGCTGCGTCTCGAGGAAGTCGATATGCCCTTCCTCGTCGGCGATCAGCGCCTCGAAAAGGTCCTTGCTGACGAAGTCCGCCACCTTCTCGCAATGCTGGCGCGCCTCGATATAGAGGTTGCGCGCGTCATGCTCGCCGGCCAAGTCGCATTCCAGCGTCTCGCGCGGGTTCTGCCCGATGCGCAACGGGTCGAGCTTCTGCAGATTCGGGTGGCCCTCAAGGAAGATGATGCGGTCGATCAGCTTGTCCGCGTGGTGCATTTCCTCGATCGACTCGGCGCGGCTTTTCGCGGCCAGCCGCCCGTATCCCCAGTCTTCCTGCAGCCGGAAATGTAGCCAGTACTGGCTGACCGCGGTCAGTTCAGACCGAAGTGCCGCGTTGAGATACTCGATGACCTTCGGATCGCCCTTCATGTCCCTGTCCTTTCACGTTGCGCAGGATCGGCACCGCGGTGTCGGCCCGCCCGGCTGCGGATACCGGAAAACTCTCACATCTGCGCATCGTGTCAAGGAAGAGTGGAAGGCATCCACCGCAATCGGCGGTCTTGCCCAGCGCGCGATAGACCTTGCGCGGGGTGATGATCGTGTCGGGGTCGGCAGCGCGCATCCAGTCCACCGCGGCGTGGATGTCCTGATCGGCGATGTTCATGCAGTGGCAGACGATCATGCCGCACCTTTAGCCTACGTCCCGGCCCGCCATTCCCCGGACCCAGCGCTTTTCTGACAGAAACACTCAGCTATGTAAAGCGCGAAACCGGCCCCCGAAAGCGCCGGCCGCGAAACCCGGTACGGGTCAGGACTGCGGCGGCGGCGCCCGGCGCCCCAGCGACTGCAGCACATAGACGACGATAGACAGCCCCACCGCGCCCAGGACCGCGACGCCCAGCAGTATCAGACCGTCGATCGGCCCGCCGATATCGCGAAGCTGCGAATTCGTGACCCACAGCACGAAGGCGACCGCCGCAATCGCCCCGACCGGCATCGAGATCTGCGCGACCAGATACTTGCGCATCGACAGTTCCCGATCCCGCACCAGCACGTAGATCCAGGCCACGGTGAACACAGCGGCGACGGCCACAAGTACCCAGAAAAGCCCCGCGCCGAAGATCTCCTCGAACACGGCCAGAAAAGTGCGCAGGCTGAATTCTTCCATCTCGTCTCTCCTCAGGCGAGGCCGCGCAGCATGGCGATATAGGTGGGTTTCAGCGCAACTTCCTTCATCAGCCAGGCGACCCACAGCTCCTCCAGCGGGGCAACGACGCCGGGGAAGGACGGGACCAGATTGTCGTTGTAGTCGAACTCGATCAGCATCGCCCGCCCGACCCGCGTGATCATCGGGCACGAGGTATAGCCGTTGAACCGCCGCGTCCCCTCACGGCCCTGCATCTCGCTGATCAGATGATCCTCGACCACCGGCAGGTGCCATTTGACGCTGGCCGCTGTCTTGCCCTTGGGCACGCCGTTGATGTCGCCGATGCCGAAAACGTTGGGATACCGCGCGTGGCGCAGCGTCCCCATGTCGACCTCGATCCATCCCTGGTCGGTCCAGCGGTCCGCCCAACTCAGCCCCGACTCGCGCACCACCTGCGGCGCCCGCTGCGGCGGGATGACGTTGATGAAGTCATAGCCGGTCTCGACGTCGCCCTCAGGCGTTGCATAGGTGGCCACCTTGCGGGCGGGATCGATCGCCTTCAGCACATGGCCGAACCGCACGGGGATGTCCCGCTCGCGGAAGATCTGCCGCACGCGGTGGTCGACGATGGGCACGCCGAAAAGCGTCGGGTTGTGCGCGTTGTAGATCAGGCTGACCCTGTCCCGGCTGCCCCGGCGCGTCGCCATGTCTTCGGTCAGCATGGTGATCTTCAGGGGCGCGCCCGCGCATTTCATCTCGGTCTCCGGGCGGCCGAACAGGCCCACCCCGCCTTCGTCGATGAACCGGTCCAGCGCGCGGCAGCTGCGTTCGGCGTGATCGGGCCCGGCGTAATGCGCGCTGATCCCGTTCTCGCCCACCATGTCCAGTGAAAACCCCTCGATGGCATCCCAGTCGAGCGTCAGCCCCGTCGCCACGATCAGGTAGTCATAGTCCAGCCGTTCTCCGCCCAGCGTGGTGACGCGATTCGCCTCGGGGTCGATTTCGGCCGCGAAGTCCTGCACCCAGCGCACGCCCGCAGGCAGCCAGTCGCCGGTCGCACTGGTCGCGTAGCCGGCAGGCTTCAGCCCCGCCGCGACCAGCGTGAAGCCCGGCTGATACCAGTGCTGCATGCGACCATCGACGACCGTGATCTGCGCACCCTCCAGCCGCGCGGCCAGCCAGTTGGCCATGCTTGCCCCGCCCGCACCCGCGCCCAGGATCACGATACGCGCCGACGTGCGCACCGGCTGGGCGCGCGTCGCCTCGGGCAGTGCGGTCAGCGCAACGCCGCCGGCGGCCAGGCCCAGAAACCCGCGCCGGGTGGCCGAGAAACCCAATGATCCGGTCATGCAGTCCTCCTCTCGGGCGCAACCGCGCCGTGCCCTTCCCCCTTAAACATTCTGGTATTCATTTCTTTGATCTGCATCAAGGCACCGCGCTGCGCGCAATCGTCGCATCCCCGCCGATCGGAAGGGCCGGGAAAAGGCCCCCCCGCCCTCCGCGAAAGCTTGATCGAAATCAAGGCAATTGCCGGCGAATTGCCCACACTCCTCCAAACGCCGGATGGGGGGAGATATCCGAAATGCGCCTGACGACACGCACCGCGCTTGCCATGCGGGCGCTCATGGTCTGCGCGGTCAATCCCGACCGGGTCGTCCGGAAATCGGATGTCGCGGCGCTCATCAACGCATCCGAAAATCACCTGGCGCAGGTCGTGAACCAGCTGGGCCAGATCGGCCTGATCCAGACCTTGCGCGGGCGCAACGGCGGCTTCGTCCTCGCCCGCCCCGCGACCGAGATCAGCCTGGGCGAGGTCTTTCGCCGGTTCGAATCCGACGTTCCGTTCATGGAATGCTTCACAGACGACACGGCCTGCCCGCTCAAGGGCGTCTGCCGGATCGACCTGCACCTGGCGCGCGCGGTCGAGGCGTTCTACGCCACGCTCGACCCGCTGACGCTGCACGATCTGGTCGATTGCAACGAAGGGCTCACCGCGATCCTGTCGCTGGCCGAGGGCACGCGCACCGCAGCCCGCCTTGGCTGCAAACGCGTGGCCCTTTCCCGCGCCTGAACCGCGCCGCTCAGTATTCGAGCCGCAGTCGGTCGCGCGTCATCTCGATCCGGGCGAACCGGTTCAGATAGCCCATCCCCAGAAGCGACACGTCCAGTTGCCCCTCGTTGACCAAAGCGCGCACGCGACGATCCTCGCGTTCGCCAAGCTGGACGCTGTCAAGCAGCACCATCGCCGTCCGCACGACCCCGTTGGCCGTCCGCGCCGTTCCCAGGAAGGCCAGATCCTCGTCGCGGAATCCCAGCCGCTCGGCATCGGCCTTAGACAGGACCAACTCGGTCGCACCGGTATCGACGATGAACCGGATCTGCTGCGGTGCTGCGCCGGGCGGCCCGGTCACCTCGGCGGTCAGATGGAAATGTCCGTCGCGCCCGCGCTGCAACTCGACCGCCTCGCCGGTGCTTTGCTGCATATGCGTCGCAAAGGTGCCGGTCTGGGTGACCAGCCCATAGGCTGCGGCGACCCCGGTGATGATCAGCGCCCAGAGGATCAGATGCCGCAGCATCGTACCGATCCCCGCGCGCCCGCTGAGCAGGAAATACCCGATCAGCACGGTGCCCAGGATGCTCAGATAGACCAGCCGTTCGATCTGCGGATCGCCACTCATGCCGGACGCGCCCGGTTGAGTCGGACGCTGTGGAACAGGCGGCGCGGGTGAGTCTGACTGGTCATTCGCTCAATATAGGGGCCGCGTTCCGCGCTGGAAGAGGGCGCAGGCCGGCGGCACAAGGCTGTGAACCGATCCCCCGGTGACCTGCCGGCGCCGATTTCCGGCCATCGACCTGCACACGTCCGGCCGCATCCGAGCGCGCCGCAGGGTCTTCCCCGGCACGGCGACCCCTGTAAACCGGGTTGCCAACAGGTTAACAGAAAAAACTTTATGACATGATATCTGTTGGTTACGCGATTGTCCAAGCTTGGACACACCCTCGCCTCGCCGCGCCAACCGGGACACGTCCCGCCCTCTCAGACCAGTCCCGCCCCACGCAACCCGTTCAGTACGAACTGCACGGACAGCGCCGCCAGCAGTATGCCCAGCAGCCGCGTGATCACCATCGTCCCGGTCTTGCCCAGCGCGCGCTCCAGCGGGATCGCCAGCAGGAACAGAATGAACGCCAGCGCGATCACCGCCACCATCGCCAAATGCACCGCCGCCACCCCGGTCCATTGCCAGTCGGTCTCGCCCACCAGCAGGATCATCGCCGCCATCGCCCCCGGGCCCGCGATCAGCGGCATCGCCAGCGGGAACACCGACGGGTCATCCTCGGACGTCGCATGCCCCTCCCGGCGCTTGCTGCGCCGCTCGAACACCATGTCGAGCGCGATCAGGAACAGCAGGATCCCGCCCGCGATCTGGAAGGCCGGCATGGTGATCCCGATCGCACCCAGGATCGCCTCGCCCGCCAACCCGAAGATCATCAGCAGGACGACCGAGATGACGCAGGCGCGCAGCCCCACGGCCACCCGCTGCGCCCGGTCCATCCCCTGCGTCAGCGCAAGAAACAGCGGCGCCAGTCCGATCGGGTCGATCACCACGAAAAGCGTGACGAAGACGGTGATCAGGAAGGCGGGTTCCGGCATCGGCTTGGTCCTTTCGACCTCAGGCCCGGGCGCTCTCCAACGCTTCGGCGGCTTTCATCCACAATGCCTCGGCGCGCTCGATCCCGTCCATCACTTCCGCATACTTCCGGTTCCAGACTTCCAGTTCGTCGCGCCGCGCGTCATCGTAGAGCGCGGGGTCGGCCAGCTTCCGCGCCAGCTTGTCGCGCATCTCGCTCAGCTTCTCGACGCGCTGCTCGCATTTCCGCACCTCGGACCTCAGTAGCACAAGATCCGCCTTCGCGACGGGTTTCGCGGTTTTCGGTGCTTTCGGCCGCGCCTCGCGTTCGGGCGCGTCGGAGGTCAGCAGGAAGCGGCGATAGGATTCAAGATCGTCCTCCCAGGGCGTCACCGCCCCGTTCGACACCAGCCACAAACGGTC
This sequence comes from Pararhodobacter sp. SW119, assembly GCF_017811755.1. Taxonomy (GTDB): domain Bacteria; phylum Pseudomonadota; class Alphaproteobacteria; order Rhodobacterales; family Rhodobacteraceae; genus Pararhodobacter. Next base: position 11,059 of record NZ_JADDJF010000028.1, on the reverse strand, counting down.
GGCCACAAGGTTCAGCAGATGCATGTCATGGCTGACCAGAACCACCGCGCCGGAATAGGCGGTCAGCGCCTCGACCAGCGCCTCGCGGCTTTCGATGTCCAGGTGGTTGGTCGGTTCGTCCAGGATCAGCAGATGCGGCGCGTCGATCGTGGCCAGCAGCAGGCTGAGCCGTGCCTTCTGCCCGCCCGAAAGCCGTTCGACCTCGGTCTCGGCCTGATCCGCGAAAAGCCCGAACCCCGCCAGCCGCGCGCGCAACCTCGGCTGTCCCTCGGTCGGGCGCTGGCGCTGGATATGCTGAAGCGGCGTCTCGTCCAGATGCAACTCATCCACCTGATGCTGGGCGAAATAGCCAACGCGCAGTTTCGCCGCCCGCGTGATCTGCCCGCCCATCGGCTCCATCTTGCCGGCCAGAAGCTTGGACAGCGTCGACTTGCCCTCGCCGTTGCGGCCCAGAAGCGCGATCCGGTCGTCCTGATCGACGCGCAGGTTCAGGCGCTGCAGCACCGGCACGTCGTCATAGCCCACCTTGACGCCCTCCAGCGCGACGATGGGCGGGGACAACTCTTCGGGCGCGGGAAAGGTGAAGACATGCCGCGCCGCCTCGGCGGGCGGGGTGATGGGCGTCATCTTTTCCAGCATCTTGACGCGGCTTTGCGCCTGACGCGCTTTCGATGCCTTGGCGCGGAAGCGGTCGACGAAGCTTTGCAGATGCGCGCGCCGCAACTCCTGCTTCTTGGCCTCGGCGACCAGCACCGCGCGCTGTTCGGCACGGGTCCGCGCAAAGGTGTCGTAGCCGCCCTGGTAGAGGGTCAGCCGCCCATCCTCCAGATGCAGGATCGCGCCGACCGCGCGGTTCAGCAGCCCGCGGTCGTGGCTGATGATGATGACCGTGTGCGGATAGCGCGCCAGATAGCTTTCCAGCCACAGCGCCCCTTCCAGGTCCAGGTAGTTCGTCGGCTCATCGAGCAGTAGCAGGTCAGGCTGCGCAAACAGCACCCCGGCCAGCGCCACCCGCATCCGCCATCCGCCCGAGAAGTCCGAGCAGGGCTGGCGCATCTCGTCCTCGGTAAAGCCCAAGCCCTTCAGGATCGAACTCGCCCGCCCCTCGGCCGACCAGGCGTCGATATCGGTCAGACGCGCCTGCACCGCCGCAATCCGCGCCGCGTCGGTCGCGGTCTCCGCCTCGGCCATCAGGCTGGCGCGCTCGGTATCGGCGGCCAGCACCGTGTCCAAAAGCGAGGTCGCGCCCGCCGGCGCCTCCTGCGCGACGCCGCCGATGCGGGCGCGGTTGGGCAGGCGGATTGCGCCGCCCTCGACGGCCAGTTCGCCCCGGATCAGGCGAAAGAGCGTGGTCTTGCCCGACCCGTTGCGCCCGACAAGGCCGACCTTGTGACCGGCCGGAATGCGCGCACTGGCACCCGCAAACAGCGGCCGCCCCTCGATGGAGAAATGCAGGTCTTCGATCACGAGCATGACCCGCGCCTTGCCCGATTGCGCCGCCAGCGTCAATCGGGGGATGCGCCGGTGATCGCGCCGGGCATCCCGCGCGCGGCCCCTTTCCATCCGACGCGGCAAGTGCTAACGGGCCAGCGGATTCAATGGGGTGGCAACGGCCATCCCCCCAAGCAGACATGAGGCACGCCGAATGGCCATCGAACGCACGCTTTCCATCCTCAAGCCCGACGCCACCCGCCGCAACCTGACCGGCAAGATCAACGCCAAGTTCGAGGACGCCGGGCTGCGCATCATCGCACAGAAGCGCATTCACCTGAGCAAGGAAGAAGCCGGGGAATTCTACGCCGTGCACCGCGAGCGGCCGTTCTATGACGAGCTGTGCGAATTCATGGCCTCGGCCCCGGTCGTTGTGCAGGTGCTGGAAGGCGACGGCGCGATCGCGAAGAACCGCGAAGTGATGGGCGCGACCGACCCCGCGGAAGCCGCCGAAGGCACGATCCGCAAGGACTTCGCGCTGTCGAAGGGCGAGAATTCGGTCCACGGCTCGGACGCGCCCGACACCGCTGCCGAAGAGATTGCCTTCTTCTTCTCGGCCCTCGAAATCGTCGGCTGAGGCCAAGCGGCAGGCGCCCCGATTTCTGGCTAAAGGCTTGGGCAGGCGTCTCGGGCCGGAGGGTCCGCATGCGGACCCTTTGTCAAACCATTGAGATCAGAGGCGAATTTTGCGCCGTTAACCGCAATGAAACTTTCTGCCCGGCCCCACGCGGGCCGGGCCAGCCCTTGCCCGGCCCGGCAATCCACGATGGCTCAAGACAGCCCGCAACCACGGGTCAAACGGGCCTTCATCGAATCCCCGCCAGACCCAGCGCCAGTCCAGCCGCCGCGCAGCCCAGCAGCACCGTCACCGGGCCGAGGCGGAAGCGGAAGACGGCGACCAGCGCAGCCAGCACCAGCACCGCAGCCGCCGGATCGAGCGACGTCCAGACCGGCAGGTCGATGTCGAGCCCGTAGGCGGTGACCGTTCGGACCTGATCGAACACCACGTGCAGGCCGAACCAGACCGCGAGGTTGAGGATCACGCCGACGACCGCGCCGGTGATCGCGCTCAGCGCCGCCGCCAGCAGCCGGTTGTCGCGCAACCGCTCGATGAAGGGTGCGCCGAGGAAGATCCAGAGGAAGCAGGGCGTGAACGTGACCCATGTGGTCAAGAGCCCGCCCAGTGTCCCCGCCATCAGCGGCGACAGCCCGCCCGCGTCGCGCAGCGCGCCCATGAAGCCCACGAACTGCGTGACCATGATCAGCGGCCCGGGCGTCGTCTCGGCCATGCCCAGCCCGTCCAGCATCTCGCCCGGGGCGAGCCAGCCATAGTTCTGCACCGCCTCCTGCGCGACATAGGCCAGCACCGCATAGGCGCCGCCGAAGGTCACCACCGCCATGACGCTGAAGAAGCCGGCGATCTGCGCAAAGACGTTTGCCGGACCGAGAAGCGCGAAGAGCACCGCCACCGGCGCCAGCCACAGCAGCAGGAACACCGCCGAGATGCGCAAAGCATGGGCGCGATTGACGGCGGTGTGGCCGGGCGATTCCGCGCCCAGAAGCGTGTCGTCGTCGTCGACCTGCGACTTGCCCACCGCGCCATGCCCGCCGCCGCCGCGAAAGGCCGGCAGATCCGCCCTGGCGCCGAAGAAGCCGATCAGCCCGGCGGTCAGGATGATCAGCGGGAACGGCACGCCGAATCCGAAGATCGCCACGAACGACGCCGCCGCGATGGCCAGCATCGCGCCATTGCCCAGCGCCCGCGTGCCGATCCGGATCACCGCCTGCACGACAATGGCCAGAACCGCCGCCTTCAATCCGAAGAACAGCGCCTCGACCGCGCCGACATTTCCGTAAAGCGCGTAGATCCAGCTCAACGCCATGATCGCCACGACGCCGGGCGCCACGAACAGCAGGCCCGCGATGATCCCGCCGAGCGTGCGGTGCATCAGCCAGCCGATGTAGACGGCCAGTTGCATCGCCTCGGGCCCCGGCAGCAGCATGCAGTAGTTGAGCGCGTGCAGGAAACGCCGCTCGCCCAGCCAGCGGTTCTCCTCGACCAGGATGCGGTGCATGAGCGCGATCTGCCCAGCCGGCCCGCCAAAGCTGAGCAGCCCGATCCGCGCCCAGATGCGGGTCGCTTCGGCAAGCGTCGGGTAGGAGCGATCCGACATGGCGGGCGTCCGGTTCTGCGCAAGGTCCGGCGGGCCTGCCCCTCCGGCGTTCTCAGCTGACACCCCCTCCTACACCGGCGGGCGCCGGAAGCGAAGCCCGCGCTTCGGGGGGGCAGCCTGCCTTCCGGGACCTGGGGTGAGGTCTTTCCGACGCGTGCGATGCCGGTCAGGGGCGACGCGGCGGCGACGGCGCCTTCCGCAATGCGAATCGGTTCAGCCGCAGCGGCGATTGACCTCGCGCGCGGCAAGCCCGGTCTGTACCAGCATGCAGCGGTCGCGCGCCTCGTAGTAGTAGCCGCGCGCATACCATTGCACCGCCCGGTCGATATCGCCATCCGCGACCAGCCAGGCGCCGCGCAGGTAGCGGCCCGCGTAGCGCAGGTTCACTTCGGGATCCAGCAGGTCCTGCGGCGCGCCGCCAAAGCCCATCGTCCGCGCGGTCTGCGGCAGGATCTGCATCAGCCCCCAGTAGGGCCCGTTGCGCGCCCCCGGCCGATAGCCGCTTTCGCGCTGAACGACGCGGTGCATCAGCGCCCGCGGAATGCGATGCGCGTCGGCGGCGCGGTCGATGCGGGCGACCAGTTCGGGCGTCGCGGTCGCGTAGCGGTCGATCCCCGTGTCGCCACGGCTGGCCACTTCGGGGGCGCTGCCGCAGGCGGCCATCAGCAGCGCAAGCGGCAGGGCCAGGAATTTCAGGCGCATGGTTCGGTCCCTCGGGGTTCAGCCGCGCCTCGTTCCGGGTCGGGGCGGCACCACCCCGATTTCATCCAGCACCGCCTCCAGTCCGGCAAGTCCCCCCTTGGAAACATGAGCGGATTTCAGCGCATCGAACCGCGCCCGCAATTCCGCCTTCTCGGCGCCCTTGCAGTCGTTCCACGGCCGCCCCTGCAAGCCCATGACCAGAACGTAATAGGCGATGAAATGCGCCCGGTGCCCGGTCTGCAGAAGCCGCGCATAGGCCACGTCCGGCCCCAGTTCGCGCAATTCCTCGGCACTGCCGATCCCGGCGCGGGCGAAGGCGGCCTCCATCGCGGGGCCGAGGTTGCGGATCGAGGAGATGGGCGTCGACATCGCCTTGAGATGCCGCGCGCGAACCGGCTTGGCAAGAGGGCGGGCGCAGCCTAGCCTTCCGCCCCGCAAACCACCGCGCAACCCTGGTGCCCGATGACCGATGCCGCCCCCCTGCCCTTCGACGGCGCGATCAGCCGCTACCTGGCCGACGAAGCCCCGGCCGAGATCCGCACCGCGATCGAGGAGGGGCGCAAGCGCGACATCATCACCCCGGATTTTCCCTACGACCGCTGGATGAAGCGCGACGACTACTACGCCCGGATGCGCGAACTTCAGATCGAGATGGTGAAGCTGAAGACCTGGATCGACGCCACCGGCACCCGGCTTGTCCTCATCTTCGAAGGCCGCGACACCGCCGGAAAATCCGGCGCGATCCGCCGCGTGACTGAGAACCTGAACCCCCGCACCGCCCGCATCATGGCGCTGGGAAAACCCGATGACCGCGAACGCAGCCAATGGTTCTTTCAGCGCTATATCGAGCACCTTCCGGCGGCGGGCGAGATGGTGCTGATGGACCGCAGCTGGTACAACCGCGCGGTTATCGAGCCGGTCTTCGGCTTCTGCACCGAGGCTGAGCGCGCGCGCTTTTTCGCCCAACTCCCCGAGGTCGAGCGCACCATTACCCAGGACGGCATCCACCTGATCAAGCTCTGGTTCAATGTCAGCCGCGCCGAACAGCTGCGCCGGATGCTGGCGCGCGAAGGCCATCCCCTGAAGCAGTGGAAACTCTCGTCCATCGATGTCGAGGGGCTGGCGAAATGGGATGCCTATACTCAGGCCATCGCCGAAATGTTCGCCCGCAGCCATTTCGACTTCGCGCCCTGGACGGTGATCCGCAGCGACGACAAGTACCGCGCCCGCATCGCTGCCTTCCAGCGCATCCTTTCCGCGTTCGACTATGACCGGAAGGACCCCGACGCCCTGGGCGCCCCCGACCCGCAGATCATCGGCGGGCCCGAGGTCTGGCCGAAAGGCTGAGCAGCGGCGCGGGCAGGTCGGCGGGCGCCGGCCCCTGCCCGGCCCAGACCAGCCCGCCGCGCCCGGCCAGCAGCGCGCCGGTCGCGTGATCGCCCTGCACCATCGCCAGCCGCCCCCCGGCCCGCGGCCCGAGGATGCGCATCATCAGATGCGCCGAGGTCGCCGCCGCCGGCGCCGGCTTCCAGATCATCCCGCGCCGCGCCCCGGCGATCAGCAACCCCGCGATCCGATCCACCGGCACCGCCGCCGCCGTCAGCAGGACCAGCGGCCCCTTGCCCGGCAGGTCCACGGGTTCGGGCGCGCGCAGCATCTCCTCGACCCCCTCGCCCGCCCGCAGCGCCGCCAGAAGCGCGCCCTCATCGCGAAGCGCCTGCCAGAGGACGGCGGGATCCGCCGCCTCCGCCGCCGCGCGCAGCTGCGCCGCCACCCCGCCGCACGCGCGGGCGATGTCGGAAGGCCCCGCACAAACGATGCGTCCCAGCGGCGCTCCATCGGGGCCGGTCACCGGCAGGTGCCGGTCCGACAGCGGCGCGCGCCAGGCGCCGGCGACGAAATGCGTAAACAGCCGCTCGTTGAGTTCGGCGGCAAACTGACGGTCCATGGTCCCACCCTATCCGCGCGCCAGTGCCGCGCCAATGGCCGCCGCGGGCGCCAGTTTCAGCCTTTCCGGCGTCCCCGGGGGCTTTTCAAGCGCGGCGAAACCGTCTATGCGCACGCGATGCGCGCATCCACCCTTGGAGGGGCGCGTACCACAAGCAAACTGGAGCAACGACAATGGCTGGTGAGATCCCCGATCTGATCGCCAAGGTACGCACGGGGACAGGCAAGGGGGCCGCCCGTCAATCCCGCCGTGAAGGCAAGGTACCTGGCGTCGTCTATGGTGGCGGCAACGACCCGATCGCCATCGACATGGACTACAACTACCTCGTGAAACGGCTGAAGGAGGGGCGCTTCCTCTCGAAGCTGTGGAACCTGAAGGTCGAAGGCCACGATGACGTGCGCGTCATCTGCCGCAGCGTCCAGCGCGACGTGATCAAGGACCTGCCGACGCATGTCGACCTGATGCGCCTGCGCCGCACGACGCGGATCAAGCTGTTCATTCATGTCGAATTCATCAACCACGGCCTGGCGCCGGGGCTGAAGAAGGGCGGCACGCTGACCGTGGTCCGCCCCGAGGTGGAACTGAGCGTGATCGCCGGCGACATCCCCGAAAAGCTCGTTGTGGACCTGACCGGCAAGCAGATCGGCGACGTCATCCACATCAGCGACATCGCCCTGCCGGAAGGCGCAAAGCCGACCGTCACGCGGAACTTCGTGATCGCCAACCTCGCCGCGCCGAAGGGCCTGCAGGCCGGCGACGAGGACGAAGAGGTCGAGGAAGAGGAAGAAGAAATCTGAGTTCCGCACCGTGACCTTCGCGCGGATGCCCCAGGGCGGCTGCGCGGAAAGTTTCATTGCGGTTAACGCGGGCTTTTCCTTCCCTGAAATCAAGACCTTGCCAAGGTGTCCACGCGTGGACACTGCGCCAGCCCCGCCCCCTCCGGGCGGGGTTCTTGCATTTCCGGGCGCGGGACGGCAGGGAAGGACCAATGATCGGGGGTGCGGATGAAACTCTGGGTGGGCCTGGGCAATCCGGGCACGAAATACGCCGGCAACCGGCACAACATCGGCTTCATGGCGGTCGACCGTATCGCCGCCGACCACGGCTTCTCGCCCTGGCGCGCGAAGTTCAAGGGACTGCTGGCCGAGGGGACGCTGGCGGGTGAGAGGATCCTGCTGCTCAAGCCGCAGACCTTCATGAACCTCTCGGGCGACGCGGTCGGCGCGGCGGCGCAGTTTCACAAGCTCGATCCGGTCGAGGTGACCGTCTTCCATGACGAACTGGACCTTGCGCCGGGCAAGTGCCGCGTCAAGCAGGGCGGCGGCCACGCCGGCCACAACGGACTGCGCTCGATCATGGCGCATGCGGGCGCCCATTTTCAGCGCGTCCGGCTGGGGATCGGGCATCCCGGGCACAAGGACCGGGTCTCGGCCTATGTGCTGCACGATTTCGCCAAGGCCGATGCCGACTGGCTGGACGACCTGATGCGCGGGATCAGCGACGGCGCGCCGCACCTGGCCAAGGGCGACAGCGCCCGCTTTCTCAACGCCGTCGCCGCGCGCGCCGCGCCCTCCCGAAATGCCGCGCAGACGCAACGGAAAGATCCTGCGCCGCAGGCGGATCCCGCCCCTCGCCCCGAACCGACGCCGAAGACCGAGACCGCCCCGGACACCCGCAGCGCCCTGCAAAAGCTGATCGACCGCTTCCGCTGACCCGACCGAACGCGCTCTCCGGTGCGATGAAGCGGGCAGTGCCCGCGAAACGGGGGCGGGCGGGTGGGCCGTTTCGCGGGCACTGTCCGCATCGGCCCGCGGTCAGAAAAAGGACCGCCCCGGAACCCTTCTCAGAATAACGACCCCTGCTCGGGCGGCTTCGCCGGCTTCGGCCCTCGCTTCGGCGCACCGCTGGGGGCAAGCGCCGCGGCATCGAACGCCCCGTCGCCCAGTTCGACAGTGAACTGCGGCAGGACGCGCGCGACCGCGGCGCTGGTTACCGGTGCGCCGTCCCCGTCGCGCAGGATCGCAAAGCCCCGCGCCAGCGTCTCACGGTAGCCCAGCGTCTGCCGCATCCGGTCCAGCGCCTCCAGCCGGTCACCGGCCCGGCTGAAACGCAGCGCCATCGCCGTGTCGCCGCGCCGGGTCAGCGTGTCCAGCGCCGGGCGCACGCGCGCGATCTCGACCCGCAGTCGCGCCGGGCTGAGCCGCAGCGCGGCCAGTTCGCGCGCCCGCTGCTCGACACCGCGCTGCAAGCCCGGCACCAGCCGCGCCGCCGACCTGCGCAGGGCTTCGGTGGCGGCGCGCAGCCCGGCGGTCAGCGTGCCGGGGCGCAGACCCGAGGCCGCCCGGCTCAGGTCCAGCCGCTTGCGATCGGCCAGCGCCCGCAGCGACCCGGCAAAGCGTCCCGCCGCCAGGTCGAATCGCTGGTTCGCGGTCGACAGCAGCGCCTCAGGGCGGGGCAGCGCGCGCGCGACGTCCCGCAGCCGCTGGCCGCGGTTCTGCACCGCCGCCTTGCCGCCACGGTCCAGCCGCGCCCCCAGCGCGGCCACCTGCGCCAGCAGCTCGGCGCGCACCGGCACCGCCATTTCGGCCGCGGCGGTCGGCGTCGGCGCGCGGCGGTCGGCGGCAAAATCGATCAGCGTCGTGTCAGTCTCGTGCCCCACGGCCGAAATCAGCGGGATCGCGCTTTCGGCCGCGGCGCGCACCACCGCCTCGTCGTTGAAGCCCCACAGATCCTCGATCGAGCCGCCACCGCGCGCGACGATCAGCACGTCCGGCCGCAGCACCGGCCCATCCGGACCCAGCGCGTTGAAGCCCCGGATCGCGCGCACAACGTCGGCCGGGCAGCGCTCGCCCTGCACCGCGACCGGCCACAGGATCACATGGCGCGGAAAGCGGTCCGCCAGCCGGTGCAGGATGTCGCGGATCACCGCGCCCGTGGGCGAGGAGATGACGCCGATCACCCCCGGCAGATACGGGATCGGCCGTTTGCGGGCCGGGTCGAACAGCCCCTCGGCGGCGAGCGCCTTCTTGCGCGCCTCCAGCATCGCCATCAGCGCCCCGGCCCCGGCGGGCTCGATGTTCTCGACCTGCAGCTGGTACTTGGACTGCGGCGCGAAGGTCGTCACGCGGCCGGTGGCGATGACTTCCATCCCCTCCTCCGGGCGGACGGTCATGCGGGCGACCTGCCCCTTCCAGCTGACGCAGGCGATCACCGCGCGGTCGTCCTTCAGGTCGAAATACATGTGCCCGGTGCGCGCGATCACCACGCGCCCGACCTCGCCGCGCACGCGGACGCGACCGAACTCGCCCTCGATCACGCGCTTGACGGCGCCCGAAAGCTCCGAGACGGTGAAATCATGCGCGTTCGACGGGGCGGGATCTTCCAGAAGGTCCATGCAGGCTCGCTTGTGTTGCCGGGCCCCCGACCTTAGAACGCGGGGCCAGAGCGGCCAAGGGGGCACATATGAACATTCTGGTTCTCGGCGGCGGCGGGCGCGAACACTCGCTGGCCTGGGCGGTCAAGCAGAACCCGAAATGCGACCGGCTGATCGTCGCGCCGGGGAATGCGGGCATCGCCGCGATCGCCGAATGCGCGACGCTCGATGCGGGAAAACCCGCGTTGGTCGTGCGTTTCTGCGAGGAAAACGCGGTCGATTTCGTCATCATCGGCCCCGAGGCGCCGCTGGCCGCCGGCGTTGCCGACGCGCTCGAAGACGCCGGGATCGCCGCCTTCGGCCCCTCGGCCGCCGCCGCGCGGCTGGAATCGTCGAAAGCCTTCACCAAGGAGGTCTGCGACGCCTGCGGCGCGCCGACCGCGGCCTGGGCGCGATTCACCGACCCGACCCCCGCCAAGGCGCATGTCCGCGCCAACGGGGCGCCGATCGTGATCAAGGCGGACGGGCTGGCCGCGGGCAAGGGCGTGATCGTGGCCCAAACCGTCGATGAGGCGCTGGAGGCCGTGGAGGCGATGTTCGCCGGCGAGTTCGGCGCGGCCGGCGCCTCGGTCGTGATCGAGGAGTTCATGGCGGGCGAGGAGGCGTCGTTCTTCGTGCTGGTCGATGGCGAGAACGTGCTGCCTATCGGCACCGCGCAGGACCACAAGCGCGTGGGCGAAGGCGACACCGGCCCCAACACCGGCGGCATGGGCGCCTATTCCCCCGCCCCGGTCATGACGCCCGACTTGCAGGAGCAGGTGCTGGCGCAGATCATCCGGCCGACCGTGGCCGAGATGGCGCGGCGGGGCTGCCCGTTTCGCGGCGTGCTCTATGCCGGGTTGATGATCGACGGCGGGCAGGCGCGGCTGGTCGAATACAACGTCCGCTTCGGCGACCCCGAGGCCCAGGTGCTGATGATGCGGCTGGGGGCGCAGGCGCTCGATTTGATGCTGGCCTGCGCGCAGGGGCGGCTGGACGACTGCGCGGTCAACTGGGCCGACGATCACGCGATCACGGTCGTGCTAGCCGCGCAAGGCTATCCGGGCACGTACGAAAAGGGGTCCGAGATCCGGGGGCTGGAGGCGCTGCCGGTGGATTCGCGGCGCATGGTCTTTCACGCCGGGACGGCGCGGGCGGACGGGCGGCTGGTGGCCAGCGGCGGGCGGGTGCTGAACGTGACGGCCCGCGGCGACAGCCTGGCCGAGGCGCGCGATGCGGCCTATGCGATGGTCGATGCGATCGACTGGCCCGAGGGGTTCTGCCGCCGCGACATCGGTTGGCGCGCGCTTTGATTCCGGCGGCTGGACCGGC
>NZ_JADDJF010000027.1 GCF_017811755.1 Pararhodobacter sp. SW119 | reverse complement strand
CCCCCGGGGGGGGGGCCCCCCCGCCACCCGGCCGAACGGGCCGGGTGAGGGCCACGCCGCGGGCGTTTGGAAATCCCCGAAGCCATGCTATCACCCGCCCATGAGCGCCCCGACCGCCCCGCCCCTGCGCCCTGCCCCCGCGCGCCTGCACGGGCCGATGGCGCTGCTGGGCGCCCTCGGGCTGATCCTCGCGCTCGGCCTCGGCGCCTGGGGCTACGACCAGCAGCGGCGCGCGGCCCTCATGGAGCTGAGCCAGCGCGGGGAAAGCACGCTCAACCTGGCCGTGGCCGTGCTGCGCGGGCAGCTGGAGCGCTACCGCCGCCTGCCGGGCCTGATCGCGCAGCAGCCCCAACTGCGCCGGATCCTGGCCGATCCGCGCGATCCCGACACGGTCCAGGCCACCAACGCGTTCCTTCAGGCCACCAACCGGCTTCTGCAAAGCTCCGACATCTACGTGATGGGGCTGGACGGCACGACGCTCGCCGCCAGCAATTTCGATGCGCCGCATTCCTTCGTCGGCGGCAACTTCGCCTTTCGCCCCTATTTCCAGGACGCCCTGACCCGCGGCGAAGGGCGCTTCTTCGCGCTCGGCACCACATCACTGGTGCGCGGCTACTACTTCGGAGCGCCGGTCCGCGACCAGGACGCGATCGCCGGCGTGGTGGTCTTCAAGGTCGATCTGGACGCGATCGAGGAAAGCTGGCGCGGCAGCGACTACGAGGTCATCGTCACCGACCCCGAAGGCATTGTCTTCATGTCCAGCCATCCGGACTGGACCTATGCCGCCACCCTGCCGCTGACCGCCGAACGCCGGGCACGGACCGAAGCCACCCGCCGCTATGCCGACACCGACCTGCGCGCGCTGGCGCTGGCGCGGCACGACGGGCCGGGCGGCATGCCCCACTGGCGCATCGACGGGCAGGACTACATGGTCCTGTCGCAGCCCATGCCCGAGGCCGACTGGACGGTGCATGTCCTGACCGCGACCGCAGGGGCGACGGTGCAGGCGGCAACCCGCGTCGCGGTGGCCGCACTTCTGGCCGGGCTGGCGGTGCTGGCGGCGGTGATCCTTCTGCAGCGCCGCGCGCGCATGACCGAGCGCCTGGCCCTGCAGGCCGAGGCGCAGGCCGAACTGGAACGCCGGGTCACGGCGCGCACGACCGAACTGGCCAGCGTCAACCGCCAGCTTGAAGCCGAGGTGGCCGAACGCCGCGCCGCCGAGACCCGCCTGCGCGCCACCCAGGACGAGTTGATCCAGGCCGGCAAGCTGGCCGCGCTGGGTCAGATGTCGGCGGCACTCAGCCACGAGTTCAACCAGCCGCTCGGTGCCGCGCGCAACTATGCCGAGAATGCGCAGCTCCTCATGGACCGCGGCCGGATCGCGGAGGCGCGCGGCAATATCGACCGGATCTTCGACCTGATCGAGCGCATGGGCGCCATCGCGCGCCATCTGCGCAACTTCGCCCGCAAGCCCAACGCACGCCTGTCCGACGTGCCGCTGGCCGAGGCGGTCGCCGCGGTGCAGGAGCTGCTGGGCTGGCGGCTGGCCGCAGAGAGGGTCACGCTGCAGGTCGATCTGGGCGCCGCCCCCCCGGTTCTGCGCGCCGGGCCGGTCCGCCTGCAGCAGGTGCTGGTCAACATCCTGACCAACGCCATGGATGCAATGGACGCGGCCGCGCAGAAGGACACCGCGACCGAACGGCGCATCACCCTGACCGCCCGGCGCGACGGCGCAAACGCCGTGATCCGCATCGCCGATACCGGCGCCGGGATCGCGCCGGCGCTGATCCCGCGGATTTTCGATCCGTTCTTCTCGACCAAGGGGCCGGGCAAGGGGCTGGGGCTGGGGCTGTCGATCTCGTACAACATCGTGCACGACTTCGGCGGCACGCTGACGGCCGATAACGCACCTGAGGGCGGCGCGGTCTTCGTGCTGGTCGTTCCCCTGGCCGAAGCCGATCACCGCGACGCCGCATGATCCGCCCCCGATGAGCAATGGCCGCATCCTGCTGATCGACGACGACACCGACCTGCGCCTGTCGACGGCCCAGGCGCTGGACCTGGCCGGCTTCGACGTCACCGCGCTGGAGGCACCGGAGGAGGCGCTGGCCCTGGTCGGCTTCGGCTTTCCCGGCGTGGTGATCACCGACATCCGCATGCCGGGGATGGACGGGCTGAGCCTGATGAACGCCATCCACCGGATCGACGCGCAGATCCCGGTGATCCTGATCACCGGCCACGGCGACGTGCCGCTGGCGGTACGGGCGATGCGCGACGGCGCGCACGATTTCATCGAAAAGCCGTTCTCCGGCTCGCAACTGGCCGAAACCGCCGCGCGGGCGCTGGATTACCGGCGGCTGGTTCTGGAAAACCGCCTGCTGCGCGCCGCCGCCGGGCAGGCCGACGACCTGGAACAGCGCCTGGTCGGTCGCTCGACCGCGATGATCGACCTGCGCCGCCGGATGCGCACCATCGGCCCGTCCGAGACCGATGTGCTGATCCTCGGCGAAACCGGCACCGGCAAGGAGGTGGTGGCCCGCGCGCTGCACGACCTTTCGGCCCGCGCCGGCAAGCCCTTCATCGCACTCGACTGCGCCGCCCTGCCCGAAACGCAGATCGAGTCCGAACTTTTCGGGCACGAAGCGGGCGCCTTTCCCGGCGCGATGCGGGCGCGCTACGGGCGGTTCGAACACGCCCGCGGCGGCACGGTGCTGCTGGACGATATCGGATCGATGCCGCTGGCGCTGCAGGGCCGGCTTCTGCGCGTGATCCAGGAACGCGTGGTCACGCCGCTCGGCGCGAACGAGGCGCGCCCGCTGGATTTGCGCTTCATCGCCACCACCCGCACGCCCCTGGAGAGGGAGGTCGCCGCCGGCCGCTTTCGCGCCGACCTCTTCTACCGGCTCGCCGTGGTGACGCTGACTGTCCCCCCGCTCTCGGCCCGGCGCGCGGATATCCCGCTGCTCTTCGCGCGCCTTCTGGCCGAGGCCGCGCGCCGCCACCGGATCGACCCGGTCACGCCACCGCCGCCCCTGCTGACCGGGCTGATGGCGCGCGACTGGCCGGGCAACGTGCGCGAGTTGCGCAACGCCGCGGAAAGGCTCGCCCTGGGCATGGACATAGAAGCGGGCGCCGGGCTTGACGCCCTCAACGGCGGGTCCGCCGGCGGCCGCCTGGCCGATCGCGTCGCCGCCTTCGAACGCGCCGAGATCGCGCGCGCGCTCAAGGCGCATGGCGGCACGCTCAAGCCGGTCTACGAATCCCTCGGCCTGTCGCGAAAGACCCTCTACGAGAAGATGCAGCGCCACGGCCTCGACAAGTCCCAGTTCACGCAGGACCCCGCCGGAGCCGACGACTGACGCGCTCTGGGCGGGAATCCACCCACGCACCGGCATGATGGGTGGATTTCCACACATCTCCGGGCTCAAATGGAGGGGAAATCCGGTCCGTTTCGCACATGGGGGCTTGCGTCCCGCGCCTTCCGGCGTCTGAATCGGGGCGCATTCGGCTGCGCGAGGACGCGGCCGGTCTGCCATAACGCGTAACCGTCCAAGGGAGGACCTCATGCGCCTGACCAAGTTCACCGCGCTCGTCGCGGCTTCAATCGTCGTGGCCGGCAGCGCCGTTGCCCAGGACCGTTCGGACTGGCCCAGTTCGATGACCGTCGGCACCGCCAGCCAGGGCGGCGTCTATTTCGTCTACGGCAACGGCCTCGCCGCCTACATCGCCGAGGAACTGGGCATCAACTCGTCGGGCGAAGTGACCGGCGGCCCGGTGCAGAACGTGACGCTGGTGCAGATGGGCGAGCACGGCCTCGGCCTCGTGACCATGGGCCCGATGTACGAGGCCTGGATCGGCGAGAGCGAGCTCGCCCCCGGGCTGGAGCACCGGGACGTGCGCGCGCTCTTCCCGATGTACGAGACCCCCTTCCAGGGCGTCGCGCTGCGCAGCCAGAACATCACCTCGCTCGCCGATCTGAACGGCAAGCGGGTCAGCGTCGGCCCCGCCGGCGGCACCCCCGGCACCTACTGGCCCCGCTTCCTCGAGGCGCTGGAGGTGGACGCCAACGTCTCCTACGCCGGCGCGTCGGATGCCGCCAGCCAGCTGCAGGACGGCCTGATCGACGCCTTCGTCTTCGCCGCCGGCCTGCCGATCGCGGCCTTCAGCCAGCTCGCCGCCGAAGCCGACGTCAACACCTTTACCTTCTCCGAGGAGGAGCACGCGCAGATCCTGGAGGCCTTCCCGGAAGTGTCGTCCTTCACCATCCCGGGCGGCACCTACACCATGCAGGACGGCGACCAGCCCTCGGTCGCGATGTGGAACTTCGCCGTCGTCCACCAGGACATGCCGGAGAGCCTGGCTTACGAGATCACCAAGCTGGTGATGGAAAACAACGACCGGATGATGCAGATCCACTCGGCGGCGCGCGCGACCCTGCCCGAGAACCACGTCAACAACGGCTTCCTGCCCTACCACCCCGGCGCCGTGCGCTGGTTCGAGGAAAACGGGTACGAAATCCCGGATGACCTGAAGGGCTGATCCCGCTTCGGGATCTGGCGCGGGCCGGGCAGATGTCCGGCCCGCGCCGCAGGCGTCGCGCCTGGCTTCGGCCGGCGCAGTGCAGAGACGGGGCTTCATTCAGGGGGGAAAGCCATGTCGGCCACTGACCAAGGCACGCAAAACGGCCCGCAGGTAGAGATAACCGCCATCGCCGATGGCGTCGACCGCGAGATCGTCACCTCGAACCAGCGGGTCTTCGCCGGCCGGGCGCATCTGGCGATCGCCGCCGCCTGCATCCTCTATACCGCGTTCCACATCGTGGTGATGAACCTCTACCCCCTGGAGACCTGGGTCTACCGTCTCATCCATGTCACCGGCGGGCTGATGCTGGGTTTCCTGCTCTATTCGTCGGTCCTGTTCCCCGATACCGAACCCCATGCGCGCCGGGACCGCGCGCCGCTGGAATGGCTGGTCCTCGGCGCCGGGGCGGCGCTGCTGGGCGTCGCCCTGGTCAGCATCGTCTACGCCATCGTCAGCGGAGAGCGGGTGCGCATGGGCGTGGCGCCCGACTACCTCGTGACCACCTTCGGCTGGCCGCTCATCGCCGGCACCGTCATCACACTGGCGGCAAGCTGGCTCTTCCCCGACCGCGACCGCGGCCGCCTCGCCATCGCCGACGCGCTTCTGGCCATCGCGGCGCTGACCGCGGGCATCTACATCATCGCGCATGCGGAATTCCTGCGCAACCGCGCCGGGGTCTTCCCGCATGCCAACGACATGTGGGCGGCGATCGCCGGGATCCTGCTGATCCTGGAACTGACGCGCCGGCTGGCCGGCATGGCGCTGGTCATCATCGTCGCCGTCTTCGTCGCCTACGGTTTCGTTGGCCCCTGGCTGCCGGGCTTCCTCACCCATTCCGGCTATTCACCAGAGCGCTTCTTCGCGCGCATCTACACCGACATCGGCGTGCTGGGACCGACCATAGCGGTATCCTCGACCTACATCATCCTCTTCATCACCTTCGCGGCCTTCCTGCAGGCGTCGCGCGTCGGCGAATACTTCATCAACTTCGCCTTCGCCGCCGCCGGCGGCGCCCGCGGCGGACCGGCCAAGGTCGCCATCTTCGGCTCGGGCCTGATGGGCATGATCAACGGCACCTCGGCAGGCAACGTGGTCTCAACCGGCTCGCTGACCATCCCGCTGATGAAGAAGGTTGGCTACCGCCCCCAGACCGCCGCCAGTGTCGAGGCCGCGGCGTCCTCGGGCGGGCAGATCCTGCCGCCGATCATGGGCGCCGGCGCCTTCATCATGGCCGAGATCACCGGCATCCAGTACCGCGAGATCGTCATCGCCGCGATCATTCCCGCGGTGCTCTATTTCCTGTCGGTCTATTTCATGGTCGACAAGGAGGCGCTGCGCAACGGCATGAAGGGCCTGCCGCGCGAGGAACTGCCGAAGTTCCGCGCCATGGCCCGCCAGGCCTATCTGTTCATTCCCATCGTGATGCTGATCGGCGCGCTCTATGTCGGCTATTCGGTGATCCGGGCGGGCACCGTCGCGATGATCGCGGCCTTCGTGGTCAGCTACGTCCGCATCTTCCTCGATGGCCGGGCCGAGGGCTGGTTCAACCAGTTGCTCGCGCTCTTCCTCTTCGTCGTCGCGCTGGTCCCGCTCTACGTGCTGGCCACGGCGCTGCTCTACGGCACCGGGCCGGACTGGCTGATGCAGTTCGGCGGGTCGGTACTGGCGAGCGGTCTGGCCATCGGCGGGCTGGTGCTGATGGCCGGGCGCAACCCGAACGCCCGCGCCGCCGTCGCGCGCACCGCCGAGCATTTCAAGATGGTCCCCTACGCGTTCGAGATCGCGGCGAAGATGTCGCTGCAACTGGTCGCGGTCTGCGCCGCCGCCGGGGTCATCGTCGGCGTGATCGCGATCACCGGCATCGGCACGCGGCTTTCCGGCGTGCTGATGGCGATCGCCGGGCAAAGCCAGCTTCTGGCGCTTTTCTTCGCGATGTGCGTGGCGATCATCCTGGGCATGGGGATGCCGACGACGGCGGCCTATGCGGTCGCCGCCAGCGTCGTCGCCCCCGGCCTGATCCGCATGGGGATCGAGCCGCTGACCGCGCATTTCTTCATCTTCTACTACGCGGTGATGTCGGCGATCACGCCACCCGTCGCATTGGCGGCCTATGCGGGCGCGGCGATTGCCGGGTCGGACCCGATGAGGACAAGCGTGGAAAGCTTCAAGATCGGCATCGCCGCCTTCGTCGTGCCGTTCATGTTCTTCTTCGCGCCGTCGCTGCTGATGCAGGGCTCCTTCCTCGAGGTGCTGCATGTCTTCGTCACCGCCACCGTCGGCATCTACTTCATGGCCTCGGCCGTGCAGGGCTGGATGTTTGGCAAGCTCAATCCGCTGCTGCGCATCGTGGCGCTGGTCGGCGCGCTGGGGATGATCATGGGCGGCTGGACCTCGGACCTCATCGGGCTGGCGATTGCCGGGTTCGTCTTCGCGATCCAGAAGGGCGTCCTGACCCCGAAGAACGCCGCGCGCGGACTGGACTGAGGGCGAGTCCGGGGCAATCGCCCTCGGCAGCCCCCGGGCAAGTCTCGAGCGCCCGGAACCCGAGGGAGGTGGTGACGGAGGTACTCCCGCCCCTCGTCAGGCTGTGCGCGTTCCGCGCACAACCTTCCTCGCGTTGGGCCGGGCGCCGCACGCTTCGCGCGCGGCGAAAAGAGGCCCCGCCGCCGAGGGCGGGCAGTCCCCGCCCCCACCGATTTCATCTGTCCATAAATATCCCGGGGGGTGAATTGGCGCAGCCAAGAGGGGGGCAGCGCCCCCCTGCAACCGCCGCCGCGACAGACGAAACCGGCGGGCGCAGTCCTTGCCTGATCCTTGCCGCAGCGTTCGGAACTGCCATACGTTTGCCATACGCTTGCCAGCCGCTTGCCATACACTTTCCAGCACCCTGCCGGCGGGCCAGATCGGGGCTCAGGCGCTCACCGACTGCGCGGCTTGGCCCGGAGCGTCGGGTCCGCGGCGCGCGGGTCTTCGGGCCAGGGATGGCGGGGATAGCGGCCGCGCATCTCCTTGCGGACCTCCGCATAGGCGCCGTCCCAGAAGCCCGGAAGATCGGTCGTCACCTGCAGCGGCCGGCCGGCGGGCGACAGCAGCGTGACCTGCACCGGCAGCCGGTTGGGGCCGACCGTCGGATGCTCGGTCACGCCAAACATCTCCTGCAGTTTCAAGGCGATGGCCGGCTTCCCGCTGTCATAGTCGATGGCCACCCGCCGGCCCAGTGGCGTCTGGAACCGCGCCGGCGCCAGCCGGTCCAGCACCTGCGCCTGCTCCCAGTCCAGCGCGCCGCGTAGCGCCTCGGTCAGGTCCAGCGCGCGCAAATCGGCCGCCGTGCGCACGCCCGTCAGCCAGGGCAGCAACCAGTCCTCGGCCCGCGCCAGTATCCCCGCGTCCGACAGATCCGGCAACGCGACCCCCTGCCCGCGCAGCAACGCGACCCGCGCCTGCAACCGCCGCGCCTCGCCCGTCATTCCGCAAACCTCCAGCCCCATCGCCCGCACCCCCTCCAGCGCCGCCCGCGCACGGGCTTCCGGCGGGGCGTCCCAGCGCTGTTCGGACAGCACCAGCGCGCCCAGGCGTTCGCGCCGCGCCGCCACGATCCGTCCGGCGCGCGCGTCCCATGCGCAGACCTGCTGACTTGCGATCCTTTCACCGAGAAGCGCCCGGATCGCGCCTCCGCTCAGCGGCAGCGCCTGGCGGATGCGCGCCTCGCGCGGGTCGCCATCGAGGTCGGTCGCGACGATCCAGGGCGCCGTCCCCAGCGGGTCGTCGTCGTCAAAAACTGCCCCCTTACCGCCCGACAGCAGGTAGCGTGGCGCCGCGCCTCCCCGGCGCTGGCCGATACGGTCGGGGTAGGCCAGCGCGGCCATCTCGGCCGGCACGAAACCCGGCGCTTCCGGAACCATCCGTGCCAACCGCTTCGCCTCGGCGCGGATGCGGTCCAGCGCGTCGCGGCGCAGCGCATGGGCCACGGTCGCGCCGGCAACCGCCTTCAGGCGCAGCGACAGATCGGACGGGGCGCCGACCAGCGGGTCACGGTCGGCCAGCAGCGCCGCCAGCGGCGCGGCGCCGCGCCCGGCGATCAGCAGCATGTGCGCAAGGCGCGGGTGGAGCGGGAGCGCCGCCATCGCCCGGCCGTGAGTGGTGATCCGCCCTGCCCCGTCCAGCGCGCCGAGATCGCGCAGCAGATCGCGCGCCTCGGCCAGCGCTCCCTCGGGCGGCGGCGTCAGGAACGCCAGCCTGTCCGATCCCCATAGCGCCAGTTCCAGCGCCAACCCGGCCAGATCCGCGGCCTCGATCTCGGCCGGCGGATGGGCGGACAGCGCCCCCTCCTGCGCGCGGCTCCAGAGCCGGTAGCAAACCCCCGGCGCCACCCGCCCGGCACGGCCGCGGCGCTGTTCAGCCTCGGCCCGGCTGACGGGTTCGGTCACCAGCCGCGTCATGCCCGAGGCCGGGTCATAGCGCGCCCGCCGCGCGCGGCCCGCGTCGACCACCACGCGAATGTCGGAAATCGTCAGCGAGGTCTCGGCAATGGACGTCGCCAGCACCAGCTTCTGCCCCGCCAGGGCCGGCGCGATGGCGGCACGTTGCTGGGCGAAGGGCAGCGCACCGTAGAGTGGATGCAGGGTGACATCCTGCGGCAGCCGGCCCGAAAGCGCCGCTGCCGTGCGCCGGATCTCGCCCTCGCCGGGCAGGAAGACCAGCACGCCGCCGTCGCACGCAGCCAGCGCCTGCAGGATCAGATCGGCCGTCGCCGTTTCCAGCCGGGTCTCGCGCGTCAGCGGCCGGTCGAGCCAACGGGTCTCCACCGGAAAGGCGCGGCCCTCGGCGGTCAGCACCGGCGCGCCCCCCATCAGGTCGGCCACGGGTCCCGCCTCCAGCGTCGCGGACATGACTAGAAGCCGCAGGTCGGGGCGCAGCGCTGAACGCGCCTCCAGCACCAGCGCCAGCCCCAGATCGGCATTCAGGGAGCGTTCGTGAAACTCGTCGAAGATCACCGCGCCTATCCCGTCCAGCGAGGGGTCCGATTGCAGCATCCGGGTCAGGATGCCCTCGGTCACCACCTCGATCCGCGTCGCGGGACCCGTGCGCGCCTCGCCCCGGATACGGTAGCCGACGGTCTTGCCGACCGGTTCGCCCAGTGTCTCGGCCAGGCGCTCGGCGGCGGCGCGTGCCGCCAGCCGCCGGGGCTCCAGCATCACGATCCGCCCCTGGATCGTGCCCAGCAGCGCCAGCGGCACCCGCGTCGTCTTGCCCGCCCCGGGCGGCGCCTGCAGCACCGCCTGCCCCTGCGCCTCCAAGGCCGCGCAAAGACGTGACAGCAACGGGTCGATGGGTTGCGGATCGCCGGGAAGGTCCATCACCGGCTTATGCGGCGGCGCGGGTCCGATTTCCAGCCCGGGCAACGCGGTGCGGTACTGGACAGCCCGGTGCGACGCGGGCAAGACACTCCGCGAAGGAGGCCGCCGATGACCACCGAGCTTGCCGACGCGATCCTGAAGGCCGACCGGCGTGCCCTCGCGCGCGCGATCACGCTGGTCGAAAGCACCCGCGCCGATCACCGCGAGCGGGCGGCGGCGCTGCTCGACGAACTTGCCGGGCATGGGCGCGAGGCGGTGCGCATCGGGCTGTCCGGCACGCCCGGCGTGGGCAAGTCGACCCTCATCGAAGCCTTCGGGATGATGCTGTGCGACAGGGGCCTGAAGGTCGCGGTGCTGGCGGTCGACCCGTCCTCGGCCCGAACCGGCGGGTCGATCCTGGGCGACAAGACGCGGATGGAGCGGCTGGCGCGGCATCCCAACGCCTTCATCCGCCCCTCGCCCAGCCAGACCCACCTGGGCGGCGTTGCCCGCCGCACGCGCGAGGCGGTGGCGCTGTGCGAGTCGGCGGGCTTCGATATCGTGCTCATCGAAACCGTTGGCGTGGGCCAGTCCGAAACCGTCGTGGCGGAGCTGTCGGATGTCTTCCTGCTGCTGCTGGCGCCCGCAGGCGGGGATGAACTGCAGGGCGTCAAGCGCGGCATCATGGAGGTGGCGGACCTGATCGTCGTCAACAAGGCCGATGGCGAGCTGAAGGCGCAGGCGCAGCGCACGCGCGCGGACTATGCCGGCGCGCTGCGCCTTCTGCGCGCGCGCGAGCAGGACCCGCCCGGCTTTCCCAAGGCGATCACCGTTTCGGCGCAGGAGGAGGTGGGGCTCGAATCGGTCTGGGAGGACATCGGCGCGCTGGTCGACTGGCGGCGCGCGCAGGGTCACTGGGAAAACCGGCGGGCGGCGCAGGCGCGCCACTGGTTCAGCGAGGAGGTCCGCCGCGCGCTCCTGGCCCGGCTGGAAACCCCGGCCGCCCGCCGGCGCATGGCGGCGCTTGCCGAAGCCGTCGCCCGCGGCGAGACCAGCGCGGGGGCAGCCGCGCAAGCGCTTCTCGACGGGCTTGGCCCCCTTGACGCGCCGGACGGGACCGCTTAGAGGCTGCGTCTAGATTCCGGGCGCTGCCGCAGCAGCGCCCATTGCCATTGACCGGGCGCCGTGCAAGCGCCCCGCCGAAAGACGAGGATAGCACCATGTCGCGCCGCTGCGAACTGACGGGCAAGGGCCCGATGTCGGGCAACAACGTGAGCCACGCCAACAACCGCACCCGGCGTCGCTTCCTGCCGAACCTGGTGGATGTGACGCTTTCGTCCGAATCGCTGGGGCAAAGCTATTCGCTGCGCGTCTCGGCGGCGGCGCTGCGCTCGGTGGACCACCGCGGCGGGCTGGATGCGTTCTTGGCCAAGGCCAAGGACGACGAGCTGTCCGCCCGCGCGCTGAAGATCAAGAAGGACATCGCCAAGGCCGCGCAACCCGCCGCCTGAGCCGGTCCGAATCGACCCGATGCAAGGCCCCGCCCCGGCGGGGCCTTTCGTGTCTTGCGCCTGCGTTTCGGCAGCGAATTGCGCGCCATCGCACCCCGAGCGCGCGCCGGAAGTCCGTCATTTCGGCGCAAGGCCGGCGAGCGTCCAAATTTGGACGCGCAAGCAAGTCATTGAAAGAAAAAGATTTCGTCTGAAAAATTTACCTGATTTTAATCCGCCCTCCGGGCATCGGGGACCCCCGCATCTGAGCGATCAAGGGGACGCGAGAGGGACGCTGAAATCAGCCCGTCGGGTGCCGTCGCCGGATGGCCTTCGGTCGCCCCGGCAGCGTCAGCCCGGCATCGCCGCGCGGGCTGCGCGCCACGATCCGCCCCTTCGACACCACCGCCAGCCGGGCCGGGCGCAGGCGGATCGCCTCGACCGGGTCGCCGGCATCCAGCACCACCAGCGAGGCCGTGCAGCCGGGGGCCAGCCCGTAGTCCCGCAGCCCCAGGATGCGCGCATTCTGGACCGTGACCATGTCGAAGCAGCGGCGCATCTCGTCGGGGTGGGTCATCTGCGCGACATGCAGCCCCATGAAGGCCACGTCCAGCATGTCGGCGGTGCCCAGGCTGTACCACGGGTCGCGCACGCAATCCTGACCCCAGCCCACGGTGATGCCATGCGCCTGCATCTCCTTCACCCGCGTCAGGCCCCGACGCTTGGGAAAGGTGTCGTGCCGACCTTGCAGGACGATGTTGATCAGCGGGTTGGGGATCGCCGCCAGCCCGGCCTCGGCCACCAGCGGCAGCAGTTTCGAGACGTAGTAATTGTCCATCGAATGCATCGAGGTCAGGTGCGAACCGGCGGCGCGCCCCTGCAGGCCGAGGCGGCGCACCTCATGCGTCAGCGTCTCGACATGGCGGCTCAGCGGGTCGTCGGTTTCGTCGCAATGCAGGTCGATGGGCAGGCCGCGCTCGGCGGCGAGGGTGGCGAGGTCGCGGACGGATCGCGACCCCTCCTCCATCGTGCGTTCGAAATGCGGGATGCCGCCCACGACATCGACGCCGCGATCAAGCGCCCGGATCAGGTTTTCCCGCCCGTTCGGCGCCCGGTAAAGCCCGTCCTGCGGAAAGGCCACCAGTTGCAGGTCGATGTAGTCGCGGACCTTCTCGCGCACCTCCAGCAGCGCGGTGACGGTGTTGAGGTGATCGGGCGTGGTGTCGACATGGCTGCGAATCGCCAAGAGCCCCTCCGAGACCGCCCAGTCGCAATAGGCAAGCGCGCGCTCCACCATCGCTTCGACCGACGCCTGTTCGCGAAGCTCGCCCCAGAGCGCGATGCCTTCCAGCAGCGTGCCCGAGGCGTTGATGCGCGGTTGCCCGTAGGAAAGCGTCGCGTCCATGTGGAAATGCGGATCGACGAAGGGCGGGCTGACCAGATCGCCCGCGGCCTCGATGACCGCGCCGGCCTCGACCCCGTCGGGCAGCGCCTCGACCGCCGCGATCCGGTCGCCGCGGATGCCGATGTCGGCCACCCGCCCATCGGGCAGCGTGCCGCCCTTCACGATCAGGTCGAACATCAGCGTTCCCCCTTGCTGTAGGGCGTCATCAGGGCCGCGGGCACGGCGGCGCGGCGCGACATGACCACAAGGGCCAGGATCGACAGCAGGAACGGCAGCATGAGGAACACCTGATAGGGAATGTCGGCCCCCAGCGCGGTCTGCTGGAGCCGGATCTGGAACGCGTCGAAGATGCCGAAAAGGACCGCGCCAAGCAGCGCCTTGCCCGGCATCCAGGCGCCGAAGACGACGAGCGCGATGCAGATCCAGCCGCGGCCATTGACCATCTCGAAGAAGAAGGAGTTGAACGCCGACATGGTCAGGAAGGCGCCGCCCACCGCCATCAGCCCCGAGCCGACCATCACCGCCCCCATGCGGATCGCGGTGACCGACAGCCCCTGCGATTCAACCGCCGCCGGATTCTCGCCCGCCGCGCGCACGGCCAGCCCCAGCGGCGTGCGGTAGAGCACCAGCGAGACCACGCCCACCAGCGCGAAAGCCAGATAGGTCAGCGGCGTCTGGGTGAAGAGCGCGGGCCCGACGATCGGCAGGTCGGAAAGGTAGGGGACGGGCAGCGGCTGGAACGCCTCGATCCGCGGGGGGGTGGTGACGCGGGGCAGCGCCAGGCGATAGGCGAAATAGGCCACCGCCGTCGCCAGAAGCGTGATGCCCAGGCCCACGACATGCTGCGACAGGCCGAAGGGCACGGTCAGCGTGCCATGCAGCAGCCCGAACAGCATCCCCGCCCCCATCGCCACCGCCACCCCGGTCCAGAGGCCGAGGCCCGAATAGACCGCCATCCAGCCCGCGAACGCCCCGGCGACCATGATCCCCTCGATCCCGAGGTTCAGGACGCCGGCGCGCTCGCAGATCAGCTCGCCCATCGTGGCGAAAATGAGCGGCGAGGCGATGCGGATGACCGCGGCCCAGAAGCTGGCGGAGAGAAGGATATCGAGGATTTCCGCCATCTCAGCCCCACTTCACGCGGAAACGCGACAGTTGGATCGCCAGCACCATGGTCAGCAGCGCGGTGGCCAGCATGATGTTGGCGATGTAGGTGGGCACGCCGGCCGCCCGGCTCATGCTGTCGGCGCCGACGAAGACCCCGGCGACGAAGATCGCGGTGACGACGACGCCCAGCGGGTTGAGCAGCGCCAGCATGGCGACGATGATGCCGGTGTAGCCGAAGCCGGGGCTGATATCGAGCGTGAGGTTGCCCTTCAGCCCCGCCACCTCGGAAAAGCCCGCGAGCGCCGCCAGCCCGCCCGACAGCAGCGCCGTCTTCAGGATCACGCGGCCGACGGGGATGCCGGCGAACTCGGCCGCCTGGCGGTTCAGCCCGACCGCGCGCATCTCGTAGCCCAGCGTCGTGCGGGTCTGGATCACCCACACGATCACCGCCGCGATCAGCCCCAGCGCGAAACCCCAGTGCAGCCGCAACCCCTCGACCAGGCGCGGCAGGCGCGCTTCGGGCACCAGGCGCGGCGATTGCGGCCAGCCCATGCCCATCGGGTCCTTCAAGGGACCTTCGAGCAGCATCGACACGAAAAGCAGCACGACGAAGTTGAAGAGAAGCGTCGTCACCACCTCATCGACCCCGAATCGCACCTTCAGCACCGCGGGGCCCAGCAGCACCAGGGCGCCCGCCAGCATCGCCGCCCCGGCCATCGCCGGCAACAGCAGCCCCGCGGGCCAGGCAAGCGCGCCGGTGCCCAGCAGCGCCACCATCACCGCGCCCGCGTACAGCTGCGCCTCGGCCCCGATGTTCCACAGCCGGGCGCGAAACGCGACGGCGACGGCAAGGCCGGTGAAGATCAGGGGCGTCGCGCGATTGAGCGTCTCAAGCGCCGCGAATTGCGAGCCTGCGGCGCCGCGCAGGATCAGCCCCAGCGTGGCGAACGGGTCGGCGCCCGCGACCATCGCGAGGCCCGATCCGATCAGCACCGTTACCGCCAAGGCCACGGCGGGAAAGCCCAGAAGCCGCGCCAGCGACGGATTGGCGACCGGCTCAAGCCGCATGGGCGCCGTCCGCGAAGCCGCCGCCCGCCATCCATTCGCCCAGTTCCGCCGCCGACTTCTCGGCACGCGCGAAGACGGGCGACAGCCGCCCCTCGTAGATCACGTGGATCACGTCCGACAGCGCCATGACCTCGTCCAGATCCTCGGAAATCAGCAGGATCGCGGCACCCCGCGCGCGCGCCTCCAGAAGCTGGCCATGCACGAAGGCGATGGCCCCGATGTCGAGCCCGCGCACCGGCTGGTTGGCCAGGATCACCCGCGGCGCGCCTTCCAGCGCGCGGCCGAGGATCAGTTTCTGCATGTTGCCGCCGGACAGCAGCCGGATGCGCGTCTCAGGCCCCGGGCAGCGGACGTCGTAGCGGGCGATCAGGCGGGCGGCGAAATCGCGCGCGGCGCGCCAGTCCATCCAGCCGCGGCGGCTGAAGGGCGCGCGCGCATAGCTTTCCAGGATCGCGTTCTCGGTCAGTGTGAAATCGGCGATGGTGCCGGTGGCGTGACGATCCTCGGGGATGCGGGCGATGCCGGCGCGCATGGCCGCGCGCGGCGACCAGCGGCGTGGCGCGGCCCCGGCAAGCCGCATTTCCCCCGCGATCGGCGCTTCCAGTCCGGCAAGCAGGCTTGCCAGCGCCCCCTGCCCGTTGCCAGAAACGCCGGCCAGTCCCACGATCTGGCCCGCGCGCAGTTCCAGATCGGCGCCCTTCAGCCCCGGCGCGCTGCCGCGGTCGGCTGTCGACACCGCCGCGAGCGTCAGCAGCGCCACACCGGGGGCGCTGTCGCGCCGTTCCGGCGCGCGCACCTCCGCGCCGACCATCATGCCGGCGAGTTGCGCGCGGTCGGTCCTTGCGGTTTCGACCTCGCCCACCAGTCGGCCGTGGCGCAGCACGACGACGCGATTCGAGATCGCCAGAACCTCGTGCAGCTTGTGGCTGATGAAGACGACCGACAGCCCCTTGGCGACCATCTTGCGCAGGGTTGCGAACAGGTCTTCCGTCTCCTGCGGGGTCAGCACGGCGGTGGGTTCGTCCAGGATCAGGATGCGCGCGTCGCGGTAGAGCGCCTTGAGGATCTCGACGCGCTGCTTCTCGCCGACGCTCAGGTTGCCGACACGGTGTTCGGGCACCACCGCCAGGCCGAAATCGCGCGCCAGTTGCACCACCCGCGCCCGCGCCGCCGCCCGCCCCAGCCCCGGCGCCCAGAGGGGCCGGGTTCCCAGCAGGATGTTGTCCAGAACCGACAGGTTTTCGGCCAGCGTGAAATGCTGGTGCACCATCCCCACGCCGGCATCGAGCGCGGCGCGCGGATTGCCCGGCGGCAAGGCCTCGCCAAAGACCTCGATCCGCCCCGCATCGGCAGCATAGTGGCCGAAGAGGATATGCATCAGCGTGGTCTTGCCCGCGCCATTCTCGCCCAGCAGCGCCACGACTTCGCCGCGCTTCAGGGCCAGCGAAACCGAGTCGTTGGCCAGCACCTGGCCGAACCGCTTGGTGATCCCGTCGAGGCGCAGGACCGTGGCCTGCGCCCCTTCCTGCGCCTCCGTCACGACGAGCGGGGCTCCTCGTCGTTGATGTTCACCGTGAACTCGCCGGCCAGGATCGCCGCCTCGCGCTCGGCGACGAGGGCCATGACCTCCTCGGGAACGCGCCCTTCGAACGTGCCCAGCGGGGCCATCGAACAGCCGCCATACTCCATGTGCGAGTAGATCCCGTAGTCGGCGGCGGCGAAGTCCCCCTCGCGGACGCGGGCCAGTGCCGCCTCCAGCGTCGGTTCGAAATGCCACAAAGCCGAGGTGATGACCGTGTCGGGATATTCGGGCTGGGTGTCGATCACGTTGCCGATCGCCAGCACATCGCGCTCCTGCGCCGCGTCCGACACGCCGAATCGTTCGGCATACATCAGGTCGGCACCCGCCTCGATCATGCCAAACGCGGTCTCCTTGGCGCGCGGTGGGTCGAACCATGACCCGATGAAGGCGACCTGGAAGCGGATGTCGGGGTTGATCTCGCGCGCGCCGTCCATGAAGGCGTGCATCAGCCGGTTGACCTCGGGGATCGGGAAGCCGCCGACCATGCCGATATTGGCGCTTTCGGTCATCGCGCCCGCGACCAGCCCGGTCAGGTAGGCCGCGTCCTGGATGTAGTTGTCGAAGACCGCGAAATTGCCCAGCGACGGGTCTTCCTTGAAGCTCGACCCCATCAGGAAGGCGACGCCGGGATAGTCGGCGGCAACCTCGCGCGATTCCTGCTCGACGCCGAAAACCTCGCCGACGACCAGGTCCACGCCCGATTCGGCGTATTCGCGCATGACGCGCGCGTAATCGGTGTTCGACACATTCTCGGTGAAGGTGTAGGCGATCTCGCCCCGTGCTACGGCGGCCTCGGCGGCGAGGTGGATGCGGCTGACCCACTGCTGCTCGACCGGCACGGTGTAGATGCCGGCGACCCGCAGGGGCGTCTGCGCCAGCAAGCGACCCGGCGCGGTGCCCAGCCCGGTCAGCGCCGCGGCCCCGGCCGAGGCGACGAGCAATCTGCGGCGGGTGATCAGCGTGCCGGGCAGGCGGTAAAGAGATCTGGTCATTCGAGGTTCCCTTTGCTCTACGGGGTGGCGCGGCGAAACGCGGTCCCGAATTTTGATCCGACGGTCAAAGTCATGCACGATTCGACATGCGCGCCAAGCGTTTTCTCGGGGGCGCGCGGCCCCGCGCACCGAACGCTGCATCACGCATCGATCCGCCGCGCGCCGATCATGCTGAGCCGTATCAGCGTGCGCTGCAGGACCGCCGCCAGCGGCGCCCGGCTGGAGGAACGCAGCGTGAGGTCAGTCTCGACCAGCTGGGACAGCGCCTCCTCGACCTGGGCCAGGGACCAGCGCTGCGCCTGGCGCAGAAGCCGGTTCCGGCGCGGCCCGTAGACCGGCGGGCGCATCCGTTCCACCGCCTGCGCCGGGCCGCGCGGATCGGCCAGCAGCCCGTGCAGCAGGCGGAAATGCCGGATCGCCCCGATGCACAGCGCGACCGGCGCGACACCCTGCGCCGCCAGCCGCGCCATCAGCGGCGCCACCTCGGCTGCGCGCCCCTCGGACACGGCATTGAGCACGTCATCGACATCGGCCTCGCCGCCCATCGGGGCCAGCGCGGCGATCTCCACCGGCGTCAGGGGCGCCGGATCGCCCAGCTTGTAGAGCGCGATCCGCTGCAGCGTCTGGCGGAAATCCCCCGGCTCGATGGTCTGCGCCAGCGCGCTCAGATCGCGCATCGCGTCGCTTGGGATGTCGCCCAGCCCTTCGGCCTGCAGCATGGCGGAAATCTCGGCCTGACCCGGCGGGTCGTCATAGACCGCCAGCGCGAAAGCGCGCTTGTCCCCCTCGAACAGCTTGCGCAATTTCGAGGATGCGGGAAGAACGCCCCCGGTGACCACCAGCATCGCGTCGCCCGGCGCCCAGTCGGCCAGCGCCGGGGCCAGGGCCGGGGCGGCGGCGTCGGCGGCCTCCTCGATCAGCACGGCGCGCGGGCCTGCGAAGAACCCCTGCGCCTTGACCGCGTCCAGCGCCGCCGCCGGGTCCTTGCGCAGATCGGCGGCGGGAAAGCGCGCCAGCCGCATCTCGGCCTCGCCCGCGGGTCCGATCAGCGCGCGGATCAGGGTCTGCCGACGCTCGGCCACGCGCATCGGATCGGCGCCCCAGATCAGCAGCCCCGGCACGCGCGGGTCCGGGCGGGCCAGAAAGCCCGGCGCGTCACGCGGGGCGAGTTTCATGCGCGCCTGAGGCCCGGCTCGGTCATCAGGCGGGTGACCAACCCGTCGACCAGCATCCGCATCAGCCGCAGTTCGGCATCCTCGGCCGCGGTCAACGTGGTCAACTGGTTGCTGGTCGTGGAATAGGCGCTGTCGGCCACGATCCGTCCGCTCGCCACCTGCGCGCCGGTCGCGGCGTCGGTCAGCACGAAATCCAGGGTGCCGCTCAACTGGATGCGGGTTGGGCCCAGGCTGCGGACCACCCCGGTCTCCAGCTCGCTCTGACCGATCCGATAGGAAAGCGCGTAGCCTGCCCGGACCGGCCGGCCCAGGCGTTCCTCCAGCGCGGCGACGAACTGGTAATCGGCGCGGCTGACCGGATCGTCGGCGCGCACCGCACCCATCAGCGCGCGGCCCGCCCCGCCCGGGCCGTAGACCGGCGTGAACCGGCAGCCGGTCAGCGCGAAGGCCGCCAGTCCGGCCAGGAACGCCCGCCTGTCAGAGCACCACATTCACGATCCGTCCCGGCACGACGATCACCTTCTTCGGCGCGGCCCCGGCGAGGAACCGCAACACAGCATCGTCGGCCAGCGCGATCTTTTCAACATCTTCCTTGGTGGCATCCGCGGCGACCGTGATCTCGGCTCGGCGCTTGCCGTTGATCTGGATGGGCAGCGTCACGGTGTCGGACACCAGCATCGCCGGGTCGGCGACCGGCCAAGACGCCTCGGTCACCAGGCCTTCGCCGCCCTGCATCGCCCAGACCTCCTCGGCCAGGTGCGGGACCATCGGCGCCATCAACTGCGCAAGCGTGCGGACGGCCCGTCGCATCACCGGGCCCGAGGCGTCGGCCTTCGAAAGCACGTTGGTGAAGGTATAGAGCGCGGCGATCGACTTGTTGAAGGCGAAGCTTTCGATCGTGCGGCTGACCTCGTCGATCGCACGGTGCATGGCGCGCAGCAGATCCGCGTCGCCGGGCGCGGCGCCGGCTTCGGGCATCGCGGCGATGCGCTCGCTCAGCGCCCAGACGCGGGCGAGGTGCTTGTGCGTCGCCTCGGCCCCGGCGCTGGTCCATTCCACGTCGCGCTCGGGCGGGCTGTCGGACAGGACGAACCAGCGCGCGGTGTCCGCACCGAATCGCGCGATGATGTCGACCGGATCGACGACGTTCTTCTTCGATTTCGACATCTTGGCTGAGGGGACAATTTCGGCGGTCCCAATTCCTAAGGCCAGCGTGTTGTCTATGCGATCTTCGAGCGTTTCACCGTTAGAAACCAGCTGCGCCTTCAGAACTGCGACCCGCTTCCCATCAACCATTGTGTGCAGGATAACATCTTCAGGCAGATGATAGACTGGTCGCTCACGGTCATCCCAAGACATGTAGATCTCGTGCGTGACCATGCCTTGCGTGAACAGCGCGTCGAACGGCTCGATCGCCTTCGCCGGCAGGTGGCCGGTGCGGTGCATCGCGCGCGCGAAGAAGCGGGAATACAAGAGGTGCAGGATCGCATGCTCGACCCCGCCGATATACTGGTCGACGTTCATCCAGTAGGCGACATCCTCGGCCACGGTTGGCGTTTCGGCGCGCGGTGCGGTGAAGCGGGCGAAGTACCAGCTTGAATCGACGAAGGTGTCCATCGTGTCGGTCTCGCGCCGCGCCTTGCCGCCACAGCGCGGGCAGGCGCAGTCGCGCCAGGTCGGGTGCCGGTCCAGCGGGTTGCCGGGCTGGTCGAAACTGACGTCCTTGGGCAGTTCGACCGGCAGGTTTTCCTTCTTCTCGGGCACCACGCCGCAGGCGTCGCAATGCACCACCGGGATCGGGCAGCCCCAGTAGCGCTGGCGCGACAGCCCCCAGTCGCGCAGGCGGAACTTCGTCACCCCCTGCCCCACGCCGCGCGACTGGCAGAAGTCGATGGCGGCCTCGACCGCCTCCTCGCCGGTCTGAACCTCCTCGCCGGCGAAGCCGCGCACGTATTGCACCCGCTCGCTCTTCGGCGGCACATAGGCCTCGGCCAGGGCTGCGTCCTCCTCGCCCTCGGGGACGAAGACGGCGGGGATCGGCAGGTCGTATTTCGTGGCGAAGTCGAAGTCGCGCTGGTCATGCGCCGGGCAGCCGAAGATGGCGCCGGTGCCGTAGTCCATCAGGATGAAATTCGCGATGTAGACCGGCAGTTCCCAGGCGGTGTCGAACGGGTGGCGGACGGTGATGCCGGTGTCGAAGCCGCGCTTCTCGGCCTTCTCCAGCGCCTCCTCGGTCGTGCCGATCCGCCGGCACTCGGCGTTGAAGGCGGCGATGCCGGTGTCATGGCGCTCCAGATGCTTCGCCAGCGGGTGGTCGGGCGACACGGCCACGAACGACGCCCCCATCAGCGTGTCGGGCCGCGTCGTGTAGACCTCGATGCGCTCGAACCCCTCGGGCGCGTCCACGGTCGAGAAGGAAAACTGCAGCCCGCGCGACCGGCCGATCCAGTTCTTCTGCATCAGCCGCACCTTCTCGGGCCAGTTCTCCAGCCCGTCGATGGCCGCCAGCAACTCCTCCGAAAACTCCGAGATGCGGAAGAACCACTGCGTCAGCTCCCGCCTTTCCACCTCGGCGCCCGACCGCCAGCCCTTGCCGTCGATCACCTGCTCGTTGGCCAGCACGGTCATGTCCACCGGGTCCCAGTTGACCACCGCCGCCTTGCGATAGACCAGCCCCGCCTCCAGGAAATCCAGGAACATCGCCTGCTGCTGGCCGTAGTATTCCGGATCGCAGGTGGCGAATTCGCGGCTCCAGTCGATGGACAGGCCCAGGGGCTTCATCTGCCCCTTCATCACCTTGATGTTGTTGTAGGTCCACTCCGCCGGATGCCCGCCTTCCTGCATCGCCGCGTTCTCGGCCGGCATGCCGAAGGCGTCCCAGCCCATCGGGTGCAGCACCGAATAGCCCTGCGCCTTGCGCGTGCGCGCCACCACGTCGCCCATCGTGTAGTTGCGCACATGCCCCATGTGGATCCGCCCCGACGGATAGGGGAACATCTCCAGCACGTAGTACTTGGGCCGGGCCGGATCGCGCCGCGCGGTGAAGCAGCCGGCGGCCTCCCAGGCCTCCTGCCATTTCGGCTCGGTGATCTGCGGCTGGTAGCGCGCGGTTTCGCCGGTCATCGATCTTCCCCTGACATGAAAACGCCGGGCCAGAACGCGACATTCTGGTGGCCCGGCGTGGTGATAGCTTTGTCAGCGGCGCGGGTCCAGCCCGCGCGTCCGGTCAGAACCGGCGGTCCTGGATGCGCAACTGCCGCGCCCGCGTCAGGATCGCGTTCTCCACCGCGCGCACCGTCTCGGGGCTGGCCGGGCCGGCGCCGGTGACCAGCGCCACGTTCAGCGCGCGCGCGTCCAGCGCGCCGTCGCTGACATGCACCGTCGCCCGGTAGGGCCGCCCGCCGCCCGGCGGCGTGCCGAACCCGGTCACGATCACCCCGGTGAAAGGATCGACCGATTCGACCGGCAGGAAATCCAGAACCTGAAGCGAGGCATTCCACAGGTAGCGGTTGACCGCGACCGCCGTGCCCGGATTCTCGTTCCCGCGGAACAGGTCCCAGATCGTGCCGCCGCCGGCGACGTTCATCCGGGCGCGGCCCAGCTCCTCGGGCGCCTCTTCGGTTTGCTGGCCGCCGCCGCCACCGCCGAACAGGTTGCCGAAGCGAAAGCCCCCGCAGCCCGACAACGCCGCCACCAGCGTCAGCAAGAGTATCAGTCGCCCCGTGCGCGCTATCGTCATGTTATTCGGCCTTTCGCCGCACTGTCCCTCGTATTGCCCCCGTGTCTAGCCGAGCCTCGCGCCCGGAACAAGACATTGCCGCCAGGCTGCCGCCCTTCGCCCGGCGGACGTTCCCGTGCGCCACAGTCGGCGTGGCAAATCTGCACCAATGTCGGACCGAGTCGAAACCGGCGGTGCCTTCAACTTGCAAAAGGGCGGGGTTGGCGGGAAATAGGCACAGACCCAGCTTGCAGACAAGGTGGGCTGCATCCTTAAGTCAACGAGGGAAACCATGAAAAAGATTCTCCTTGCGGCATCCGCCCTGGCGCTGTCCGCTGGCGTCGCCGCCGCTCAAACCGCCGCCCCGGCCTTCACCCCCCGGGTGACCTCGGCGAACGCCGACTGGAGCCTGGGTGGCTACGCCCGCTTCGGTATCGGCTATGTCGAAGACCGGGGCGTGGGTGTCGACGACTGGCAGACCGCCACCCGTCTTCGCCTGCAGTTCCAGATCACCACCACGACCGACGGTGGTGTGACCCTCGGTGCGCGCCAGCGCTTCCAGACCGAAGAAAACGCCGCGAACGCCGGTGGCAACGCCGCGCACTTCTTTGTCGCCTACGAAGGCCTGCGGGTCGCCATGGGCAACATCATCGGCGTCGTCGAAGGCTCGCCGCTGCTCTACATGAACACCCGCAGCGCCGGCACCGGCCTGGAAGGCAACGGCTTCGACAGCCTGGCGGTCAACACGGCCAGCAACGGCGGCCGTTTCGGCTGGACCGCTTACCAGAGCGCCGGCAACGTCCAGCCCTGGGCGACCAACGGCATCGAGGCGAGCTACACCTTCCAGGACGTCACCGTCCGTGCGCACCTGACCGACGACACCTACGCGATCGGCGCCAGCGGCACCTTCCAGGGCTTCACCGCGGTTATCGCCTACGAGAAGTTCGACTCCGGCGTCCGCAACGGTGACGACTACATCTTCGCTGGCGTCGGCTACGATGCCGGCCCCTGGGATGTCGCCCTGACCTATGGGCGGACCGAGATCGCTGCCGTCAAGGCGAACAAGTGGGCCCTGAAGGGTGGCTACGACGTCATGCCCGACACGAACGTCTACGGCTTTGTCGCGCGTGAAAACAACGGCGTCGGCACAAGCTACGGCCTGGGCGCCAGCTACGCGCTCGGCGGCGGCGCGTCGGTCGAGGGTGGCTTCGCCCGGACCCGCGACTTTGCCGGCAACGGCACCAACCGCTTCGACGTCGGTCTCTACTTCGCGTTCTGATACCGAACGAACCAGCACTTCCGGAAAGAGCGGGCCTTGCGCCCGCTCTTTTCTTTTGGGCCGGCCCATTGGCGACCCCGTCCTTCGGTGCTAGCTTTCCGTCGGCATGACCAACCGAAAAGGCCCCTCCATGCGCGCGATCCCTGCCCTTGCCGTTCTTCTGGCGCTTGCCGCGCCGGCCGCCGCACAGCCCACCGTCAAGCACCAACTGGAAGGCCGCTTCGGCGTCGCCTATTCGGACGCCGGCGACGCCCGGACCCGTGCGGTCGCGGGGGCGGAATACACGATGTCGGTGCACCATCCCTTCGACAACGGCTGGGCGCTGGGTCTGGGGATCTCTGTCGACGCCGGCAACTTCGAACGCCGCGGACCGCGCTATCACCCTGATCCGCACCCGGGTCTGCGGTTCTCGGCGCCCGGTTCCTGACCCGCCCGCCGGCGCGCGCCCATGTCCCTTGCCGACATCACCCGCCGCCTGCGCGCGGCCGAAGCCGCCGCCGGCCGCGCCGCCGACTCGGTCACGCTGATCGCCGTCTCCAAGGTCCAGCCGGCGGAGCGCGTCCAGGCGGTTCTGGACGAAGGCCATCGCATCTTCGGCGAAAACCGCGTGCAGGAGGCGCAGTCCCGCTGGCCCGACTTCCAGGCGCGCTATGACGGAATCGCGTTGCACCTGATCGGCCCCCTGCAGACCAACAAGGCCCGCGCCGCGGTCGAGATGTTCCAGGCGATCCACTCGCTCGACCGTCCGAAACTGGCAGGGACACTGGCCCGTCTGGCGCAGGAACGCGGCGCCTCGCCCGACCTCTTCATCCAGATCAACACCGGCGCCGAGCCGCAGAAGGCCGGCATCCTGCCCGAGATTGCCGATGCCTTCATCGCCGAGGTACGCGGGCTGGACCTGCCGCTCATCGGCCTGATGACCATCCCGCCCGTGGACGAAGACCCCGCGCCGGATTTCCGCATGCTGGCGCAGATCGCCGAACGCAACGGCCTCGCCGGCCTCTCGATGGGGATGAGCGACGATTTCGAAACCGCGGTGGCCCTGGGCGCGACCCATATCCGCGTGGGCTCGGCCATTTTCGGCGCGCGAACTGCTTAGCGCATCCTTTCCGCACCGTTCGGAACTGCCATACGCTTGCCATACGCTTGCCAGCCGCTTGCCATACGCCCGCCAGCACCCCGCCGGCGGGGTTCCCGCCCCCGACGCACCCCCGGAAACCGGCGCCGGTCAGGGGGTCAGGCGCTGCCCGTCACCGCCACCAGCAGTAGGAACAGCCCCGCCGACAACGTCGCCGCCGCCGGCACCGTCACCACCCAAGCCGCTAGAATCGTTAGCAAATGCGCCCGCCGGACCACCTTGCGCCGGGTCCGCTCCTCGACCGGCAGCGCCGACAGATCGCGGCTCTCCTTCAGCACCCGCTCATGATACCACTCGCGATAGAACCCCACCCCAAAGATCCCCCCGATCGCAATATGCGTCGAACTCACCGGCAACCCCAACCACGACGCAACAATCACCACCACCGCCGCCGCCAGCGCCACGCAATACGCCCGCATCGCGTTCAGCCGCGTGATCTCGGAGCCGACGATGTTGATCAGCTTCGGGCCGAACAGCACCAGCCCGAACGACAACCCCAGCGCCCCGATGATCATCACCCACAGCGGGATCGCCACCGCCTCGGCCGCGCCCCCCTCCTGAACCGCGTGCACGATCGCCGCCAGCGGCCCCACGGCGTTCGCCACGTCATTGGCCCCATGCGCGAAGGACAACAGCGCCGCCGAGAAGACCAGCGGGATCGCGAACAGCGTCTTCAGGGACTTGTTGCGATTCTCCAGCCCCTCGGACTGGCGCCGGATCACCGGCCGCATCAGCAGTGCCAGCGGCACGCTGACGAGCAGACCGATCAGAAGCGACTGGCCCAGGCTGAAGGAAACGATCCGGGAAATGCCTTTCAGCGCCATGTAGGTGGCAAAGACCCCGCCCATCACCCCGATCAGGATCGGAACCCAGACCCGGGCCGCGGCGATCTTGTCGTCGCGATAGATGATCCGATGGTTGATCACCGCCAGAAACAGCGCGGCCGTGGCCCCCCCCAGCACGGGCGAGATCACCCAGCTCGCCGCGATCGTGCCCATCGTCGGCCAGTTCACGGCGCTGAATCCCACCGCCGCGATTCCCGCGCCCATGACCCCGCCGACGATCGAATGCGTGGTCGAAACCGGCGCGCCGACCCAGGTCGCCAGGTTGATCCACATCGCCCCGGCCAGCAGCGCCGCCATCATCGCCCAGATAAAGTGCTGCGGCGCCGCCACCGCCTCGGGCGCGATGATGCCGCGGCTGACCGTGCGCACCACGTCCCCGCCCGCCAGCAGCGCGCCCGCGGTCTCGCAGATCGCGGCGATGGCCAGCGCGCCGACCAGCGTCACCGCCTTCGACCCCACCGCCGGGCCCATGTTGTTGGCGACATCGTTCGCGCCGATGTTCAGCGCCATGTAGCCGCCGATCACCGCCGCCGCGACCACCACCAGCGTCCCCGGCGCGGCACCCATGAAGATCGCCGCCACCAGCCCGACCAGAACCAGGAACGCCAGCGCCACCCCCGAACCGACCAGCGGGCGGGAGGTGAAGACCAACGCCTGCTCCATCAGGCTGATGCGCCGCAGGTCCTTGTCGAGGGTCTTGATCCCCCGGGCTTCGGGGTCGGCGCGCAGGGTCATCGCACTACGGCTCCTTGGCCGTCATGAAAGTGTCATGTTCGCCGCCGCCTAGCGGATATCGGGCGGGTGATCAATCCATCCGCAGCCCCAGCCCCCTCAAAGCCGGCGCAACAACGCCGCCAGATCCGCCTCGGCGACCAGATCCGCGGCGGCGTCGGGGCGAAACCACTGGCGCTTCCGGCTTTTCTTCTCGGGCCAGTCACGGGCCAGGTCGGCGACGTCGATCCGGAACACCTCGACCCGGCAGGACAGCGGAAGCCCGGTGCGGTGGCGTTTCTGGTAGGTGTAGTAGCCGACGGGAATTTCGTGGACTCGGCCGACGACACCGGCTTCCTCCCAGGCCTCCTGAAGGGCGGCGCCGGCCAGTGTGCGCCCCTTCATGGGCCAGCCCTTCGGCAAGACCCAGCGACCGCTCCCGCGGCTGGTGATCATCAGCACGTCGCGCCCCGCCTTGCTGTCGCGCAGGCAGAGTGCGGCGGCCTGAATATAGTCCGGCCGTCGGAAAACCGGCGCGACCAGGGCGCGCAGCGATTCGAGTGCGGTGGGTTTCATCTCTGCCGTTCTGCCTCGCCAAGGGTTTATTTTTTACCCGTCCTCAGCTGTCCTCGGGCGTGACACTGCCGCGCAGGGCCTTGATCTCGCCGCGCTGGGTTTTCGCCGCCAGGCGACGGCGCTTGCTGCCCAGCGTCGGGCGCGTCGGGATGCGGCGCTTCGGCGGGTTCAGCGCCGCGGTGACAAGCTCCTTCAGCCGCTCGCGCGCGATCTCGCGGTTGCGCACCTGGCTGCGCGTTTCCTCCACCCGCAGCACGATGGCGCCTTCCTGCGTCCAGCGACGCCCGGCAAGGCGGCGCAGGCGCGACTTGACCGCCGGGGGCAGATGCGGGCTTCGCTCGGCCTCGAACCGCAACTCGACCGCCGTCGCCACCTTGTTGACGTTCTGCCCGCCCGGCCCCGAGGACCGCGTGAAGCTTTCGACAAGCTCCCAATCCTGCAGGACGATCGTATCGGAAATGCGCAGCATCCTTGATTCTCCGCCGGAATCGAAAGGGCCGCCCCGGTCTGGGGCGGCCCTCACGAGCTTCAGGAGATGGGATCGGTTAGAACCTGATCCAACCAGAAGTTCCGTTGCCGCGGACTGCCGTCAGCAACCGCCCCCTCCGACTGTCCCGACACCTCTCTCCAATATCACTCTAGACACTGGACCACCTCCTTTCGCTTGGTTGAAACTAAGGACAAGGTGGCACAGATTTTGTGTTTGTCAAAAGGTTTTATGCGACCTGTTGCGTCATTTTTCGCACGATTATGCGAAATGGCATCAACGCGAGCAGCGCGAGGCCCAGTTTGACCATCCAGTCGGCGATCGCCATGCTGATCCAGACGGGCGCGGGCGCGCCCCAACCCAGCAGTGGGACGGCCTCATTGGCCCAGCCGACATCGTTGCCCGGCTCCAGAAAGGTGAAGGCGGCGGCGAAGGCGATGGAGAAGAACAGCACGGTATCGACTGTCGATCCGACCAATGTCGAGGCCAGCGGCGCCTTCCACCAGCGCTGGTCGCGCAGCCGGTCGAAGATGGCGACATCCAGCATCTGCGCCGTCAGGAACGCAAGCCCCGAGGCGATGGCGATGCGCAGCGTGACCAGCGGGCCGAACTCGCCCACGATCTGCGTGCCGATCAACGAACAGGCGACGCCGGTGGCGAAACCCGCCCAGACGACCCGGCGCGCGGCAGCGGGACCGTAGACGCGATTCATCACGTCGTTGACCAGAAAGGCCAGCGGATAGGTCAGCGCGCCCCAGGTCAGGAAATCGCCGAGCAGGAACTGGACAAGGATGTTGGAGGCCACGACGATCGCGGCCATGGCAAGGATGCCGGGCAGGTGGAATCGGGACATGTCGTTTCCGTTTTGACAAGGTGGTCGGAGACTTGGCCACCCGGCGTGCTACCGCGGGGGACACGCCCCTCTAAGCCTGCGCAGAAGGCGATGCAAGTATCTCGTGCGGCGCCCGGGCGACTGTGCCACACTCGCGGCAGGACCATCGAGCGAGGATCCCCATGAGCCAGCAATCCAGCGGCACGGACCGGTCCGGCACCGTGCGAGTGTCGGGCCATTTGCGCTGCGCCTCCCCCCAGGATGCCGATCTGCTCAGGCAGCACCTGCCGGAACATGTTCGCCTGTCGCGCGCCGAACCGGGCTGCCTTGCCTTCGACGTGTCGCCGACGCAGGACTCGCTGGTCTGGCGAGTCGAGGAAACCTTCATCGACCAGGCGGCGTTCGAATTCCACAAGGCCCGGACCCGCGCCTCGGCCTGGTGGCAGGCGACGGCGGGCATCGCGCGCGACATTGCGATCACCGGGATCGATCCGCGCTGACCGGCGGCCGGCGACAGAAATCAGGTCAGGCGCTGGACGAGACCTTCATCAGCACGATCCCGCTGACGATCAGCAGCGCGGCCAGCGCGCGGATCGCGGACAACTCCTCGCCCAGAAGCACGACGCCGACGACGAAAGCCCCGATCGCGCCGATTCCCGTCCAGACCATGTAGGCCGTGCCCAGCGGCAGGCTGCGCATCGAGATCGACAGGAGCGCGAAGCTGCCGACCATGAAACCGATGGTCCCCAGACTCGGCCAGAATCGCGTGAAGCCGAAGGAAAGCTTCATCAGGAAGGCCCAGACGACTTCCAGCAGACCCGCGATGAGAAGAAGGAACCACGCCACGGCAACCCCCGTTTGCAGATCGCCGGGCCGTCCCGGACTTCGCTCCCCGAACAGGCCGAGGACGTGGCCTCGCCCAACGATCTAGGATGAGCGCGTGAAACCCGCAAGGGGTCGACGGGGGCGCGCAGGCCGGTTCGCCAAAAGTTTCGTTTCGGTTAACGGGTCCGGATAATTCAATTATACCATTGGCTTGCAGTGGCGCACAATTTTGTGCACCCCGTCGCGCCGGTCCTGGCGCCACCCCGCCCCGGTTGCTCCAACCCTACGGCCGGCGCACCACGTCCGTGCATTGCTGCGGCAGATCGGCCAGCGTGAACTCGCGCGGATGCCGGCGGCGGGGCGCGGGTTCGGTTCGTTCGGTCCGCGGGGGCGGGTTGAGGAAATCGGTCACCCACCAGGTCAGCGTCTCGTCGCAGCCGTTGCCGCCGTTGGACAACTCGCGCACCGTCGGGGTCTGCGTCTCGCAATAACGCGAGCCTTGCGGGCAGCGCATCCGCACATGGAAATGGAAGTTATGCCCGACCGCGGGACGGATCTTCTGCAGCCAGGGCGTGTCGGCGCGGGTCGCCGTGCGGCACATCTCGATCTTGACGGCGGCGGCGACGAAGATGCGGTCGACGCGCGGATCGCTGGCCGCGGCACGCAGAAGCGCGTGATGCTGTGGTGTCCAGTTCGAATTGATGCGGCGCTGATCGTCGGTGCGGACCGAAATCGAGCTGAGCGACTCCCGCTCCGCCCGGGTCAGGTTCAGCCGCGGCGGTGGCAGCATCCAGACATCCGCATCGAGTCCCATCTGGTGGCTGGCGTGTCCCGAGGTCATCGGCCCCCCTCGCGGTTGGCTGATATCGCCGATATAAAGCCCCCGCCAGCCGATCCGCACCGCCTCGCGGCTGAGGTCCTGCAGATAGGCGATCATCTCGGGGTGGCCCCAGTTGCGGTTGCGCGACAGCCGCATCGCCTGCCAGGTGGGGCCGGTTTCCGGCAGCGCCACCAGTCCGTCGGCACAGCCCCGCGCGTAGGACCCGAAAGCCTGCGAGGGCGCGACGGACGGCAAGGGATGCGCCCCGAACAGCTGGTTGGCCAGATTCTGCGCCTGGCCGGGTCCCGCCGACAACAGCGCGATCAAGACCGCGAGGGTGAGTTTTCCACGTCCCATGCCGATGTATGCTCTCCTTCCGGTTTTACCCACACTAGCAGGATCAACCCGATTGCGAAAAGCCCGATCAGCGGGGAAACCCCCAGCCGCTGGCTCTCGCTCAGCGTGGTCGCCAGCGCGATCAGCCCCGGCGCCATGAAACTGAGCGCCTTGCCCGACAGCGCGAACAGCCCGAAGGCCTCGGTCATGCGTTCGGGGTTGGCTTGCCGGACCATCATCGTGCGCGACGCCGCCTGTAACGCGCCGCCCGACGCGCCGATCAGACCGCCGCACAGGTAGAAGACGACATCGGGCGCGGCTGACCCTGCCGCGACCGGCGCGAACACCACCATCGTGCGGTCGGTCGAGACGATCACGCAACAGACGAGGATCAGGACGAGGATGCAGGTCACGATCACCGGTTTCGGTCCCCATCGTCGATCCGCACGGCCGCCGAACCAGCAGCCGATCGCCCCGATCGTCGCGGCCAGGATGCCGAAGACACCGATCTGGACGATCGACCAGCCCAGCACCCCTGCGGCGTAGATCCCGCCAAACGCGTAGATGCCGTTCAGCCCGTCACGGTAGAAGGTGGACGAGCCGAGATAGGCCAGAAGGCTGGGATGTTTCGGCAGGCGCTTCAGGGTCGTGCCCAGGTCGCGCAAGCCCTGACGCACGGCGCCGGGGTCGACTGGTGCCAGCTGCGGCGGCTCCTTCACCCAAAGGAAGAAGGGGATGACGAAGACCAGATACCAGAGGGCCGTGAAGGGCCCGACGGCGCGTGTGCCCTCGCGCGCGTCGGGGTCGAGGCCAAGGATCGGTTCGATCCCGATCAGCGTGACGCCGCGATCGTTCTCGGCCAGGAACAGCAGCATTATGACCAGCGCGGCCAGCCCGCCGAGATAGCCGAAGGCCCAGCCCGAACCCGAGATGCGGCCGATCTCCTCGCGCGGGGCGAGCGTGGGCAGGATCGCGTTGGTGAAGATGATCCCGTATTCCAGCCCGATCATGCCGATGGCGAAGCAGACGAGGATCCAGAACGCCAGCGCCGGATCTGCCCCCGGCACCGCCCACCACAACGCCGACGCCCCGACGATGTAGAGAAACGACCAGAAGAGGATCCAGGGCCGTTTCGGGCCGGTGTTGTCGGCGATGGCGCCCAGGATCGGGGCGAAGATGGCGATGATGACTCCGGCGGCGAAGTTCATCCAGCCCCACATCGCCTGCCCGGTGACCGGGTCGGGCGCGACCGAGGCGGCGAAGTAGGGCGCGAAGATGAAGGTCAGCAGCAACGTGTTGTAGGGCTGATTGGCCCAGTCGAACCACCACCACCCCCAGATCCGCCGGGTGTTCTGCCCCTCGGCCATGCCTGCCTCCTGCCCGATGCCGCGATGAAGCCCGAAGCCGATCGCACAGGCAAGCCGAAACACCGGGCGCACCGGGATTTCGCCGCGTTGCGGGTCTTTTGTCCGCGTCCGGTTCGGTCTAATCGGGGCGGATGATCACGCGCGCGTACATGAAGGGGGATGCGGCCAGCACGGCGGAATATTCGCCCTGCATGGCCTATCGCTACACGCTGACCCGGGTCTGGAACGCGGCGGAGGGGCGCGCGCTGTTCGTGATGCTCAACCCCTCGACCGCGACCGAGGTGCAGAACGACCCGACGGTCGAGCGGTGCGAGCGGCGGGCGCGGGCGCTGGGGTTCGGGGCGTTCCGGGTGTGCAACATCTTCGGCTTCCGGGCGACGGACCCGCGGGTGATGCGGGCGGCGGCCGACCCGGTGGGGCCCGACAACGACGCGGCGATCGTGGCGAGTGCGGGCTGGGCCGACCGGATCGTCTGCGCCTGGGGCACGCATGGCGCGCATCTGGATCGCGGGCCGGTGGTGGAGCGGCTTTTGCGGGCCACGGGACGGGAGCTTTTTCACCTCGGCCTCAGCAAGGCGGGGCACCCCAAGCACCCGCTTTACATCGGCTACGACCGCCAGCCGGAACACTGGCCGGTCTAGGAAAAGGTGGAAAAGTGCGCGCATGCGCGCAACGGGCTCCTCGGCCGAAGATTTCGTCGCGTTTTTGCATGTTTCTGGTTGGGGATGAAAAACTCGAACGCAAAATCGTGGAAAAGTGGAAAAAATCGACGATTTTGCGCCCGGGACTTTTCGCGCTTTTTTTGGGCCGTTTTGTGGTTGGGACGGAAATGCCTACCGCATATGGTGGATCAAGCGCCCGGATCTGCGCCATTTTCCCACGGAGAGCCGCTGAAGGGAGCGCCTTGCGCGGTCTGCCGTTCGTGGACTGCGGGTCCGGTCACGCGTGCCGCGTATCAGGAACCGACCGCGTCGAGAAAGGCGGCCGGGTCATCGAGTTGCAGCCGCACGGGCAAGGTCAGGACCTTGTGGCGCATGGATTTCGGCAGGCGCACGGCGTCCTTCTCGGTGGTCACCAGTTGCGCGCCGAGCGTTTTCGCCTCGTGTTCCAGCCGGGTCAGCAGGGCCGCGCCGAGGGGCTGGTGATCGTCGAGGGGTTGCGCGCGCACGATCTCGACCCCCTGCGCCGCAAGCGTGTCGAAGAATTTCTGCGGCCGGCCGATCCCGGCGAAGGCCAGCGCGCGCAGACACTGCCATTTCATGCCCGTCTCCAGCAGCGCAAGCCGGCCGGTGAAGACCGGAAGCCGGCCCAGGGCATCGGCCCATTGGCGGCGAAACCGCGCCTGGGCCGGATC
Organism: Pararhodobacter sp. SW119; assembly: GCF_017811755.1. Classification (GTDB taxonomy): domain Bacteria; phylum Pseudomonadota; class Alphaproteobacteria; order Rhodobacterales; family Rhodobacteraceae; genus Pararhodobacter. The sequence continues at coordinate 11,175 of NZ_JADDJF010000027.1, read as the reverse complement.
GGGCCCGATCGCCAGCACCAGATCGGCGCGCGCCAGACCGGCGGCCACGGGCTCGCGCAGCGGGCCGGCCGGCAGGCAGCGGCCGTTGCCGAAGCCGACCTCGGCGTCGACGACGATGACCGAGCGGGTCTTTCCCACATCCGGGTTCTGGAACCCGTCGTCCATCAGCACCACCTCGGCGCCCGCCGCCTGCGCCTGGCGCACGCCCTCGGCCCGGTCGCGGGCGACCCAGCAGGGCACGAATGCCGCGATCAGCAGCGGCTCGTCCCCGACATCGCGCGCGTCATGGCGGCGGGGATCGACGCGGACCGGACCGGCCAGCCGCCCCCCATGCCCGCGCGAGACGACATGCACGGCCCGGCCGCGTTCGGTCAGAAGCTGCGCCAGCAGGATGGTCGCCGGCGTCTTGCCGGTGCCGCCGACGCTGAGGTTGCCGAGGCAGATCACCGGCACGTTGGCGCGCCACCCCGGCCGGGCGACGCGCGCCGCGGTCGCGCGGGCATAGATCCAGCCCAGCGGCGCCAGCACCCGTGCCTGCCAGCCGGGCCGGTCGGGCGGGTTGAACCAGAAGGCAGGCGCCCTCATGCCGGGGGTTCCATCGCGGCGCGCACGCGCTCGCAAATGCGCGCGGCCAGCATGTGCGTCGCCTCGCTTCCCTCGGTCGCGATGCCCCAGGCCCTGACCGCGGCTTCGGCGCCAATTTCCGGGGCCAGCAACGCCGAGATCGCATCTCCCAGATCGGAGGGCGTGGCGATGCGACGGGCGGCGCGGGCGTCGTTCAGCCGCTCGAGAAACGGGCGGTCGCCGGCGGCGGCATGCGGACCGAAAACCAGCGCCGAGCCGAGCGAGGTCGGCAGCAGAGGCGAGGGCGTGTCGGCGTGGCGCGTCAGCGACCCGCCGAGATAGGTGATCGAGGCCAGGCGCAGGAAGAGGCCGGGCTCGTCCTCGGCATCGGCAATGTAGACCTGCGTCGTCTCGGTGATGTCCTGATCGAGCGCCCGGCGCGCGCAGGAAAAGCCGACGTCGCGCGCGCGTTCGGCCATCGCCTCGCCCTGCTCGGCATGCGCCGGGGAGGCGATCAGCAGCAGCCGGTGGGCGCGACGCAGCGCCTGGACATGCGCCAGCAGCGCGGGTTCCACTTCCTCGGCCGGCAGGGCGCCGGCGAACCAGACGGGTCGGTTGGCCAGCGCCTTGCGCATCGCCTCCAGCTCGAACGGATTGCAGCGCGGGGCGGGGGGGATGTGGGCCAGCGGGCCGGTCGCCTCGACCTTCACACGCGCGGGCGCGAGGGCGCGCAGCGCGGTGGCGCTGGCTTGGTCGATGGCGTGGATTTCCGCCATCGCGCCCAGAAGCCCGCGCAGGTGCCCCGGCCAGAGCCGCCGGAAGCCGGTGAGCAGCGGTCGACGGGCCTGCACCAGCAGCATGGGCATGCCGCGGCGGCGCGCGGCGTCGATCAGTGCCGGAGGCAGGACCGCGCCGGAGAGAACCAGCAGGGCGGGCGCGTACCGGTCGAGGAAGGCGATCACCTCGGCGGGGCTTGTGCCGGGATCGACGCTTGCGCCGGGGCCGGTGATCAGGGTCTGCGGGCCGTTGCGCGTTTCCGCGATCTGCCGGGCAAGTTGCCGAAGCGCCGTGGCCGACCCGGTATCCGTGGCGTGCATCCAGACAAGCGCGCGAGGGGTCGGCGCGGCGGACGGCATCTCAGCCCTCCGTCGCCGGAAGCGGCCGGACAGGCGCCCGGGCCGGCCGGGTCGCTCCGCGGGCCTGCGCCATCCTCAGGTTTCGACCGGGCGGGTGGCGCTGTTTTCGTCGCTTTCCTCGATCAGGCGATGCAGATGCGCGATGAAGTAGCGCGTCGTGGCGTGATCGACGGTGCGCTGCGCCTCGGCCTTCCAGGCGCGGTGGGCGCTGGCGTAGTCGGGAAAGAGGCCGACGACATGGATGGCGTTGGGATCGACGAATTCGGTCGACGAGGCGGCGGTCAGTTCGCCGCCGAAGACGAGATGCAGGCGCTGGGTCATGCGGCACTCCTGAAAGGTCGGGTCGCGCGCAACCTAGCGTGCGTCGCGCGCGGGGGGAACAGGGGGCAGGCCTTTTCCGTGGCCGAGCGCGGTCAACAAGGCCGCATGCAGCGGCGCCGAGCCCGCCAGGACGCCGGGACTGCGCGCCGAGAGGGTGTTGAAGACAAGCGGCGCGCCGGCGCGGTCGGTGACCTGCGCGCCGGCTTCGGCGGCGATCAGCGCCGAGGCCGCGATATCCCAGTCCCAGGTGTCGCGCAGGGTGATCATCGCGTCGAACCGCCCCTCGCCCACCAGGGCCAGCCGCCAGGCGAGCGAGGGGCGGAAGTGTCGTTCGACCGGTGGCAGGCCGCCGGGCCAGCGATGCGGCTCCAGCATCGGCCGCGCGGCGAGGACGCGGGCGCCGCGCAGCGCGCTGCGCGGCGAGGCCTGGAGGCGCCGATCATCGAGCCAGGCGCCCTGCCCGAGGCTGGCGCGGTAGGTCAGGCCCAGCAGCGGCAGGTGCACCACCGCCACCACCGGGCGCCCGGCCACGACCACCGCCAGCGCATGCGCGAAGCTTTTCTGACCCTCGATGAAGGCGCGGGTGCCGTCGATGGGATCGATGACGAAAGTGGCCGGCGCCGACAGCCGCGCCGGATCGGCCAGCGCGTCGCCTTCCTCGGACAGCCAGCCGTAGCCGGGTCGCGCGGCGCGCAGATACGCGTGCAGCCAGGCGTTGACCTCCAGATCCGCCGCGGTGACGGGGCCCTGCCCGCCGCCCTTGTCCCAGGTCGCGACGCCGGTACCGAAATGCCGGGCCGCGATCTCTCCGGCGGCGGTGGCGGCATCGGTCAGGAGCGCGAGGTCGGCGGCCAGGTCGATCGCCGCGGGGTCAGGCGCCGGCAATCGTCAGACCCTCGACCAGAAGCGAGGGCACCACCACCGACAGATGCCGCCGCGCGTCGTTGGCCGGTGTCAGGCGCGTGAGCATTTCGCGCAGGTTGCCGGCGATCGTGCATTCGTTGACCGGGAAGCGGATCTCGCCCCCCTCGACCCAGAAGCCGGAGGCGCCGCGCGAATAGTCGCCGGTGGTCGGATTGATCGTCGCCCCGATGAGCGACGTGACCAGGAGCCCGCGGCCCATGTCGCGCAGAAGATCGTCGCGGCTGCGGCTGCCCTGCGTCAGTTCCACGTTCGACAGGCTGGGCGAAGGCGGCGAAGAGGGACCGCGCGTCGCGTTCCCGGTGCTGGTGAGCCCCAGCTTGCGGGCGGTGCCAAGGTCGAGAACCCACCCCTGAAGCACGCCGTCGCGGACAAGGGTGCGCCGCGCGGTGGTCAGGCCTTCGGCATCGAAGGGGCGGGTGCCGGCGATGCGCGGGCGCAGCGGGTCCTCGACCAGGTCGAAGCCGAAGGGCAGCACGGCCTCGCCCATCGCGTCGCGCAACCAGCTTGCACCGCGGGCGATCGCGGTTCCGTTGATCGCCGCGCCGAGATGCGCGATCAGCGACCCGGCGACGCGTTCGTCGAAGACGACCGGAAAGGCGCCCGAGGGCGGCTTGCGCGGGGCGGCGCGGGCGATGGTACGCTCGCCCGCCTCGCGGCCGATGGCCTCGGGCGTCGGAAGGTCGGCGGCGAAGATGCGCGACTCGCTTGACCAGTCGCGTTCCATGCCGGTGCCGTCGCCGGTGATCGCCACGCAGGAGATCGAGCGCCCGCTGCGCCGATAGCCGCCGGCAAAACCGTTCGTCGCCGCCAGCCAGACCGCGCGCTGGCCGTAGCCGGCTGAGGCCTGATCGATGCGGCTGATCCCCTTCACCGCCAGCGCCGCCGCCTCCGCGCGCCGCGCTTCGTCCAGAAGCTGATCTGGCGCGGGTTCGGCGGCGGGATCGAAAAGGTCCAGACCGTCGGCATCGCGCCGCGCCGACAACTGGTCCGGCGCGGCGAGTCCCGCCCAGGGATCCTCGGGCGCTTCGCGGGCCATGGCGACGGCGCGTTCCGCCATCCGCGCGAAGGTTCCGGGCCGGGCGTCCGAGGCGGAGACGCAGGCCTGCCGGCGGCCGATGAGGACGCGCAGACCGAGGTCCAGTTCCTCGGCGCGATCGGCCTGCTCCAGCGCGCCGTCGCGGACATCGACCGAGATCGAGGTGCCGGTCACGACGATGACATCGGCGGCCTCGGCCCCGGCCTGCCGCGCCGCGTCGAGGAGGGCCGCGGACAGGTCGGCGAGATTTGTCTGGTCGGTCATGGATACTTTCCTGCAATGCGCGCGTCAGATAGCGCGGGGGGGCCGCGAATGAAAGCCGCGCCTGTCCGGGGTCAGCTGGCGGTCAGCATGTAGCCTTCGCCGCGGACGGTCTGCAGGTAGCGCGGGCGCTTGGGGTCGGGTTCGATCTTGCGGCGCAGGCGGGTGATCTGCACGTCGACGGCGCGTTCCTGGGCGAGGTCGCCATTTCCCCCCCGGTCGCGGCCCAGCTGGTCGACCAGCGCCTCGCGGCTGATCACCTCGCCGGGGCGGGCGGCGAAGATGCGCATCAGGGCGGCCTCGGTCTGGGTGAGGCGAATCGGGTTCGCCCCTTCGCGCAGTTCACCGGTTTCGGGATCGTATCGCATCGGCCCCAGGGTCAGCAGGGCGGGCGCCTGCGTGATCTGCGGCGGGGGCACACGTCGCAGGATCGCGTTGATCCGCAGGACCAGTTCGCGCGGCTCGAATGGCTTGGGCAGATAGTCGTCGGCACCGGCCTCGAGCCCGACGATCCGGTCGCCCGTCTCGCCGCGCGCGGTGAGCAGGATCACCGGGGTCGCGACCCTTTCGCGAAGCCAGCGCGTCAGGCTGACCCCGTCTTCGCCGGGCATCATGACATCGAGGACCACCAGGTCGAAGGCAAGGCCGGACAGCAACCGGCGGGCCTGCGCCGCGTCCTGCGCGGCGGTGACCAGAAACCCCTGCCGAACCAGGTATTTCTTCAAGAGGGCGCGAATCCGCTCGTCGTCGTCGACGATCAGCAGATGCGCTTCCGGCGCGGCAGGGGATGCGTCGGTCATGACTTCGACTCCTTCAGCGCCAGATACTGCGCGCGGCTGGCGTCATCCATCATCGCTTCCAGCACCCGGCGAAAGCCCGCGACCGCGTCCGGCCCGGCGGACCGATAGGCGGCGCGCATCCGGGCACGCTGGGCCTCGGACAACTGGCGCTCCAGCGCCGCGCCGTTTTCGGTCAGGAACAGATGCCGCTCGCGCCGGTCGCGCTGGCCGATGCGGCTTTCGACCAGGCCATCCGCGATCAGGGTGCGCAGGACACGGTTAAGCGATTGCTTGGTCACGCCGAGCACCGCCAGGAGGTTGTTGACGGTCGTACCGTTCGAGCGATTGATGAAATGCAGCGCCCGGTGATGCGCCCGGCCATAGGACATTTCGGCCAGGATGCGGTCGGGGTCGGCGGTGAACCCACGATAGGCGAAGAACATCGCCTCGATCCCCTTGCGGAGCTGCTCGTCCGTCAGAAAGAGCAGGTTCTCGCCGCTCGTGCCGCTCTCGGCCATCCGCTCTGCCTCGTCTGCGCATGTTGGTCGCGGAATTCTTGCGATCCGCCGGGGCATTTTATGTCAGTCTTGTTGACTTTCCAAGAATCAATTGTTAGCCGTTCCCCGACTTGGCGCAAGATTGTGTCCGCTTCGGACCTAACGCGCGCAACATTCGAAAATGGAGGCGGCCATGGCCGGATACGACAATCGCGACGGGTTCATCTGGATGGATGGCGCGCTGGTGCCCTGGCGCGATGCGAACGTGCACATCCTGACCCATGCGCTGCACTACGCCTCGTCGGTGTTCGAGGGCGAGCGCTGCTACAGCGGCAAGATATTCAAGAGCCGCGCGCATTCCGAGCGTCTGCTGGAATCCGGTCGGCTGCTGGATATGCCGATCCCGTGGTCGGTCGACCAGATCGAGACGGCGAAGACCGACGTGCTGAAGGCCAACAACCTGACCGAGGCCTATGTGCGCGCCGTCGCCTGGCGCGGCGCGGGCGAGGACATGGGCGTCGCCTCGCGCAAGAACCCGGTGCGGCTGGCGGTCGCCGCGTGGGAATGGGGGGCGTATTACGGCGATGCGAAGATGCAGGGCGCGAAGCTGGACATCGCCAAGTGGAAGCGCCCCTCGCCCGAGACGATCCCGACCGCGGCCAAGGCCGCCGGCCTCTACATGATCTGCACCATGTCCAAGCATGCCGCCGAGGAAAAGGGCTGCTCGGACGCGCTGTTCATGGACTGGCGCGGCTATGTGGCCGAAGCCACCGGCGCCAATGTCTTCTTCGTCAAGGATGGCGAGGTGCATACGCCGCTGGCCGATGCGATCCTGAACGGGATCACGCGGCAGACGGTGATCGGCATGCTGAAGGACATGGACATCCCGGTCCACGAGCGCCACATCCTGCCTGAGGAACTGTCAGGGTTCCAGCAGTGCTGGCTGACAGGAACGGCGGCCGAGGTCACGCCGGTCGGGCAGATCGGCGAGTGGCATTTCCAGGTGGGCGACATGACCCGCAACGTCGCGGCCGCCTACGAGAAGCTTGTGCGCAGCTGAATGGAAAGGTCGCGGCGCGCTCAGTGGCGCGCGCCGCGTTCGATTTGCGTGTAGATCGCCAGCTTGGGCGCCTTCGGGCTGCGGACGCGGGTCTGAAGCGCCTGCGACGATGTGCTTGGCTTGTCGCCGCGCTCGATCTCCACAAACTTCTTCAGCCGCGAGGTGGAGGCGCTGCGCGGACGATCCAGAACGTGCTTGCTCATGGTCTCCCCCTTGGGTCGGTTTCGGAAGCGTTGCTTAACACGATTCGGGGCGCGTTTCCACGTTCGTGCATCTGGTGGCGGCGATAGACCTCGATCATCCAGCCCAGCATGACGGCATTCAGGATGTGCCAGAGGAAGTGTGTGCCCAGCGGAAAGACCTCGCACAGCGCCTGATCGATCGAGCGGAAGATGATTGAGACGATCAGGATTTCGGCGCCGCGAGCCATCCCGCGGGACGTATCCGGCGCGCGGGACCGGAGCATCCAGGCGTAAAGCAGGATAAGCACCGGGATCGGGGCGTACCCGGCCGAAACCGAGAGACCGGGAATGCGCGCAAAGATCGGCACCAGCAGCGCCGCGAAGGGAAAGAAGCCGAGCACGGCAAGCCCCGCCACCCAGGCCCGCGCGCCCAGAAAGTCGCGCGTCGCTGCGAAGATGTAGAGCAGGATGAAGGCGAGGATCGGCAGCACGTCCATCAGCCCGGTCAGTCGATTGGCATGGGTGTGGAACAGGAAGCTGCCGAACCCGATCGCCGCCAGCACCACCGTCATCGCCCAGCCGAGCGGCAGCGACTGGCCGCGCAGCCGGCTTGCCATGACGAGCGCGGCGATCAGAAAGGCCGCGTTGGTGATCGCGTTGATCGGTTCGGCCCAGTATTCCGGGCCGCCGCGCTCGCAGTAATTGTTCACCGGGGCAAACCAGTCCATGCGCCAAAACTAGATCCCCGGCAGGCGGGCGCAAGACGCCTCAGGCGGCGCGCTGCATAGGGGCTGGCAGATGGCCCGCGACGATCTCGGCGAAAGGGGTCTGGCGCAGACCGGGGGCGTATCTGGCAAGCTGGCCGCCGTCCAGTCGGTGCGGCAGATCGAAGAGATAGCGCATCTCGCGCAACTCCCGCGCCAGTTCCCAGACCGGGGAGGCCAGCTTCAGCGTCCACCACGGGAAGCGCCGGACCGTCGGCTGACGCCCGGTCTGTCGCGCAATCTCGGCGGCCAGTTCGTTCACGCTGAAGGCGTGGCCCGGAAACGGCACGTCGGCGAAGGTCGGCAGATCGGGGTTCCCGGCCAGCGTCACCGCCGCGCGCGCCAGATCGGGCAGATAGGCATGGGCGCGCACGGCATCGGGATCGCCCAGGGCGGTGATCCGTCCCTGCGCCAGGTTCTTCAGCACGACCCGGTCGAGGATCAGCCCCCGGCGCGCAGGGTTCACGAAATCCCCCGCGCGCAGAAGGGTCACCGGCAGGCCCGAATCGCGCCAGCGGGCCTCCATCTCGGCGCGGATTTGGCCTTTGCGGCTGACGGGGCGGTGCGGAGTGCCCTCGGACCACGGGCCGGGCTGCGCTCCGAAGACATAGACGTTGCCCGGGATCATCACCCGCGCCCCGCTGGCCCGGGCCGCCGCCATGACGGCCGCGGTGATCGCCGGCACCTGCCGCGCCCAATCGTGGTAGTTCGGCGGGTTCATGGCGTTGACGATCAACCGCGCGCCGGTTGCCGCCGCTTTCATGTCGCTGCCCCGGCGATAGCGCGCGACCTGCCAGCCGGCAGCCGTGAAGGCCGCCGCCGCCGCGCTGCCGAAACCGCCCGAGGCGCCGAGGATCATTACCGTTCTGTCCATTTCTTCCCTCCTTGGTCAATGCCGCAGGATGCCCCGCACGAAGGCGAATGGGTATTGCCTGAAATTGCAGGACCGCTATTCATGAACGAATGGACGCGCGCGCGATCGACTGGGCACTTCTGCAAAGTTTCCTGCACGTTGCGCGGGCCGGATCGCTGTCGGCGGCGGCGCGGGCCAGCGGCGTCAGCCAGCCAACGCTGGGCCGGCACGTGCGGGCGCTGCAGGATCACCTACGCCAGCCGCTTCTGTCGCGCAGCCCCACCGGGCAGGCGCTGACCCCCGCTGGCGCCGCGCTTCTGGCCGAGGCCGAGGCGATGGAGGCCGCCGCCGCCCGCATCGCGCTTGCCGCCGCCGGCGCCAGCGCTCGGCTGGAGGGGACGGTGCGGGTGACCGCGTCGCGGATCATCGCGCATTACCATCTGCCGCCGATCCTGGCCCGCTTGCGCCGCGAGGAGCCGGGCATCCAGATCGAGCTTGTCGCATCGGACCAGCCGGAGAACCTGCTTTTCCGCGAGGCGGACATCGCGCTCAGGATGTTCCGGCCCGACAGCGGCGATCTGACGGTGCAGAAGCTGGCGGACCTGCCACTGGGCCTTTACGCCGCCTGTCGCTACCTGGACCGCAGCGGCCGGCCCGAAACACTGGACGATCTGCTCAAGCTCGACTTCGTCGGCTACGACCGGTCCGAGCTGATGCTGCGGGCGATGGCGCGCAACGGGATCGAGGTGACACGGGACTTCTTTCCCCTGCGCTGCGAGGATCAGCTGGTGCATTGGGCGCTGGTGCGGGCGGGCTGCGGCGTCGGCGGCATGCAGGTCGGGATTGCCGAATCCGACCCGGCGGTCGAGCGCATCGCGCGCTTCGTCGAACTGCCGCCGCTTCCCCTCTGGCTCGCGGTGCCCGAGGCCTTGCGGCATGCGCCCCGGATCGCCCGCGTCCGCCAGGCGCTGGCAGCGGGGTGCGCGCGGCTCGCCGCTGCTTGACCGGCCCCGCCCCTTTCGCTACGCCCGCAGCGACCATGAAAAAAGGAGACCGCCGTGGCAACGCCATCGATCCTCATCCTGCCGGGCGACGGCATCGGCCCCGAAGTGATGGCCGAGGTCCGCAAGATCATCGACTGGCTTGGTGCGAAGCGCGGGCTCAGCTTCGAGGTCAGCGAGGAACTGGTGGGCGGCGCGGCCTATGACGCGCATGGCACGCCGCTGACCGACGCCACGATGGCGAAAGCGCAGGAGGTGGACGCGGTGCTTCTGGGCGCCGTCGGCGGGCCGAAATACGACGATCTGGACTTCAGCGTGAAGCCCGAACGCGGCCTGCTGCGGCTGCGCAAGGAGATGGATCTGTTCGCCAACCTGCGGCCGGCGCAGTGCTTCGACGCGCTGGCGGATTTCTCGAGCCTGAAGAAGGAGGTCGTCGCGGGCCTCGACATCATGATTGTGCGCGAGCTGACCTCGGGCGTCTATTTCGGCGAGCCGCGGGGGATCTTCACCGAGGGCAACGAGCGGGTCGGCATCAATACCCAGCGCTATACGGAATCCGAGATCGCGCGCGTGTCGCGCTCGGCGTTCGAACTCGCCCGGAAGCGAGGCAACAAGGTCTGCTCGATGGAGAAGGCCAACGTGATGGAATCGGGCGTTTTGTGGCGCGAGGTGGTGCAGAAACTGCGCGACGAGGAGTACCCGGATGTGGAGCTGTCGCACATGTATGCCGACGCCGGCGCCATGCAGCTGACCCGCTGGCCCAAGCAGTTCGACGTGATCGTGACCGACAACCTATTCGGAGACCTCTTGTCGGACCTGGCGGCGATGCTGACCGGCAGCCTCGGGATGCTGCCCTCGGCCAGCCTGGGGGCGCCGATGGCGAACGGGCGGCCGAAGGCGCTTTACGAGCCGGTGCATGGGTCCGCGCCCGATATCGCCGGGCAGGGCAAGGCCAACCCGATCGCCTGCATCCTGAGTTTCGCCATGGCGCTGCGTTACAGCTTCGATCTGGGCGAGGAGGCTGAAAGGGTCGAGAAGGCGGTGGAGAAGGTGCTGGCCGATGGGGTGCGCACCGCCGACCTGATGGGGCCGGAGGGGGGCACGCCGGTCTCGACCACCGAGATGGGCGACGCGATCGTCGCCGCGCTGGACGCTTCGGTCTGAGGCGCGCGGCCTGGCTGACGCAGCGTCACGATAGGGACGGTGGCGGTTCACGACGTGTGGAAGGGACCGGCGCGCAGTTGGCAAGTTTCGGCGCAAGGCTTTGCTGACGTGGGGTTTTCACCTGCCAGAAAGCGTATGGCAAGGGGCTGGCAAGCGTATGGCAAACGTATGGCAGTTCCGAACGGTGCGGCAGGGATCTGGCAGGGTTTGAGCCGGTCGGTTTCGGGCTGCTGCCGGGACGGAAGCAGGGGGACGCTGCCCCCCTTTTGGCTGCGCCAATTCACCCCCCGGGATATTTTCGGACAGGAAAAGTCCGAGGCGTTGAGTAGCGCCCGCCCTTGGCGGCGGAGCCTCTTTTCGCCGCGCGCGAAGCGCGCGGCGCCCGGCCCCACGCGAGGAAGGTTGTGCGCAACGCGCACAGCCTGACGAGGGGCGGGAGTATCCGTCATTCGCAAGAGGGTTTTTCGACCCATAGGCGGTCGGCTTTGACCAGCGCGTTGGCGGTCTCGAGGAGCTTGCGCATGATCGCGACGATGGCGAGCTTTGCAGGTTGTCCGGCGGCGCGCAGCGCGGTGTATTTCGCCTTGAGGTCGGGATTGAAGCGCATGGCAACGAGAGCCGGCATGTAGAGCG
>NZ_JADDJF010000026.1 GCF_017811755.1 Pararhodobacter sp. SW119 | reverse complement strand
GCCCACCAGCAGCAGGCAGAGCGTCTCAAGACGGCTCTTGCTCAAACCCACATGCGGGCGCAGAAAGATCTCGAGGGCGGTGACGGTGCGTTGGGACATCGGGTCGCTTCCTTGGTCGGAGTCGACCAGAAAACCACCTCTTCACCCCCTCAGCCAGACCAGTGTCGTGCAGTGTGACCTGATCGTAACCGCGTCCGGGGCGACGGCGGTCTATTCCTGCGCCCGCAGGATGCGCGCGGGGCGCGAGGCCAGGGGCCGCAGAGCAAAGGCGAGTCCCGCCAGCAGGGTCGCCAGCACGCCCCCCGCGATGATCATCAGCGCCGAAACGGGCTGGAAGACATAGGCCACGTCCATCACCCGGGTCAGCACCAGCCAGGAGGCCAGCACCGCGGCGACCACCGCGACCGCCGCTGCCGCCGCGCCCATCAGCGCCGAGCGCAGCGCGAAACTGGCGAGGATCGTGGCGCGGGTGGCACCGATGGTCTTCAGCACCGCGGCCTCGAATACCCGCGCCCGTTCGCCCGCCGCGGCGGCGCCGATCAGCACGACGAAGCCGGTGATCAACGTCGCCAGCGCCGCCACCGCGGTCGCCCCGGCCAACGCCCCCAGCGCCTCGGCCACGCGGGCGGCCACTTCGCGGACCTGCACGGCGGTGATGTTGGGAAACTGGTTCGACAGGTCGCGCAGGATCGCGGCCTCGGCCTCGGGCGCGGCGTGGACGGTGGCCAGATGGGTGTGCGGCGCGCCGGCGAACGCCGCCGGGTTGAAGGTCATGACGAACCCGATGCCCCCGGTGCGGAAGTCGAGTTCGCGGAAATTGGCGATGCTGCCGGTGATCGACCGGCCCAGCACGTTCACCGTCACCCGGTCGCCCAGCGACAGGCCCAACTCGCGCCCCTCGTTGATGCCGAAGCTGATCAGCGGATCGCCGGCGTAATCGGCCGGCCACCACTCGCCCTCGACCAGCACGGTGCCCTCGGGCGGGGCGGTGGAATAGGTCAGGCCCCGGTCGCCGCGCAGCACCCAGTGATCGCCCCATTCGCGCGCCGGGATGTCGTTGATCGCGGTGATCACCCCGCGCAACTGCGGCGCGGTGGCGATCTCGGACACCGCGGGATCGCCGCGCAGGCGTTCCAGGAAGCCCTCCAACTGGTCGGGCTGGATGTCGATGAAGAAGTACGAGGGCGCGCGATCCGGCAGGTCGGCGGCAATGGCGCTGCGCAGGTTGGCGTCGATCTGCCCGACCGTCGCCAGCACCGTCAGCCCCAGACCCAGCGACAGCACCACCGCCGTCACCCCCTCGCGCGGGTTGCCTACAGCACCCAGCGCCAGCCGCAGGGCCGTGCGCCCGCGCAGCCAGCGCACCTGCGCCAGCCGGCGCGCGGCGAGGCGCAGCAGAAGCGCCGCGCCCAGCAGCACCCCCAACGCGACGACGATCCCGGCCGCCGCCGCCAGCGCCAGCCGTGGCACCGCGGCCAGACCCGCCGCCGTGCCGACCAGCGCCGCCAGCGTCAGCGACAGCGCCACCAGGTAGCGCCAGCGCGGCCAGCCCAGCCCCTCGGACCCGACCCCGCGAAAGAGGGCGGCGGCACGCACCTGCTCGACCCGCGCCAGCGGCCAGAGCGTGAAGACCAGCGCCGTCAGCATGCCATAAAGCGCGGCCTCGATCAGAGGCTGCGGATGCACCGTGAAGACCGCGGGAACCGGGAGGCGCGCCTCCAGCACCGGGGCCAGCAGGATCGGTGCGCTGATGCCCAACAGCAGTCCGGCGGCCACCCCCAGCGCGGTCAGCACGCCGATCTGGGCGAAATAGACGGCGAAGATCGTCCGACCCTCGGCCCCCAATGTCTTCAAGGTGGCGATGACCGGCGTCTTGCCCTCCAGATAGGCGCGGACCGCGGCGGAAACGCCGACCCCGCCGACCGCCAGCCCGGCCAGCCCGACCAGCACCAGGAACGACGCGATGCGGTCGACGAACTCGGCCACGCGCGGCGCCCCGCGGCGAGAATCGCGCCAGCGCGCGCCCTCGCCCTCGAACCGCTGGGCGCTGGCCACGCGCAGCCGGTCCAGCGTGTCGCCCTCGGCCAGCATCATGCGGTAGTTGGTCTCGTACATCGTGCCCGCGCCCAGAAGCTCGGACGCGGCCAGCGCCTCGGTCGAAACCAGCGTGCGGGGGCCGGCGGCAAAGGTCGTGGTGATCGCGTCGGGTTCGCGCAGCAGGTGCGCCACCAGCACGAACTCCTGCACGCCAAGCCGGAACCGCTGCCCCAGTTCCAGCCCCAGCCGGTCGGCGATCAGCCGGTCCATCGCCGCGCCCGGCAAGCCGTCGCGCTCGGCCAGAACCTCGGCCACCGACATCGGCGGGTCGAAGACCGCCTCGCCGATCAGCGGCCAGTTGTCGTCGACGCCCTTGACCTGGGTCAGCGCGCGTTCGGTCGTCTCGCCCTGCCCGACCACCGCCATCGACCGGAAATCGACCACCTGCGAGACCTGCGCGGCCTCTTCCGCCATCCAGGCGCGCTCGTCGTCGCGGGCAAAACGGAAGGTGAACTGAAGTTCGGCATCGCCGCCCAGCAGCGTCGCGCCCTCGCGCTGCATGCCTTCGGTGATCGCCGCACGGACCGATCCGACGGCGGCGATCGCCCCCACGCCCAGCGTCAGGCAAAGAAGGAAGATCCAGAAGCCGGAAAGCCCGCCGCGCAACTCGCGCCGCGCGATGCGCAGCGCCACCGGAAGCGTCATTGCGCGGCCTCCAGGCGGCGATCCTCGCCGTCGATTCGGCCGTCGCGCAGGCGGATCACACGGTCGCAGCGCGCCGCCAGGTCGGGCGCATGCGTGACCAGCACCAGCGTCGCCCCATGCTTGTCGCGCAGCCCGAAAAGAAGCTGCATGATCGCCTCGCCGTTGGTGCCGTCCAGATTGCCCGTCGGCTCATCGGCCAGCAGGATAGCCGGCCGGGGTGCCGCGGCGCGGGCGAGCGCCACGCGCTGCTGCTCACCGCCCGACAGCTGCGCGGGGTAGTGATGCATCCGTGGGCCCAGACCCACCGAGCGCAACTCGTCCTCGGCGCGCTCGAACGCGTCGGCGCGGCCGGCCAGTTCCAGCGGCGTGGCGACGTTTTCCAGCGCGGTCATCGTCGGGATCAGGTGGAAGGATTGAAAGACCACCCCCATATTCCCCCTGCGGAACCGTGCCAGCGCATCCTCGTCCAGCGCGGTCAGATCATGACCCAGCGCCCGGACCGACCCGCCGGTCGCGCGTTCCAATCCGCCCATGAGCATGAGGAGCGATGACTTGCCAGACCCCGACGGACCCACCAGCCCCAGCGTCTCGCCCCGGTGGACATCGAGCGTGATGCCCCGCAGTATCTCGACCGGGCCGGCGTTGCCCTGCAGGGTCAGCGCCGCGTCCTTCAGCGACAGAACGGGATCGGTCATGCAAGATTTCCTCGTACCAAAGCGTTCCTCGGCATATGGGCTTTCGGGCCTCGGTGACAAGCTGCGGCGCGGCATCGGCGCCCTGATATGCACGCTCGGCCTCGGGTTTTCCGTCGCAGCGCCTGCGGAAACGGCACCGCTGCGCCTGGTCGCGCTGGGTGATTCCCTGACGCAGGGTTACGGGCTGACGCAGGGCGACGGTCTGGTCCCGCAGCTGGAGGCCTGGCTGCAGGACGCCGGCCATGACGTCATTTTGATCAATGCCGGCGTCAGCGGCGACACGACGGCGGGCGGGCTCTCGCGTCTGGACTGGACCCTCGCGGACGAACCGGATGCGATGATGATCGCGCTGGGGGGCAACGACCTTTTGCGCGGGATCGACCCGGCGAACAGCCGCGCCAACCTGCAGGCAATCCTGGAACGTCTGCAGGCCGAGGATCTGCCGGCGCTGCTGATCGGCCTGCCCGCGCCCGGCAACTACGGCCCCGAATTCCGCGACGCGTTCGAGGCGATGTATGTCGAACTGGCCGAGGAATACGGCGCGGTCCGCTATCCCAACCTTCTGCAGCCGATCAGCGACAAGCATGAGCTGGGCCTGTCCTACAGCGAGTTGATGCAGGACGACCGGATCCATCCCAGCGCCGCCGGCGTGCAGGCGATTGTCGAGGCGCTGGGGCCGGTCGTGTCGGACTGGCTGCGGCAGATCGAGGCGGAAGATACCGGATCATGAGCGCCGATTGCCTGTTCTGTCGCATCGCGCGGGGCGACCTGCCGGCGCACAAGGTGCACGAGGACGACCATATCCTCGCCTTCCTCGACCTGCACCCGATCCGGCCCGGCCATACGCTGGTCATCCCGAAGGATCACCACGTCTGGTTCGAGGACCTGCCCGAGGATCTGGCGACGCGGGTCACCACCTGCGCGCAGCGGCTGGCCCGCGCCATGAAACGCCTCTACGCGGTGGAACGCGTGGCGATGTTCTACACCGGCATCCACGTGCCGCACGCCCATGCCCATGTCGTGCCGATGCACCACGTCCACGACGTCTCCTCAAAGGCCTATCTGGCCGATGGGGTGGAAAGCTACGCGCTGCCGCCAAAATTGGCGGATGATGAAATGTCGAATATCGCCAAGTCCTTGAAGGCCGATCTTACCTGATCTTCGCGGCTCTCTCTCTGGCCCTGAGAGAATGCTCCCCCGGCGTCTTCCCACCGGGTCCGACACCCCGCCCGGCGACGGTTTTCAGCCAACTTCACCGGATGGTCAGGGAACCTCGACGCCGTCTTGGGTGTTATGTGTTGGAACCCCTTAACATTTGAGACCCAGCAATCGGAGGAAATCCAATGCGAAGACTCATGTTCACCACCGCTCTTGTCAGCATGTCCGCTTTCGGCGCCGTTGCGCAGACCTCGGGCGAAGGCGATCGCGCTGCAGCGCCGGCGCAATCCGGACAGATGGTGCCGGCTTTCAATGCCAGCGGCTTCATCGGCAAGGATCTTTACACGCTGGACAGCGACACGGTGCGCGAACTGCCCGATGTCGCGCCGGTCCGCGATGTCAGGCTGCGCTGGACCAGCGACGAGGCCTTCCTGGCCGAACGAGACTCGTGGGAGAATATCGGCTCGATCGATGAGGTGATCCTGACTCAGGACGGCCGGATCCGCGGCGTTCTGGTCGATGTCGGCGGCTTCCTGGGCTTCATGGCGCGTACTGTCATGGTCGATATGGACGAACTCTACTTCGTGGCAGAGGAGGCCCAGCCCGAGGATATCGGCGACTTCCTCGTCGTCGCAACCATGACGCGCGAAGAACTCGAGGCTTTGCCCGAATGGGACGAGTCGACGCTCGACCTGGGCTTCGAATGGTCCGAGATCCTGCCGGACATGCCGGAAATAGGCACCGACACCACCGACGCGACGGCCGATACCGGTGGCGAGGCCATGATCGGCTCGCCGCGCGGACCGGCCGAGCCGCCCGCAGGCTATGTCCTGCAGGACACCCCGCCGACGGCGAGTTCAGTGATCGGCGCCGACGTCTATGACGCGCATGGCGAATCGATCGGCCAGGTCGATGACGTGTTGATCGGCGACGACAACACGATCACGCATCTGGTGCTCGATATCGGCGGCTTCCTTGGCGTCGACGATCATGTCGTCGCGCTGGAGGTGCAGAACCTCGATATCTACCACAGTGCCGATACCGACTCGGTGCGCGTGCACACCCCGGCGACCGAGGAGCAGTTGACCACGCTGCCCGCATACGAAGGCTGACCCGGGGCGCCCTATGCGTGCAACCCCGACCGCGTCCGCGCTGCTGCGTGGGCGCGGTTTGTTTTCGGACGGATCATGCGGGCCGCCGTCAGCGGACGAACCTTTCGTTGCGGTTAACGGCCCAGATTAAACCATCTATTACAATGTCTTGCGAAAGCGTGCGCATGCGCACACCGGACGCGCCGCCGCCTTGGCCGGGCGGGCCGCGCACCTTCAGGGCCGCAAACCTCAGCCCTGCAGGGTCCGCACGCCGATCCCTTCCTTGCGGGCCTGCATGGCCGCGACCGCGGCGATAGCGCCGGCAGCGGTGGTGAAATAGGCGATCTTGTCCATCAGCGCGTTGGTACGGATCTCGCGGCTGTCGGCGATGGCCTGCGCGCCCTCGGTCGTGTTGAAGACCAGCGCGATGTCGCCGTTCTTCAGCCGGTCGACGATGTTCGGCCGCCCCTCGTAGACCTTGTTGACGGGAACTGTCTTGATCCCCTGCGCGCCCAGCCATTTCGCCGTGCCGCCGGTCGCCACCAGTTCGAACCCCATGCCCGACAACTCTCGCGCCGCCCGCCCCATCGCCTCGGTCTTGTCGGCGTCGCGGATCGAGATGAAGACCCGCCCGCCCTCGGGCAGGATCGTGCCGGCGCCGATCTGCGCCTTCAGGAACGCCAGCGCAAAGGTCCGGTCCCAGCCCATCACCTCGCCGGTGGAGCGCATCTCGGGGCCCAGCAGCGTGTCGACGCCGGGGAAGCGCGCGAAGGGCAGCACGGCCTCCTTGACCGAATACCAGGGCGTGATCGGATCGGCCAGCGTCAGCGGATCGGCAAGCGGCAACTCGGTATCGGGGCCGACACCCGCCGGATACGGCTCGCGCAGCGGGAACTGGTCCAGCGGCTCGCCCGCCATCAGCCGCGCGGCGATGGACGCGATGGCGCTGTCGGTCGCCTTGGCGACGAAGGGCACGGTACGGCTGGCGCGTGGGTTGACCTCCAGCACATAGATGTCGCCGTCCTTGATCGCGAACTGCACGTTCATCAGCCCGACGACATTGAGGCCACGCGCCATCAGTTCGGTCTGGCGCTTCAGTTCCGCCACAGTCGCATCGGTCAGCGAATGCGGCGGCAGGCAGCAGGCGCTGTCGCCCGAATGCACGCCCGCCTCCTCGATATGTTCCATGATCCCGGCGACATGCACGCGCTGGCCGTCCGACAGCGCATCGACATCGACCTCGATCGCGCCCGACAGGTAGCTGTCCAGCAGCACCGGGTTCTTTCCCGAGACCTCGACGGCATTCTGGATGTAGCGCTTCAGATGGTCGCGGTCGCGCACGATCTCCATCGCCCGCCCGCCGAGCACGTAGGAGGGGCGGATCACCAGCGGGAAGCCGACGGTCTCGGCGATCTCCATCGCCTGCGCCTCAGAGGACGCGATGCCGTTGACCGGCTGCTTCAGCCCCAAGTCATTCAGGAGCCTCTGGAACCGCTCGCGATCCTCGGCCAGGTCGATGGCGTCGGGCGAGGTGCCGAGGATCGGGATCCCCTCGGCCTCCAGATCGTTGGCCAGCTTCAGGGGCGTCTGGCCGCCGAACTGGACGATGACGCCGTGCAGGGTGCCGTTCTGCTGCTCCACCCGCAGGATCTCCAGCACGTGCTCCAGCGTCAGCGGCTCGAAATAAAGCCGGTCCGAGGTGTCGTAGTCGGTCGAGACGGTCTCGGGGTTGCAGTTGACCATGATCGTCTCGTAGCCCGCGTCGGTCAGCGCAAAGCAGGCATGGCAGCAGCAATAGTCGAATTCGATCCCCTGCCCGATCCGGTTGGGCCCGCCGCCCAGGATCACGACCTTCTTGCGGTCCGAGGGGCGCGCCTCGCACTCGACGCCGCCCATCGCGGGCGCCTCGTAGGTCGAATACATGTAGGGCGTCTGCGCCTCGAACTCGGCGGCGCAGGTATCGATGCGCTTGAAGACGGCGGTCACGCCGCGACGCAGGCGCGAACGACGGATGTCGGCTTCGACCTGCCCGGTGAGGGTCGCGAGCCGCGCATCGGTGAAGCCCATCATCTTGAGCGCGCGCATCCCCTCTGCGGTTTCGGGCAGCCCTTCGGCGCGGACCTGCGCCTCGGTCTCCACGATCTCGCGGATGCGGGCCAGGAACCACGGATCAAACGCCGTGGCGTGCCCGATCTCGTCATCCGAAAGCCCCTCGCGCATGGCCTGGGCGATCAGCCGCAGCCGGTCCGGGGTCTGGGCGCTGATCGCCTTGATGACCGCGGCCTTGTCGGGGGCGCCGGGGATCCTGATCTCGTCAAAGCCCGTCAGCCCCGTCTCCATCGAGGCCAGCGCCTTCTGCACGCTTTCGTGGAAGGTCCGGCCGATGGCCATCGCCTCGCCCACCGATTTCATGGCGGTGGTCAGTTCGGCCTTGGCGCCGGGGAATTTCTCGAACGCAAAGCGCGGGATCTTGGTGACGACATAATCGATGGAGGGTTCGAAACTGGCCGGCGTGACCTTGGTGATGTCGTTGTCCAGCTCATCCAGCGTGTAGCCCACGGCCAGTTTCGCGGCGATCTTGGCGATGGGGAAACCAGTCGCCTTGGAGGCCAGCGCCGAGGAGCGGCTGACGCGCGGGTTCATCTCGATCACGACCATGCGGCCGTCTTCGGGGTTGACCGCCCATTGCACGTTCGACCCGCCGGTCTCCACCCCGATCTCGCGCAGCACGGCGATGGAGCCGTTGCGCATCATCTGGTATTCCTTGTCGGTCAGGGTCAGCGCCGGCGCCACGGTGATCGAGTCGCCAGTGTGCACCCCCATCGGATCGACGTTCTCGATGGCGCAGACGATGATGGCGTTGTCGGCCCGGTCACGCACCACCTCCATCTCGAATTCCTTCCAGCCCAGAAGGGATTCGTCGATCAGGATCTGCCCCGCGGGCGAGGCGTCGAGGCCCGAGCGGCAGATCGCCTCGTAATCGTCGCGGTTGTAGGCGACGCCGCCGCCGGTGCCGCCCAGCGTATAGGCGGGGCGGATGATGGCCGGCAGGCCGACCTCTTCGATAGCGTTCATCGCCTCGACGACGCCGGCAGCGATGTCGAACCGGCCGTCGGCGCGTTTAGGGGCGGCAATGATGGTGGCGCGGGGGTTTTCCAGCCCGATCCGGTCCATCGCCTCGCGGAAGAGCTTGCGATCCTCGGCCATTTCGATGGCCTGCCGGTTGGCGCCGATCAGTTCGACGCCGAACTTGTCCAGCACGCCCATGTCGGCCAGCGACAAGGCGGTGTTCAGGCCCGTCTGCCCGCCCATCGTCGGCAGCAGCGCATCGGGGCGCTCGGCCTCGATGATCTTGGCGACGATCTCGGGCGTGATCGGTTCGATATAGGTGGCGTCCGCCAGGCCCGGGTCGGTCATGATCGTCGCCGGGTTCGAATTGACCAGGATGACGCGATAGCCTTCCTCGCGCAGCGCCTTGCAGGCTTGCGCGCCGGAGTAGTCGAATTCGCAGGCCTGACCGATGACGATGGGTCCCGCCCCGATGATCATGATGGATCTGATATCGGTTCTTTTCGGCATTCCGGACCCCGTTCAGACATTTTGGCGCCGCCGGATGGCGGCGCGCAAATCGAGGCGGGTTATAGCCGGGCACAGGGTCGGCGCAAGCCCCGTTCGGGCGCAATCGCTCGCGTTCGGCCCCGATGGTGGCGCCGAAATCGCGAAACGCGCAGCGCGACACCCGCGCCCGCCACACAAGGCGGACGGCGCGGCGGCGCACCCGCAAAGCGCGCGCGCCAAAAGTTTCTTTGCGGTTAACGACGCCGATTATACGTTTCTTGTCAATGCCTTGTCGAAACGCACAAACTTGTGCGCCCCGCCATCAGACTAGCCGAAACAAGCCTCCAGCAAAGCACGCGTGTTTTCTTTTGCCATCTTGCGGGGGTTCGCCCCCGCGGTCGGGTCGGCCAGCGCCATCTCGGTCAGCTCGTCGATCCGCCCCGCGTCGATCCCCAGCGCGGTCAGGTGCTCGGGGATGGCGAACTCGGCGCGCATCTCCATGATCCGCGCACGGAACCCGTCGAACCCGCCATCGATGCCCAGATAGGCCGCCATGCGCCCGATCTTCGCCTCGATCACCTCGCGGTTGAAGTCCAGCACCCAGGGCATGACGACCGCGTTGGTCGTGCCATGATGGGTGTTGAAAACCGCGCCGATCGGATGGCTGAGCGCATGGATCGCGCCCAGGCCTTTCTGGAAGCCGACCGCGCCCATCGCCGCCGCGCTCATCATGTGGGCGCGGGCCTCCAGGTCGTCGGGGCGGTGATAGACGCGCGACAGGTTCTCCATCACCAGCCGCATGCCCTCCAGCGCGATACCCTCGCTCATCGGGTGGTAGTAGGTCGTGCAATACGCCTCCAGACAATGGGCGAGCGCGTCCATCCCGGTCCCCGCGGTGATCGCCCGCGGCATGCCCACGGTCAGTTCCGGGTCGCAGATGGTGACGGCGGGCATCAGCTTCGGGTGGAAGATGATCTTCTTGGTATGCGTGGCCGAGTTGGTCAGAACCCCGGCGCGCCCGACCTCGGACCCGGTACCCGCCGTGGTCGGCACGGCGACGATGGGCGCAATTGTGTCGGGGTTGGCACGCGTCCACCAGTCGCCAACGTCCTCCAGATCCCAGACCGGCACGGGCTGGTCGATCATCAGCGCGACCATCTTCGCCAGATCCAGCGCCGAGCCGCCGCCAAAGGCCACGACGCCATCGTGCCCGCCCGTGCGATAGGCCTTGAGCCCGTCTTCCATGTTGATCTCGGTCGGGTTGGCGTCGACGCCGGAAAACACTGCCCTGCCCAGACCGCCCCCCTCCAGCACGTCCAGCGCCTGGGCGGTGATCGGCAGGGTCGCCAGCGCCTTGTCGGTGACCAGCAGCGGCTTTGTCATGCCGACCGCGCGGCAATGATCGGCCAGTTCCGAAATCCGGCCGAGGCCGAACTTCACCAGCGTCGGATAGGACCAGTTGGCTTTCGGAACTTTCATTTGATCACCTTCTTCAGATGGTAGGATTTCGGCCGCGTGACCGAGTGATAGCCGAGGGTGGAGAGCGCCGCACCCCGCCCGGTGTCCTTGCATCCGGTCCAGCAGAGCGCGGGATCCAGATAGTCGCAGCGGTTCATGAACACCGTGCCGGTCTGCAACCGCGCCCCGATCGCCTCGGCGCGGTCGGGATCGGCGGTCCAGATCGACGCGGTCAGGCCGTAGGGGGAATCGTTCATCAGACGGATCGCCTCGTCGTCGCTCGCGACCTTCATGATGCCGACCACAGGACCGAAGCTTTCCTCGCGCATCACGCGCATCGAATGATCGACATCGACCAGCACCTGCGGCGCCAGATAGGCGCCGCCGTCATCGGCCGGAAACCGCGCGGGGTCGATCAGCGCCTTCGCGCCGGCGGCGACCGCCTCGGCCACCTGATCGCGCACGGTGCGGGCGAAGCGGACATTCGCCATCGGTCCCAGCGTCGTCTCGGGGTCGAAGGGATCGCCCAGCTTCAGCTTGTGGACCCAGGCGACCGCCTTTTCGACGAAGGCGTCATAGAGGCTCTCGTGGACATAGATCCGCTCGATCCCGCAGCAGCACTGGCCGGCGTTGAACATCGCACCGTCCATCAGCCCCTCCACCGCCGCGTCGAGGTCGGCATCGGCGCAGACCAGCCCCGGATCCTTGCCCCCCAGTTCCAGCCCCGTCGCGGTGAAGGTGCCGGCAGCGGCCCGCTCGATCGCCTGTCCGCCGCCGACCGAGCCGGTGAAGTTCACGAAACCGAAGCTGCGCGCCCTGATCAGCGCCTCGGTGGTGTCGTGCGTCACCACGATGTTCTGGAAGACATCCTCGGGCACGCCGCCGGCATGCATCGCTTCGGCCAGATGCTCGCCCACCAGCAGGGTCTGCGACGCGTGCTTCAGCATCACCGAATTTCCGGCGATCAGCGCGGGCACGATGGTATTAATCGCCGTCATGTAGGGGTAGTTCCAGGGGGCGATGACGAAGACCACGCCCACCGGTTCGCGCGCGATATGCCGGCGAAAGCGGTCCGACTCCTCGACGAGCTGCGGCGTCAGCGCCGCGGCGGCGATCCCGGCCATGTAGTCGGTACGCTCGTTCACGCCGCCGAATTCGCCGCCGTAGCGCGTGGGCCGGCCCATCTGCCAGGCCAGTTCCTCGACCGCGCGCTCCTTCATGCCGTTCAGCACCGCGATGCCCGACTTGACGCGCGCGATGCGGTCATCCAGCGGCAGCGCCGCCCAGCCCGTCTGCGCCGCCTGCGCCCGAGCGACCGCCGCCTGCACGTCCTCAAGCGGCATCGCCGGCCTCTCGGCATGGACCCGCCCATCCACGGGCGAGATGCATTGGATCATGCGTGTCATGTCACCCCTTCTGCCGCCGGGACCACCGGCGGCGTGTTCTTTCCCTGCTCTACTGGTTCAAGCTTCAGGCGCGTTCAAGGCCCCGTCGCACGTCCCAGTCCGTCACCGCGCGTTCGGATTCGGAAACTTCCCAGCGCGCGGCGTGGACGTAGTGATCGACCACCTCGTCCCCGAAGGCGCCGCGCAACCAGGTGGAGGTCGCGGCCAGATCCGCGGCCTCGCGCAGGGTGGTCGGGATCTCGCGCGCGTTTTCGGCGTTGTACATGTCGCCGCGCAGTTCAGGCTCCAGTTCCATCTTCTTCTCGATCCCGTCCAGCCCCGCGGCCAGCAGCGCGGCGCAGGTCAGATAGGGGTTCAGATCCGCCCCCCCGATCCGGCATTCAACCCTCACGGCCTTCGTGTTCTCGCCACAGATCCGGAAACCCGCGGTCCGGTTGTCGCGCGACCAGACGGCCTTGGTCGGCGCGAAAAGCCCCACGGTGAACCGCTTGTAGCTGTTGACATAGGGCGCGAGGAACAGGGTCAGGTCGCGCACATGCGCCAACTGCCCGGCCAGAAAGTGCTTCATCGCCACGGACATGCCGTGCGGGACCTCAGGGTCGTGAAACGCCGCCGCCCCGTCCAAGGACCAAAGCGACTGATGCACATGACTTGACGATCCCGCCTTCTCGGTCGCGTATTTCGCCATGAAGGTGACCGACTTGCCAAGGCTGTGCGCGATCTCCTTGGTGGCGTTCTTGATGATGACATGCGCATCGGCCATCTGCAGCGCATCGGTGTAGCGCACATTGACCTCGGCCTGGCCGGAATCCGCCTCACCCTTCGTGTTTTCGACTATGATCCCAGCGCCATATAGACCGTTTCTCAGCGCGCGCATCAACGGCTCTTCCTTGCTCGTCTGGAAGATATGGTAGTCCTCGTTATAGCCCGAGATCGGCCTGAGCCCGCCCACGCCGTCGTCGCGCAATGCCTCGTAGCTGTTCTCGAAGACGTAGAACTCCAGCTCGGTCGCCATCATCGGCTCGAAGCCCATCGCGCGCGCGCGCGCCACCTGCCGCTTAAGGATCGCGCGGGGCGATTGCGGCACCTCCTCATGCGTGTGGTGATCCAGAAGGTCGCACAGGACCAGCGCCGTCCCCTCCAGCCAGGGCACGCGGCGCAGGGTGTCCAGGTCGGGCTTCACGACGTAATCGCCGTAGCCCTTTTCCCAGCTTGCCGCGGCATAGCCGGGCACGGTGTGCATTTCCATGTCGACGGTCAGCAGGTAATTGCAGCAATGCGTCTCGCGCCAGCCGCTGTCGACGAAATGGGCGGCATGAAAGCGCTTGCCCATCAGGCGGCCCTGCATGTCGATCGCCGCCACGATCACGGTGTCGATCTCGCCGGCCTCCAAGGCCTCTTTCAGCGCATCCAGCGTCAGGTTTCCGGGCATCTGTCCCTCGTCTCGTCGCAGCCCTCGGCTGCTCATTTTCTGTCTGAAAGTATCCTCGGGGGTGCGGGGGGCAGACAGCCCCCCGCGACCTGTCGGTCGGGCTCAGCTGTAGCGATAGGGCCGCCCGGCCTCGTCCATCGCGGCGTTGTAGTCGCGGAAGATCTGCACGACGCGCGCCTTGGTCTCGGATTCGTCCGCGATCTCCTGCCAGAACTCGCGCGCGGCGCTTTCCACCTGCGCCCATTCGCCATCGGGGATCGAGGTCAACTCCAGCTTCTCGCCCTGCGTCCGCAACCGTGCCTCGCCGGCCCAGTACCAGTGCTGGCGGTAATAGTGCGACTGCTCGAAGCAGGTCGCCATCAGGTTCTGCAGATGCTCCGGCAACTCGTTCCAGCGCTCCATGTTGGCAAAGAAATGCCCGATCCACGCGCCCGAGATGTTATTGGTCAAAAAATGGCTGCAGATATCGGCCCAACCGACCTCGTAGGCCTCGGTGATGCCGCACCAGGCGACGCCGTCGATCTCCTGCGTCTGCAGCGCGATTTCCACATCCTCCCAGGGCACGGTGACCGGCACCACGCCGAACTGCGACAGGAACCGCCCCGCCGTAGGGAAGGTGAAGACGCGCTTGCCCTCCAGGTCTGCGAGCGAGGTGATGGGCGAGGTGGTGATGAAGTGACAGGGGTCCCAGGCGCCCGCCGAGATGTGCTTGACGCCGACGGCGGCGTATTCATCCGCCCAGATCTCGTTCAGCCCCCAATCGTTGAAAAGCGCCGGTACGTCGAGGCTGTAGCGGCTGCCGAAGGGAAAGTAGCCGCCGAAGACCGTGACCTCGGTCGGCCCCGCCATCGAATCGTCGTCGGACTGCACGGCGTCGATCGTGCCGCGCTGCATGGCCTGGAACAGCTCCTCGGTGGGCACCAGCTGGTCGGCATAGAACAGGTCGATCTGCATCTCGTCGCCGGCGATGGCGTTGAACATCTCGATCGCCGGCAGCGCCACCTGCGCGCCCAGCGCGGCGCCGGCATAGGTCTGCAGCCGCCAGCGGATCGTCGATTGCGCGTGTACCGCCGGGGCGGCCAGCGTGGCGGCGCCACCCAGCGCCCCGGTGGTCAGGAACTTGCGTCTGGTCGTGGTCATGGTCGTTACCTCCTTGTTTGGTATGATTATAGACAACAGGTAGCACCCCAGTTTCCGCGGATGATATCTTGACCGGTGCGGATATTCATTCCTTGGGCACATCCCGATGTTTCTGCTTGTTGCCACGGATAGACAATCGTACCGGAAATGTCGGTTACGCTTTGTCCCCGGACCACCTCCGCAATCCATCCCCACGCACACCATTCAGCACCGCGTTCAAATGCTTGTTGAACCTCCTCTAATCTACAGAGCCGAGCGCCACGCGCGGCGCACATCGCTACAGCCGCTCCGTAGTTCAATGTGTAGCGGCGTTCGGGAAGAACATTGAATATGCAGAACCCTACATCATCAACCCATCGCGGGTCGTGGCACGCTTGCCGTAGTTGCGCGCGGATGGTCTGAGCATCGATTTCCGCCTGCGCGCGCAACTCTGTAGTCCGTTCGACGTTTTCGTTTATTGCGTCGGCGCCAAGGGCGCGAACCTGCTCTTCGATTTCACTCGCGATGTTGCTGTATGCTTGGTAGACAGCGAGTCCCGAGCCGAGACCGAGAAATGCAATAGTGCCGAGAGCAAGGTAGCGTATCCCGGAAAGCTTGTCCTCGATCCGCTTCTGGCTTGCCT
This sequence comes from Pararhodobacter sp. SW119, assembly GCF_017811755.1. Taxonomy (GTDB): domain Bacteria; phylum Pseudomonadota; class Alphaproteobacteria; order Rhodobacterales; family Rhodobacteraceae; genus Pararhodobacter. The sequence goes on along the minus strand of NZ_JADDJF010000026.1, from coordinate 29,482 downwards.
CAAGGCTTCTGATGCCTTCACGTTGTTCGCCTTCGAGCTTCTGAATTTGGAGTTCGAGATTGAATGCTCGATCACGCCATTCATCGGTCATTCCCAACCCTCCTCCCTTTGTCACCGAACACCCAGCGTCTGCGGCAGCCAGAGCGCGATCTGCGGGAATGCCATCACCAGCGCCAGCCCCAGGATCATGACGCCGACGAAGGGAAAGATCGAGCGGTAGATGTCCGCGAGCGTCACCTCGGGCGGGGCCATGGCGCGCATCAGAAAGAGGTTGTAGCCGAAAGGCGGCGTCATGTAGGCGATCTGGCAGGTGATCGTGTAGAGCACCCCGTACCAGATCAGATCGAACTCCAGCATCCGCACGATGGGCACGTAAAGCGGCGCGACGATGACCAGCATCGCCGTGTCATCGAGAAACGCGCCCATGATCAGGAAGGACAGCTGCATCAGGATCAGGATCTGCCAGCGGTTCAGGCCCAGTTCCTCGACAAAGAGCGCGCGGACGAAATCGACGGCGCGCAGCCCGTCGAAGACCGCGCCGAAGGCCAGCGCCGCGAGGATGATCCACAGGAACATGCAGCTGATCGCCAGCGTCATCCGCGTGCAGGTCTCCAGCACCGCCCAGGTCATCCGCCCCTTGAGGACCGAGGCCGAAAACGCCGCCAAGGCCCCGATGACCGAGCTTTCGACCAGCCGCGTGTAGCCCATGATGAAGGGCACCATCATCACCGCGAAGATCGCGAGGGGTAGAAGTCCAGCCAACAGCAAACGAGACTTTTCGCGATTGAATGAGGAGTCTTCAATCTCCTCGATAATTATTCCGTCAGCATCCTTGATAATTCGAACTCGAGGTGGTCCCAAAACCTCGGCGCGCTCTTCGTCAGAGATCGCCGGCCCAAGCGCGGGGTTCAGCCGGCAGCGAATCCAGATGTAGCTGATGAACAGGCTTGCCATCATCAGCCCCGGCAGGATGCCCGCCATCCACAGCTGCGTGACCGGCTGGCGGGCGATCATCGCGTAAAGCACCATGACGACCGAAGGCGGGATCAGGATGCCGAGCGAGGCGCCGGCCTGGATGACCCCGGTGACCATGCGCTTGTCGTAGCTGCGCTTCAGCAGTTCCGGCAGCGCGATGGTCGCGCCGATGGCCATGCCGGCGACGCTGAGGCCGTTCATCGCCGAGATCAGCACCATCAGAAGGATCGTGCCGATCGCCAGCCCCCCCGGCACCGGGCCGAACCAGACGTGGAACATGCGGTAGAGGTCATCGGCCAGCCGGCTCTCGCTGAGCACGTAGCCCATGAAGATGAACATCGGCAGCGTGATCAGCGGGAACCAGTTCATCAGCTTGAAGGATTGCGAAAACGCCAGATCGTGCCCGCCCCGGTCGCCCCAGAGCAGGATGGCCGCCACCACCGCGACAAACCCGATGATGCCGAACATCCGCTGCCCGGTCAGCATCAGCATCAGCATCGTGCCGAACATCAGGGCGGCGATGTATTCGGCGGGCATCAGAACTCCCCTCGCCCCAGCGCGCGGTTGAGGTCGCGGATGAAGATCGCCGTGCATTGCATGATCATCAGGACGATGCCCACGACCATGATGATCTTGATCGGCGCCATGTAAGGCCGCCAGAGCCCGCGTCGCCGCTCGCCGTATTCCAGCGCGAACTGCGTGCTCTCGATCCCGCCCCAGAGCAGCACGCCCAGATAGACAAAGAGGGTCAGGATGGTGACCGCATCGACCGCGGCCTTGGTGCGGTCGGACCAGCGGTCGTAGAGCAGGTCCATCCGCACGGCCGATCCCAGTTGCAGCGCATAGGCCCCGCCGATCATGAAATAGCCCAGCAGCAGGAACTGCGCCATCTCGTCGGTCCAGATCGGCGGGGTGAAGGCCGCGCGCCCGATCGCCCCCCAGAGCAGCACGCCCATCAGCGCGAAAAGCGAGAACATCGCCACCCGGCCGAAAGCGTAGTTCAGCCGCTCCACCGCGCGGACATAGGCGATCACGAAGCGCGGCATGCGTCGCCCCCCGCCGATTTCAGCGCGCGCGCCAGCACCGGCGCCAGCCGGTCGGCCATCGCCGACTGCTGCGCTGCGCTGCCGATCAGGTCGTTGCGGATCTCCAACATCGTGTTCGGGAGGCGCAGGGGTACCGCATGCAACCGGATCGTATGGGTCACGTCGCCCGCCGCGGAATAGGGCTCGTTCAGGCGGGTCTCCAGCCCGCAGCCCCGGGCCGCTTGTATCACCGCATGGGTCAGTGCCTCGTCGTCGTCATGGATGACGCCGAATTCCACCGCGCGCGGCAGGCCGTGATAGACCGGCGTGAAGGAATGCACCGCGATCAGCGCCGGCCGCCGCCCCAGCGCGACCAGCGCCGCGATCTCGGCCGCGAGCGTCGCGTGAAAGCCCGTGCAGACCGTCCGCGTACGGACCAGACGTTCCGCCGGCGTCACGTCCCGGTTCCCCGGGATTTCGTAAACCTCGGACCGGGCGGGCATCGCATTGGGGTGGTCCGGCGCCCGGTTCAGATCGAAGATGAGGCGCGAAAGCGGCGCATGCACCAGCACCGCGCCGCCGCACTCCGCCGCCAGCCGTTGCGCCAGCCCCCGCGCCAGCCCCAGCGCGCCGATGTCCCACGCGACATGCGTGCCCCAGATGTCCGGCGCCAGGCCCAGGTCGCCCCAAGGCTCGGCCGTCGCGTTCGAGGCGTGCTCGCAGATCATCACCACGCCGGCGGCATTCGGACCGGACGCGGGCGCGGCGCGGTTGTCCCAGCGCTCGACAAGGCCCGGCCATTCGGCGGGCGCGGGCGGCGTCAGGGCGGCGACATCGGGCTGCGACATGGAAGCGAGAATCCGGCTGATCGGACCGCCAGCCTGTTTCATCGCCCCCGAATCTGTCAAGTTCTTTTCGGGACCGTAATTTCTGTTACGAATCGAACATTCTGCTGTATCCTGCGCCCTGCCCCAGCGCCGGGAGAAAGATGACAGAACCGTCACCCCCCCCTCGGACGATCGAAGCGCGCCTGCGCGCCGCGCTTCCCGATCTGACACGGGCCGAGCGGCAACTGGCCGCTTACATGCTGAATTCCTATCCGGTCGCAGTCCTGGGCTCGATCGCCTCGGTGGCGCGTGGGGCGGGCGTATCGGCGCCGACGGTCGGGCGCCTGCTGCAGAAACTTGGGTTCACCGGTTATCCCGAGTTCCAGGCACAACTGCGCGAGGAAGTGGGCGAGCGCCTGGCCTCGCCCCTGGCCAAGCACGAAAAATGGGCACAGACCGCGCCCGACGCCCATGTCCTCGACAGTTTCGCCGGGCGCGTGGTCGAGGATCTGACCGCAACGCTGGGCCAGATCGACCGGGCGGGGTTCGACACGGTCGCCGGTCTGCTGGCCGACGCGGACCGCCGCATCACGCTGATCGGCGGGCGGCTGACGCAGGCCATCGCCGGCTATTTCCAGACCGCGCTCCGGATCATGCGCGACGATGTCGTGCTGCTGTCCGCGGTCCCCTCGACCTGGCCGCCGGTGCTGCTGGACATGCGCCCCGGCGATGTGCTGGTCGCCTTCGATATCCGCCGCTACGAGCCTCCGGTACAGCAATTCGTCGAGCTTGCCCGCGCGCGCGACGCCCAGGTGGTGCTGATCACCGACCGCTGGGTCTCGCCCGCCGCCGCGCATGCCCAGCACCTGATGCCCTGCCATATCGAGGCGCCCTCGGCCTGGGACACGCTGACCGCGCCCCTGATGCTGGTCGAGGCGTTGTTGACCGCCGTGCAGCGCCGCGACCGGCCGGGAACGCTGGCCCGGCTGGAGAAGCTGGAAATCATGTACGAGGACGCGCGCATCTTTCGACGCTCGCGTCAGGGTTGAGCCGCGCGCAGAACCGGCATAGGGTCCCATTTGCGATTGGTTGAAATCGGCCCAGCCGCACCCCAGATATGGCGGGAACACGGGCCAATACCACCACCATCTCCGGCCCGCAGAGCTTATCGAGGATCCCGATGACCGCAGAACTCAACGCCTATCCCGTCCTGCCGTTGCGCGACATGGTGGTTTTCCCCCACATGATCGTGCCGCTTTTCGTCGGTCGCGACAAATCTGTGCGCGCGCTCGAGGCGGTGATGCGCGACGACAAGCCGATCCTTCTGACCACACAGATCGACCACGCCGCCGAGGATCCCGGCTTTGACGGGATGTTCCGGGTCGGCGTGCTGGCCAGCGTCCTGCAACTGCTGAAGCTGCCCGACGGCACCGTCAAGGTGCTGGTCGAGGGGAAATCGCGCGTGCGCATCGATGAATTCCTGGAGAACGACGCACATTTCGAAGCGACCGCCGAGGCGCTGGAGGAAACACTGGGCGATGCCGAGGCAGTGTCCGCCCTCATCCGCTCGGTCGCCGACGATTTCGAACGCTACGCCAAGATCAAGCGCAACATCCCCGAGGAAGCGCTGACCGCCGTGTCCGAGGCCAGCGAGCCCGGCAAGCTGGCCGACCTGGCCGCCGGCCATCTGGGCGTCGACGTCCCGCGCAAGCAGGACCTGCTGGAAACGCTGGATATCGCGCAGCGGCTGGAAAAGGTCTTCGGCCTGATGCAGGGCGAAATCTCGGTCCTGCAGGTCGAGCGCAAGATCAAGTCGCGCGTCAAGACCCAGATGGAGCGCACCCAGCGCGAATACTACCTGAACGAGCAGATGAAGGCCATTCAGAAGGAACTCGGCGAAGGCGAGGACGGTCAGAACGAGATCGCCGAGCTTGAGGAGCGTATCCGCAAGACGAAGTTCTCGAAGGAAGCGCGCGAGAAGGCCGAGGCCGAACTGAAGAAGCTGAAGTCGATGTCGCCGATGTCGGCCGAAGCAACCGTCGTGCGCAACTATCTCGACTGGCTTCTGAACATCCCCTGGGGTGTGAAGAGCCGCGTCAAGAAGGACCTGAACCGCGCGCAGAAGGTGCTGGACGACGACCACTACAGTCTGGAAAAGGTCAAGGAACGGATCGTCGAGTATCTGGCGGTCCAGTCGCGCTCGACCAAGCTGCGCGGCCCGATCCTGTGCCTCGTCGGCCCGCCGGGCGTGGGCAAGACCTCGCTCGGCCGCTCGGTCGCGCGCGCCACGGGACGCGAATTCATCCGCATCAGCCTGGGCGGCGTACGCGACGAATCCGAGATCCGCGGCCACCGTCGGACCTATATCGGCTCGATGCCCGGCAAGATCATCCAGTCGATGAAGAAGGCCAAGACCACGAACCCGCTGATCCTTCTGGACGAGATCGACAAGCTCGGCCAGGACTTCCGCGGCGACCCGGCCTCGGCCCTGCTGGAGGTGTTGGACCCCGAACAGAACAACACCTTCTCCGACCACTACCTGGAGGTCGAATACGACCTGTCGAACGTGATGTTCATCACCACGGCGAACAGCTACAACATGCCGGGGCCGCTCCTCGATCGGATGGAGATCATTCCGCTCTCGGGCTACACCGAGGACGAAAAGGCCGAGATCGCCAAGCGCCACCTGATGCCCAAGGCGATCAAGAACCACGGGCTGAAGAAGGGCGAGTTGTCGCTCAGCCACGACGCGCTGCAGGGCACGATCCGCACCTACACGCGCGAAGCCGGCGTGCGGAACCTTGAACGCGAACTGGCCAAGCTCGCGCGCAAGGCGGTCACCCGCATCCTGAAGGACGGCGAGAAGCAGGTCAGCGTCACCGGCGAGAATCTCTCCGACTTCCTTGGCGTGCCGCGCTACCGCTTCGGCCTGGCCGAGAAGGAGGATCAGGTCGGCGTCGTCACCGGCCTTGCCTGGACGCAGGCCGGCGGCGACCTCCTGCAGATCGAGGCGCTGAAGCTGCCCGGCAAGGGCCGGATGAAGACCACGGGCAAGCTGGGCGACGTGATGAAGGAATCGATCGACGCGGCGAATTCCTTCGTCCGTTCGATCGCGCCCAACATCGGCGTGAAGCCGCCGCGCTTCGACACGTTCGACATCCACGTCCACGTCCCCGAGGGCGCGACGCCCAAGGACGGGCCTTCGGCGGGCGTGGCGATGGTGACCTCGATCGTCTCGGTCCTGACGGGCATTCCTGTGCGCAAGGACATCGCCATGACTGGCGAGGTGACGCTGCGCGGCAACGTGCTGCAGATCGGCGGGCTGAAGGAGAAACTGCTGGCGGCACTCAGGGGCGGCATCAAGACCGTGTTCATCCCCGAGGAAAACGCCAAGGACCTGCCCGAGATCCCCGACAACGTGAAGGAGGGGCTGACGATCATCCCCGTCGCGAACGTGCGCGAGGTGATCGAACAGGCGCTGACCCGCCGGCCCGAGCCGATCGAATGGGACCAGGCCGCCGAAGACGCCGCGCAGGCCGCCCGCGCTGCGGCGCGCGAAAAGGACACGAACGGCGCGACCGCCCACTGATCCACGGTCGCCTGCAAAGGACAAGGGCGCGCCCCCGCGGGCGCGCCTTTTCGCTGCCCGCCCCTTGCGCCGCCCGAAGGCCGGCGATAAATACCCGGCGCAAGGGGGCGATTAGCTCAGCGGTAGAGCGCTTCGTTCACATCGAAGATGTCGGCGGTTCAAATCCGTCATCGCCCACCATGCTACATTGAGTTTCGCCCGTCCGCGACGTGCGCTTCGGTTCTACGAACCCGGGGGCGGGCGAGCGAAGCACGGCGCTGACATCTGCCGCCGTGACGCCGCAGCGGATCGACCGCGCGGGCCTACCCGCCCCGGTTCACTGGCCTTGATGCCGGCGCCCAATGTTCCATTTCCCAGGCATGTTCATTCTCAGCCGCAGCACTGTCTTGAACCCGGACGCGTTGGACATACGCTGGTTGCCGCGAAAATTCCTTGGCCGAACGACGCTCTGGCCGCGCGAGGGCGGCGCGCGTCTATGGTTGCGCCTGCTCTTCGAGATGGAGTTGCCGCGCTACCTGATCGCGCTTTCGCCGTTCGTCATCGCCATCTTTGTCTGGCGCGACCATGCGCTGGCCATCGCCCAGGCGCCGATCCCGATGCTGATCCTGATCTATCTGGTAGAGGCGCGGTTCCTGCGCGCGGGACCTTCACAGCGGGCGCGACTGATCGGACCGGACGATGCCGATCGCGCCCTCGATCTGCTGCGCGCCCGCGCCCGGAGCATCCTCACGCGCATCGCCGCCGCGCGCGGACTGGTCGCCGGCCGGCTGCATCTGGTGATCGAGCAGTCCGATCTCATGCGCGTGCCGGTCCTGACGCTGGTCTCGGTTCAGTCAGAGGACGGCCCGACACTTCTGAACCTGTCCCCCACAGAGCGCGCTCTGATCGCAGAAACCCTCTTCGCCGCGCCGCTGAGCGAGCGGTTGCTGCAGCATGTCGGCATCGCGCGCAAGATCGAGCTTCACGATCTGACCCTGGAGCCGGCGCAAGTGTCGGCCCACGCGCGCCTCGCCGCCGCGCGGGCGGCGCGTGCAACCGAGGCCAAGCAGCCCGTTGCCGATGGTTCAGCGCGCAAGTGACAGGACGCGCCCGAAGGGCGCGGAGGGCGGGTCGGGCTGCGGTGCCGCCCAGATCACGGGAAAGCGTGGGCGGCACGCGCCGATGGGGCCGTCCATGTCGGTCAGGATCACCAGCGCCGACGGCGAAAGGGCGGCAGCGCGCGCCAGAACCGGTGCGAAGTCGGTGCCGCCGCCCTCGGGCAGCGCGAGCGACCGCAGCTCGGTCTGCCAGCTGGCCGGATCGAGCGGTCTGTCGATGCGGATCTGCTCATCAAAGACCAGAAGATGCAGCGCGCCCTGCATCCGGCGGGTCACGCCGGTCACCTCGGCCAGAAGAAGCCCCACCGCGTCCGGCGCGATCGAGCCCGAACAGTCGAGCGCGAGAACCAGCCGCGGCTGCCGGACGAGGCCCATCTGACGCGGCTGCCAGGGGGGCGGGGCGCCGCCGTCCTGAAGCGCGCGCGCCGTCTGCGCCAGCCAACTTCGTGCCGGCCGGAATGGGTTCGGCTCGGGCCGGTGCACGGTGGCACGCGCCAGAAGGCGGCGCAGGACGACCTCCCATGGGGTGCGCGAGCGCGGCAGATCGGCAAGCCGCAGGCTGATCGCGCCCAGCCCAAAGCCCGCCGCCCGGCCCAGGGCCAGCGCGCGGGCCAGGTGCGTACGCCATTCGGCGCCGTCATTTTCTTGTCCGGCGTCTTCCCCTGCCCCACGCGCCCGGGACCCGACACCCTCCTCGGCACGCAGATCCGCTCGCAAACCCTGGTCCTGGGCGTAGCGGCGCGCCCCGCCCGCGCCATCCGGCGCCTGCGCCAGCAGGTGGTAGAGCCGCTCGCAATCCCATTCCGCGAGCGCGTGGGGTGCGCCGTCCTTCGCATTTCCCGCGCCGAGACGGTCCAGAAGACCGCTCAGGGTGACCGCCGGACGCGGCAGCGCGTGACCGGCGGCGAGGATCACGTCGTTGGTGATCGCGTCGCAGGCGATCTGCCAGAGTTCGGCATCGAACCGCTCGCCCAGTCGCAGCGCCATATCCGCCATGCGCGCCGAATGCTGGAGGCTGACATGCAGGACGTGATGGCCCGCCAGCCCGATCTGCTCGTGCAATGCCAGCGCCTCGAACGCGGCGCCATAGCGGATCTCGCTTCCTTCGGTTTCGGCCGGCACATCCGGCAAATCCGCATCGCGATGCCGACACCAGAGCGCGAGGGCCGAGAGCGCCGGATCCACTTCGGTCAGGGCCCGCAATGCGGCGGTGGCACGGCGGGAATGGCGGCTCATTCCAGCCCTGCCGCGCGCCGTTCGTCGGCATAGGCGGCGTAGGCGGGCGAGTCGAGAAACGCGTCCTGCCAGCCCCGGTCCAGCGCCTTCCGGATCAGCAACTCGAAGCCATGCGTGCAAAGCTCGGCAGTCGGCATCGCCGCGCAAGGTCCGCCGCGTTTGGCGCTTAGGTCACGGATCTCCGCCATGATCTCGATGATCTGCGGCAGGCGCGGCGCGTCGGCGCGGTTGATCAACGCGTAGACCAGCGCGCTGAGCCCGTGCATCGAGGCCGGGTAGAGCGCCAGCCGCTCACGGCCCGCGCAGGCGAGCATGTCCTCCAGTTGCACCGTCGCCGCGATCTCGTCCGCGACGAGCAGGAATTCCGCCGCCACCGCCTCGCCCAGCACGCCGGCGATGGCGATGTTGCGCAGGCGGCGGTCACCCATCGCCCCCATCAGCGCCGAGACCCGCGTCCAGGATCGCGGCGTGCAGGCGATCACGTCACCCCGTCGCAGCGCCCACTCGATCGTGTCCAGAAGGTCCGGCCGGGTGCGGATGAATGCGATCACCGCGGGGTCCAGCCCTTGCGGCACGGCATGACCCGCCAGCCAGTCGTCGGCTTCAGCGATGAGGTTGAGGTGGATCAGTCGATCGCTGAGCGCGGTGCCCATTTCATAGGCGATCGCCCCATCCTCGATCGTATTGCCCGCGGCCACCACGAAGCAGCTATCCGGCAACTGATGCGGCCCCACGCGTCGCTCCTGCAGCAGCCCGTAGACGGTGGGTTGCAGCAGCGGCGAGGCGGCGGTGAGCTCGTCGAGAAACAGCACCGAGGGTAGCGACGGGTCGTCCGGCAGATCCTCGGGGCGGAACCAGACCGTGCGCCGCCGCTCGAGGTCGAAGAAGGGAAGGCCACGCAAGTCCTGCGGCTCGATCGTTGTCAGGCGCAGATCGAAAAGCCGGGCACCGATACGCGTGGCAAGCGTCTGCACGATTTCGGTTTTTCCGATCCCGGGTCGTCCGTGCAGCATCCAGCTTGCCAGCAGCCCGCCCTGCGACTGCGCGCGCCATCCTGCCTGCAACAGGTCCAGCGCCTGTCCGGCGGGTATCGAAGGGGCATTGATCATGGGCGTGCGGCATCCGTTCCGGTGATTCCACTAACATCGGGCACGCGCCGGGTTTGGCAAGTTCAGACGCTGTATCACGCCAAGGTGTTCGGTCAGATCCGTCTACGCACCTTTCAGGGCGGCGTCGGTCGCAGCGATCGGCGCAGCGGCGCGGCAATGCCGAGCATCGGGTGCACTTGCCCGGCGACCCAATACATCGCCAGCAGCCCGGCACCGGCGGCGACGAACAGGCCCTGGACCGGCGCGACCAGCAGCACCAGCGTCCCGATCCCGGGCGTGAGTATCCCCGACACATCGCGGAAGCTGGAATAGACCGCCGCCATCTCGGTGCGTTCCGAGGGTTTCACCGCCATCAGAAACGGCAGCCCGCCCGCCACGTCGAGCAGGATCAGAAAGCAGGAGGCGAGCACCAGCGACGCCACCACCGCGACGGGAACGGGCAGGACCCCCGCCAACAGAAAGCCCGCGCTGGCCATCAGAAAACCGGTCCGGACGGCGCGCCTGACCGATCCCCGCTGCACCCAGCGCAGGATCAGGGGCGTGGTGAACAGCAGCGCGTTGGTCAGCGAGACCGCGGTGCCGCCCAGACGTTCCGGCAGGCCGTTCTCGATGGCGTCGATCGGCAGGTAGACGATGTAGACCCACCATCCGCAGGACCGCAGCACCGCGAACATCCAGCCCGCGATCAGCCGTGGCTGGGCGGCAAACCGGCCCAGAAACGCCAGCGGGTTCGGTGCCGGCGCCCGGGCACGCGCGATCAGCTTGCCGTTACCCAGCCGCAGCCACCAGAAGACGCCGATCAGCACCAGCGCAAAGGCCCCGCCCAGCAGAAACGGCGCCGGCGCCCAGACCTGCCAGAGCAGGACGCCGGTCACCGGCCCGGCGCTCCAGGCGAAGGCCGAGTAGAACATGCGCAAGGTTTCGGTCCGGCCCAGTTCGACCTTGGCGATGTAGTCGAGCACATAGGCATTGAGGCAGACAAAGCAGGTGACCGTGGCCAGCGTGCAAAAGAGCAGCGCCGGTATCACGAAGAGCCCGCCCATACTGCCCAGCCCGCAGCCCAGCACGTAAAGCCCCGCGCCGAAGGTATAGAGCCAGCGCCGCGGCACGACCCGGTTGATCCAGGGCAGCAGCAGCCCGAAGACCAGCGAGGTCACCCCGACCGCAAGATAAACCGCCGAGACCGTCCGCGCGTCGCCCAGCTGCGAATAGAGCGCCAGCGGCAGCACCGACAGCAGCGTGCCGCGGACCAGCGCCTCGATCCCCGACAGCGTCGCGAAGGCGCGGGCCGAGGGCGTGCGGGCCACGCCGGCGGGCGGGTGGCGCAGCCATTCGGGAACGGCGCGTTCGAGCATCAGGAACCTCCTGCGCCTGACCACACCACGCCCGGTTCGCGCTGTCGCGCGGGTTCGCGACAACGAGCATGTCGAAATTGCACAAGTTCAGGGACGTGGAGGTCCAGACCCACGACCAAGCTTTCCGGGAGAGCGCGCCGTCCTACCTCAGCGAAAACTCAAGGAGCTGAAATGACCCTCTTCGTCCTCATCTGCGTCACCGGCCTGATCTTCCTGATCGCCGACGCTATTATGCTGCCCAAGGTGATCAAGCCGCTGTTCGAGCGGCATCTGGGCGACGCGATCCTCAGGAACGTCCGACCGCTGCCAGCAGGCCTGTTCTACGTCCTCTACATGGCCGGGGTGATCTGGTTCGCGGCATGGCCCGCCTTGTTGGCCGATGCGCCCGCGCTGGCGCTTCTCAACGGCGCGCTCCTCGGCCTCGTGGCCTATGGCACCTATGAACTCGTCAGTTGGACCGTGATGCGCAACTGGCACCCTTCGATGGTGGCTGTCGACATGGCCTGGGGCACGTCCCTGACAGCGCTCTCGGCCTGGGGCGGGGTTCTGGCCGCGCGCCAGTTCGGGTGACGGTCCTGCGCGCGATCGGCGGGCAGCGAGGGCCCAGTCGCTGGCCCTCCGCCGCTAGCCGCTTTCCTGTATGGCGCGGGCCCTTTCAAGCAACAGCCGCACTTCCAGCGCCGAGGCTGCTTCGATGGCAAAGGCGGGATCCGGGACAGCCCCGGGATCTTCCTGGTGGTCGGAGATCTCCAGCAACGATTCGATCCGTCGGGCGGTGTCGTCGCCGGCCTGCGCCATCATCTGGGCAAGCAGGACGGCCAGAACCTCGCGCTGGCCGTTCAGTCGGCCTTCGAGTTCCGGTGGAGACATGGTGGGCATGAACTGACCTTTCCGCGATTGGTGAATCCGGCAACAGGCCCAGCATCTCAGTCTCCAACCCGCACGACAAGCGGCGCGCGTACCCGCGGATTGATCTTCCCGGAACCATCGGCACCAATGCACAGAACCAAGGCGGAGGCGGCGCCGTCGGAAGACGGTCAACCGACCGAAAGCGCGCGATGCGGCGTCAAGAGTTGCAATGACGGCACCAGGGACATATTGAACATGTAAAGAAAACACTGAAGGAAGGCAGGTCACGTCCGACATGGCATTCAGGGACGGTTTCCGAGAACTCGCGCATGTCATGTCGATCATGGCGGGCGCGGTTACTTTTGGCTTTATTGCATCCTGGTTGAAGTTTCCTCTGCCCTGGATGCTGGGCGCGCTGGTGTTCTCGGCCTTTGTGCGGCTGCTCGATCTTCCTGTGCGTGTTCCGGTTCAGACCCGGCAACTGGGGCAGATCCTGGTCGCCAGTTCGGTCGGCCTGTCGTTCACACCGCAGGCGCTTCAATTGATGGGCACCCTGGCCATTCCTATGCTACTGGCGGCTTTGCTGACCGTTCTGCTGAGCTTCGGCGTCGCCGCCGTGCTGATGAAGATCACCCGTGTCGGCGCCAGCACGGCGATCCTTGCGACCCTGCCGATGGGGCCGGTGGAAAGCGCGATTCTGGCCCGGAAGCACGACACGGCGCCCGGGCCGGTCGTGTTTGCCCAGACGATGCGCATCGTCCTTCTTGTCGTCCTGATCCCCCCGCTGATCGTCTTGCTGGATGGCAGCGTGGCCGATCCGGTCGCGGTGCTGAGCGGGGCCGAATGGTCGACGCTGGGCGCGGTCCTGCTGTTTGCCTTCGGGCTGGCGGGTGCCCTACTGCTGAAATTCCTCCGGCTGTCGAACCCGTTCTTTCTGGGGGCGTTGGGGGGCGCGGCCATTGGCGCCGTGCTGGACCTGCCGGTTTCCTCCTATCCGTATGTGGTTCTGGCCGGCGCCCAGATCTTCCTGGGGATCTGGCTGGGCGCGGTCATCGACAGGGATCTGCTGCGCAATGCGCGCGGCTTCCTGCCCGGGTCGATCCTGACCTCCATCCTGATGATCTTCCTCTGCGCCCTCATGGGCGTTGGCTTGACCTGGGCATCGGGTCAACCCTGGCAGGTGATGGTTCTGGCGACGGCCCCCGGCAGCGTCACCGAAATGGCCCTGACCGCCAAGATACTGCAGGAGGGGCTGGCCGTCGTGACCGCCTTCCACATCGTGCGCATCTTCATCATCCTGCCTTTTTCCGCCCCGATCGTGGCTCAGGCGCTCCGCTTGCTGGCCCCAGCGCAGAAATGACAGGTCGCCGTCGACCTTCGGCACCTCACCAAATTACCCGCGCGCGCCTGCCCCCCGTCATGGGCGCGCGGGAACGTCGCCAGCGGCAAGCCATTCCCAGCCAAAGGCCGAAGCTGCTAAAGGCAGGGTCATGACGCTCGATCGACCGCTGAGACACCGTTGCCCATGACCCCGCGCGCCATGCCGAACCCCTGGCTCGTGCTGACCGGGCTGGCGCTGGGTGTGCTGGTGACGAACGGCTTCGGGCGGTTCGCGTACGGGCTGATCCTGCCCGCGATGCGCGACGATCTTGGCTGGAGCTATGCACAGGCCGGCTGGCTGAACACCGCGAACGCGATGGGCTATCTGCTGGGCGCGGTGGCCACGCTCATGCTGCTGCGCTGGGTCGATGCCGGCCGGCTCTTCGCCTGGGGGCTGGTGGCGACGGCGCTGTCGCTGGTGGCGACCGGTCTCGTACCGGATCTGTGGTGGCAGAGCCTGTGGCGGTTCCTCACCGGCGTGGCGGGGGCGCTGTCCTTCTCCACCGCGGGGACGCTGGCGGCGCGGCTTTTCGCCGACAATCCGCGCCACAACGCGCTCGGCATCGCGATTCTCTTCGGCTCGGGCGGCGGCATGGCAATCGTGCTGTCGGGGGCGACCCTGCCGGCATTGATTGCCATTCAGGGCGTCGCCGCCTGGCCCTGGGCCTGGATCCTCGTCGGCGGGCTGAGCCTCGCCTGCCTGCCGCTGGCCCTCTGGGCCGCGCGCGCGGCCGAGCCCGCGTCGCTGCCCCATCGCGCCGGCGCCGATATCCCCTTGCGGCGCATGCTGCCGGAACTCGCCGGCTACGCCTCCTTCGGTCTGGGCTATATCGTCTATCTGACGTTCCTCTCGGCCTGGATGGCCGAGCGGGCGGTGCCGGTGCTGCAGGTGGCGTTGGTCTGGGTGCTGCTGGGGGCCTGCATCACCTTGTCGCCACTGCTCTGGCGCGGGGTTTTCGCGCGTCAGGACGGCGGGGTGCCGCTGGCGCTGGTACTGGCCGGCATCGCGGTCGGCTCGGCGTTGCCGGTGCTCTGGCCGGGTCCGGTGGGGTTGATCGTGTCGGCGACGGTCTTTGGCGGATCGGTCTTCATGGCCCCGGGCGCGGTGACGAACTTCACGCGCCGCAACCTGCCGCCGGCCGCCTGGGCGCGCAACATCAGCCTCTTCACCGTGGTTTTCGCCTGCGCCCAGACGGTCGGACCCTGGGCGGCGGGCCTCCTCGGCGACATCTCGGGCAGCATCGGCATCAGCCTGCTGGCCGCCGCGGCCGTGCTGGGCGCCGGGGCGCTGGTCGCGCTGCTCCAGAAGCCGCTGTAACAGGACCCGACACCGTCCCCGCTACTGTATCCCGCCCGTCACCAGCGCCGGGTCGGTCCCGTGTCCACATGGATGAAGCGCCGATACCGCCCCAGCCCACCGTGGGCGAGTGTCAGGGCGTGCTGGTGGAGCGCGCTGGCGCTCAGGCGCGGATGCGCGATGTCGAGCGCGCGCCCCGCCATATGCAACGAGTTCCGCGCGCCATTGCGCAAGCGCCGGTTCGTGTCCGCGGTCCGGAACCCGTGCGTGAGGATCAGCGGCTCCTCTGCCCCGGCAAGGGACTGAAGATCGGCAACCAGGTCCAGCAGCCGTGGATCCATGTCGCCCGCCACCCCGGCACGCAGGTCCCGGG
Source organism: Pararhodobacter sp. SW119 (assembly GCF_017811755.1). Taxonomy (GTDB): domain Bacteria; phylum Pseudomonadota; class Alphaproteobacteria; order Rhodobacterales; family Rhodobacteraceae; genus Pararhodobacter. Next base: position 14,370 of record NZ_JADDJF010000026.1, on the reverse strand, counting down.
CGAACAGCGCAAACTGCTCCAGCGCGGCCGCATGATACCCGTCGTCGTTGCGATAGACCTCGTTGAAGACCTCGCCGGTACGCTGGTGCACCATCAACAGACGGCGTTCCCCGGCGGGCGGGTCGCGGCGCAGGAACGGGATGGCGGCCGCCGGCGTGGCGCCAAGGCAACTCGCGCCGATCAGTCCGGCCGAGGCCGCAAGAAGGAAGCCCCTGCGCGTGGGGTTTGGGCCGTTTGACGGCATCGATCTCTCCGGTGAAGCGTCCGTTACATGGCGCGGGCTGTAACCCGAAGTGCCAGGGCAATGGCATGGGCGCGGCGGTCACAGAACCGTGTCGGCGGAAGTCCACCGAGAACGCAGGTGGCGTTCCCGGCCACCGCGCCCAGGCGGTTGCCAGTGCCCTTCCGCGCCGCCACCGGTGGCGAGCTTCAGGTCAGGACCACGGACCGGGACGCTGAACACGCCATCGGGCACCGACCGGCCACTCGACACGGCCGGTGCAGCAAGCTAGCACCGGGGGCATTGGGGGTGCGTGGCACTTGACGGCGATGGGGATCGACATGGGCATATCCCGCCTGTTCTGGCTTCTGGCGATCCTGTCGCTTTGCGCCTGCGCGGCGTCGTCGCCGCAGGAACCCCCTGCCCCGGACCGGCGCGAGGTCGTCGCGCTTTCCGACGCGATCCTCGCCCTCGGCCCCGGCGTCGACCCCGAGGAGGCCGAGCGCGCCGCGCGCATCGCCTTCAGCTACAGCCGGCAGCTCGCGCGCGAATATCGCATCACCGATCCGCCGCTGATCCACAACGCCAAGATCAACCTCGGGCTGCGGGAGCGCGGCCTCTGCTACCACTGGGCCGAGGATATCGAGGCCCGCCTGCTGGAGGAAAACTTCAGGACGCTCGTCCTGCACCGCGCGATCTCCCCCGACCGCCCGTTCCGGATCGAGCACAGCACCGCCGTCATCAGCCGAAAGGGGGACGGCCTGCACGACGGCGTCGTGCTGGACCCCTGGCGGATGGGCGGCAGGCTCTTCTGGTCGCCGGTCAGGGAGGACACCGCCTACGACTGGCAGCGCGCCGCCAAGGTCCTCGACGCGCGCTGGCACGCGAGGGAGGCACGACGGCAGCGCGCGACCGCGTCGCCATGACGAGGCGGAGGGCGCAGAACCAGCACCGCTCGCCCGGACACCGACTGCGGCAACCGTTTGCCTCGCAACGCGCGCGCCCCACCTGAAGGGGAAACCCATGAAAGGGAGAACACGAATGGCTCAAACGCTTCTCATCACCGGCGCGTCGTCGGGTATCGGCGCGGCAACGGCGCGGGCGGCTGTGGCCGCGGGCTGGAACGTGGCGCTGGTCGCGCGCTCGACCGCCAAGCTCGAGGCCCTTGCCGAGGACCTGGGCGACGCCGCGATCGTACTGCCGGGGGACGTCGCCGACTTTGCCGCGATGGAGGCCGCGGTCGCCAAGGCGGTCGCGCAGTTCGGCGCGTTGCACGCGGCTTTCGCCAATGCCGGTCAGGGCATCACCCGGCCCGGCACCGAAAACGGCGACCCGCAGGAATGGCGCCAGGTGGTGGACGCGAACGTGATGGGCGTCCTGCATACCGCAAAGGCCGCGCTGCCGGAACTGCGCAAGACCCGGGGTCACCTCTTGCTGACCGGCTCCGCAGCGGGACGGCGGCACATCAAGGGCTCGATCTACGGCGCCACCAAGTGGTTCGTGCACGGCTACGGCGGAAACATGTCCGAAGAAATGCGCGAATGGGGCGGCCGCTGCACCGTCATCTCGCCGGGTATGGTCGACACCCCCTTCTTCGACGAGGCCAAGCCCGACAAGCTGCAGCCCGAGGACGTGGCGGCGGCGGTGATGTTCGCCCTGAGCCAGGACCCGCGGGCAGAGGTGCGCGAAGTTCACCTCATGCCGGTGAACTGACCCGACGGGCCGCCGCTTCCCCGGCAGGACGTGCGATAGGGCACGGGGTCCGCCGGCTGGTCCGGTGGCGTCGACTTCCTCCGGCGCGCTGGCGCTCGCCCGCCCGACGTGCGATCAGGAAGATGGCCCGCGCAGACGCCACTACAAGCAAGGGAAATCCGGCTCCATGCTCTACGACCACCGAACCTACACCTGCCGCCCCGGCACGATCGCCCGGCAAATGAAGCTCTACGAGGACCACGGGTGGCCCGTCCAGTTGCGCCATCTCGGCGCGCCGGTCCTCTACGGACGGGTCGAAACCGGCGACGTGAATTCGTATGTCCATGTCTGGGCCTACGACGATGCCGCCGACAGGGCCGCGAAACGCGCAGCCATGGCCGCGGACCCCGACTGGGCGGCATACCTGAAGAAAAGCGCCGAATCCGGCTACCTGGTCAGTCAGGTCAACACGCTCCTGACACCCGCGCCGTTCTTGCAGCCGACCTGAGGCGCCGGTCGCGCCGCCGCGCCCTCCTCGGCGCGGCCCGCCCACAGGACCACATGCCAATCAGACGGCAATGAGAACCGCCAAGGCCAGAAGTTTCATAGCGGTTAATTTCCGGAAATAATCAATGGAAATCAATGCCATGCGCAACCGTCCACGCGTGGACACCTTTGCCGTCTAGCCAGAATAATCGCGTCACTTATCGTCCCCCGGCCCTAGTCCGTGCCGGCGCGCGAACCACAGGAACAGCGGCAGCCCCATCGCGATCAGCGTGGTCAGCGCGAAGACGAACCAGTTGACCGAAAGCCCGATCAGCCGGAACTCGGCCCCCGCGCCCCAGAACAGCGCCCCCGCCGTTCCCAGCGCCACCCCCGAGACCACCAGATCGCCCAGCCCAACCGCCACCAGCGATTTCCGCGCCAGCGCCGGGTAGATGCCGAAATAGCCGATGGCAAGGCACGTCGCGTTGATGATCAGGATCTGGAACTCGGGCGACATGACCCCTCTCAAAGCCGGTAGATCGCGGCGAACTTGGCGTCCAGATAGTCCAGAAGCGGCCCCTCGTGCGGCGCGAAACCGCAGGCCCGCGCGACGGTCTCGGTCGGCTCGAAACGCGCGCCGTGGACCTGCACCCGTTCCCGCAGCCAGCCGGTCGCCGGGCCGGGGTCGCCCCGCTCCAGCGCCGTGTCGAGGTCCGGCAGATCGGCCCGCATCGCCTGCATCAGGCAGCCCGCATAGACATTGCCCAGCGTGTAGGTCGGGAAGTAGCCGAAGAGCCCGACCGCCCAGTGCACATCCTGCAGCACCCCGTGCGACGGCCGGTCGACCGGATAGCCGAAATCCGCCCGGAACCGCTCGTTCCAGGCCCCCTCCAGCTCCGCGACGGCCAGATCGCCGGCGATCAGCGCGCGCTCCAGATCGAAGCGCAGCATGATGTGCAGGTTGTACTGCACCTCGTCGGCCTCGGTGCGGATATGGCCGCCGGCCAGCCGGTTGACCGTGGCATAGAACGCCTCGGTCCCCTCGATCCCGCAATCGCCGAACTCCGCGCGGATCCGCTCGAAAAGCCAGCCGCAGAACGCGCGCGACCGGCCGATCTGGTTCTCGTAAAGCCGCGACTGGCTTTCGTGCACGCCCATCGACGCGCCCCGTCCCAGCGGCCCCAGCGCATAGGCCGGATCGACGTTCTGCTCGTAGGCGGCGTGGCCGACCTCGTGGATCGTCGAATAGAAGCAGTTGAACGGGTCGTCCTCGGCCACGCGGGTGCTGATGCGCACATCGTCGCCCGACCCCGAGGAGAACGGATGCACCGCCAGATCCAGCCGCCCGCGCTGAAAATCGTAGCCGAAGGCCTCGGCCAGCTGGCGCGCCAGACGCAACTGCGCCGCGCGCTCGAACTCGCCCAGCAGCGGCGCCGGCGCGTCGGCCACGCCCAGCACCCGGTCGCGCAGCGCGCGCAGCCGCGGCCGCATCCGGTCGAACATCGCCGCAATCCCCGCGCCGGTCGCGCCCGGCTCGTATTCGTCCAGCAGCGCGTCGTAGCGCGCGCCGCCCTGCGCCAACGCCGCCGCCTCCTCGCGCCGCAGCGCGACGATGCGCTCCAGCATCGGCAGGAAATGCGCGACATCCTCGCGCGCCCGCGCCTCGGCCCAGGTGCCATGCGACAGCGACACGCTGCGCGCGATCTCGGTGGCCAGCGCCACCGGCACGCGCGTGCGGCGGTCATACTCACGCCGGATTTCGCGCAGCTTGGCCGCCGCCACATCGTCGCCCGGCGCCGCCGCCTCCAGCCACTCGCCGATCCGCGGGTCCGCGGCGCGGGCGTGCAGCACCGCCTCCAACGCCGCCATTTCCTCGGCCCGCTGCGCGCCCGCGCCGCGCGGCATCATCACCTCCTGGTCCCAGCGCAGCCGGCCCATCACCTGCGCCAGCGCCTGGGTCTGGCGGTCGTGCTCGATCAGCCGTTCATAAGCCGTCATGCCGCGCGCCCGCCGCGGATCGTCCCACCCTCGGGATAGCCCGCCAGAAAGCGCGCGCGCAGGATCGTCACCCACAGCACGACGGCCAGGAACTGATGCGCGATCGCCAGCGGCCAGGGCGCGGCATAAAGCACGGTCACGATCCCCAGCACGATCTGCGCCGCCATCGCCGCCAGCATCAGATGGAACGCCCCGCGGACCGAGGCAAAGCCCGACCGCCGCGCCCGCATCCAGACGACGACGGCAAAGATCGCCAGCAGATAGCCCGACACCCGGTGGATGAACTGCACCAGCCCGTCATTCTCAAAGAAGTTGCGCCAGACCGGCTCCAGCTCGAACATCCCCGGCGGAAAGATCCCGCCGGCCATCAGCGGCCAGTCGGTATAGCCGCGCCCGGCATCGATCCCGGCGACCAGCGCGCCCAGCAGGATCTGCAGAAAGGCGAAATGCATCAGCCCCGTGGACATCCGGAACGCCCGCCCCTCGCGCGCCCGGCCCGCCTGCAACAGCGCCGCCTGCGACCGGCCCAACCGCATCACGTACCAGGCGATCAGCCCCAGGATGACAAAGGCCAGCCCCAGATGCACCGCCAGCCGGTAGGAGGCCACCGCCACCATCCCCTCGCCCAGGCCCGAGGCCACCATCCACCAGCCGATCGCGCCCTGCAGCCCCCCCAGCGCGCCCAGCCCCAGCAGCCGCCCTGTCCAGCCCGGCGGGATCTGCCCCCGCAGCCAGAACCACAGAAACCCCGCCGCCCAGACCAGCCCGATCAGCCGGCCCAGTTGCCGATGCCCCCATTCCCACCAGAAGATGACCTGGAATTCGCGCAGGCTCATGCCTTCGTTGAGCAGCCGGTACTGGTCGATCTGCCGATAGGCGTCGAATTCGCGCGCCCAGTCCGCTGCCGTCAGCGGCGGAATCGCGCCCGAGATCGGGCGCCAGTCGGTGATCGACAGCCCCGACCCGGTCAGCCGCGTCAGCCCGCCCACGGCGATGATCGCCACCACCAGCGCGAACAGTACCATCAGCCAGACCCGGATCGCCCGCCGCGCGCCGGCCGGGCGCTCGATCGTCACCCGCGGCGCCTCGGCCGGGCGCGCGCTGTCGGTCACTTCCTCGAAAATGGGGCGTCTTGCCATCGTCCACTCCTACACGCGCGGCAAGCTAGAGGCGCGCCCCGCCGGCATCAAGGGCGCATCGGCGGCAAAGGGGTCACGGCCGCCGGGTCAGTTGTCGCAGGATTCCGTGCAGGGTCTGAACCTCCGCACGGGTCAGCGACCAGCGCGTGAGCATGTTTCGCAGGTTGCGCTTCATCATCGGCGCCTTGTCCGGCGGAAAGAAGAATTTTACCGCCTCCAGCCGGTCCTCCATGTGATCGCCCAACCGCGCGACATCTCCTTGACTGGCAAGCTCGGGCACCAGGCCAGTACCCGGCGTCACGCCTTGCTGGCGCTGCCATTCATAGGCCATCAGCAGCACGCATTGCGCCAGGTTCAGCGAATAGAATTCCGGGTTCACCGGGACGGTCACGATGGCATTGGCGCGCACGATATCGTCGTTCTCCAGCCCCGCGCGCTCGGGCCCGAACAGCACGGCGACGCGCGCGCCGGCCGCCGACAGCGCCTGCGCCTCGGCCATCGCCGCCTCGGGGGTCAGGACCGACTTGACCAGCTCGCGCCCGCGCGCCGTCGTCGCATAGACCCGGTCGCAATCGGCCAGCGCGGTGTCGAGGTCGGCAAAGAGCCCCGCCCCCTCCAGCACCCTTCCTGCGCCCGAGGCCATCGCCACCGCCTTCGGGTTTGGCCAGCCATCGCGCGGCGCGACCACCCGCATCCGGTCCAGCCCGAAATTCAGCATGGCGCGCGCCGCCGCACCGATGTTCTCGCCCATCTGCGGCCGCACCAGCACCATGATCGGCGCCGCCGGCCCGCCTGCTTCCTGTTCCATCGCCATCCCCGGATCGTCCGCCGGTGCCTTGCCCCGCGCCGCGCGAAAGATCAACCGCGCGCCCCACCCCCGCCGACTTCGTCTGTCCGGAAATATCCCGGGGGGTGAATTGGTGCAGCCAAGAGGGGGGCAGCGCCCCCATTTCCCGCCTCACTCGCAGCCCGTCGGGGGCGGTCGCAATCGTTGCCAAACCCCTGCCGCACCGTTCGGAACTGCCATACGTTTGCCATACGCTTGCCAGCCATTTGCCATACGCCTGCCAGCACCCTGCCGGCGGCGTTTCCGGGTCCCGATCCCGCCCCGATCAGCCCTCGACCCGCAGCGCGGTCAGCCCGTGAAAATGGTAACTGTCGGCATATTCGGGCCGCCCGACCAGCCGCAAACCCGGCCGCCGCGCGAACAGGATCGGCAGCGCCGTGCGCATCTCAAGCCGCGCCAGCGGCGCGCCCAGGCAGAAGTGCAGCCCCGCGCCAAAGGCCAAATGCGGCTTGGCCATACGCCCCGGATCGAACCGATGCGGGGCCTCCCAGTGCCGCGGATCGCGCCCCGCGGCGGCCAGCAAACACGTCACCTCGGTCCCCGCCGCGATCCGGCGACCCATCACCTCGACCTCCTCGTAGGCGATGCGGGTGAACAGGTGCAGCGGCGGATCGACGCGCAGGATCTCCTCGACCGTGGCGTCCAGACGGCCGGGGGAAAGCCAGTCGCGCGGCCCGCCTGCCTCCAGCAAGACCTTGATCCCATTAGCGATCGCATGAACCGTCGCCTCGTGCCCGGCGTTCAGCAGCAGCACGCAGGTGGCGATCAACTCGTCGGTCGACAGCTGCGCGCCGGCGTCCCTGGCCGCGATCAGATGCGTGATCAGATCGTCGGCCGGACGCGCACGCCGCGCCTCCACATGGCCGCGCAGAAAGTCCGCGAAGTCCCGCGCGGCCGAGGCGGCGCGGTCCTCCACCGCGCGGGTGCGGCCGGCCTGGTACATCGCCACCATCGCGTGCGACCAGTCCAGAAGCTGGTCCTTCATCGCCTCGGGCACACCCAGCAGGCGGGCGATGACGATGACGGGGATCTGCTGCGCGAAGGCCGGCAGCAGGTCGACCGGCCCTTCCGGAAAGCGGTCGATCAGCGCCTGCGCCAGCGCCGCGATCTCGGGCTCCAGCCCGGCGATCCGCCGCGCGGTGAAGGCGCGCAGCACCAACCCGCGCAGCCGGGTGTGGCGCGGGGGTTCCAGCTCCAGCATCGAATGGTCGTCGATGGCGTAGAACGGGCGCAGGTGATCGGGCGGCGGCGAACGGTCCGGCCGCTCGCGCCCGAAGCGGCGGTCGCGCAGGATGGCGTTGACCGCGGCGTGCGACACGGCGCAGGGCAGGTCGTAGTCGTCCCAGTGGAGCAGCGGGCCGAGTGCGCGCATCCGGTCGTAGAACGGATACGGGTTCTGGACGAAGGCCGGATCGGTCGGCGACTGGGCGATGCGGGGCAGTTTCATCCGGCCATCGACCGCGTGTTCGCATGCGAAAGATCGCGTAGATTATTGATAATACGCGATAAAAGTCGTGATTTTAACAAGAATGAAAGGATTGGCGCCTGAGCCGCCGTGGTCGCCTCAAGGGGAAGCAGCCCGCGGGCATGCGAAAGTTTCGTTGCGGTTAACGGCACAGATTTTCTGTTCATTCCCAGTGCCTTGCGCGGGTGCTCAAATTTGAGCACCCGCGCGCCGACAGCCTCAGGCCCGAGCCAGCGCGGCCAGGATCCGCGCCCAGGACCGGATGCCCTTGTGAAAGCTTTCCAGGTCGTATTTTTCGTTCGGGCTGTGGATCTGGTCGTCGTCGCGGCCGAACCCGATCAGCAGCGAATCCATACCCAGGATCGTCTTGAAATAGCCCGCGATCGGGATCGAGCCGCCGCCGCCGATAAAGGCCGCCTCCTGCGGCCATTCGTCCGACAGCGCCTGCCGCGCGGCCTCGAACGCGGGATGATCCGTCGACATCACGCTGGCCGGCCCGGCCGAGTGGTTGATGAACTCCACCTTGCAATCGTCCGGCACGCGGGCGCGCACGAAGTCCTGGAACGCCTCGCGCAGCTTGGCCGGGTCCTGCTGGCCGACCAGCCGGAAGCTGATCTTGGCCGAGGCTTTCGACGGCAGCACGGTCTTGAAACCCGCGCCGGTGTAGCCCGAGGTCATGCCGTTGATCTCGCAGGTCGGGCGCGACCACAGCATCTCCAACGCCGTGCGCCCCTTCTCGCCCGCCGGGTGCTGCAGGCCGACCGCACCCAGGAAACCTTCGGCATCAAAGCCGAGGGCGTCCCACTGGCTGCGCAACTCGTCCGAAATCTCGGGCACGTCGTCGTAGAAACCCGGCACCTGGATGCGGCCGTCCGCGTCGTGCAGATCGGCGAGGATCCGCGCCAGCACGCGCGCCGGGTTCATCGCCGCGCCGCCGTACATGCCCGAATGCAGGTCGCGGACCGGGCCGGTGATGATCACCTCCTGCCCCAGCAGCCCGCGCAGCATGGTCGAGATGGCAGGCGTCTGCGTATCGAACATGCCGGTGTCGCAGATCACCGCCAGATCGGCGCGCAGGTCGTCGGCCTGTTCCTTCAGGTAGGGCACCAGCGAGGGCGAGCCCGACTCCTCCTCGCCCTCGAACAGGATCGACACCTGGACCGGCAACTTTCCGTGCTCGGCGACCCAGGCGCGGCAGGCCTCGACGAAGGTCATCAACTGCCCCTTGTCGTCCGCCGCGCCGCGCGCGCGGATCACCTTGCCCGCGGGCGTCTCCTCGACCTCGGGGTCGAAGGGATCGCGGTCCCACAGGTCCAGCGGATCGACGGGTTGCACGTCATAGTGCCCGTAGAACAGAAGATGCGGCCCCTGCCCCGCGGCCCCGTGCGCCACGACCATCGGATGCCCCGGGGTCGGATCGATGCGCGCCTTGAGCCCGAGACTTTCAAGATCGGCGCGCAGCCAGTCCGCGGCGCGGGCGCAAGGCTCGCGATAGGCCGGATCGGTCGAAATCGACGGAATGCGCAGAAGCGCCTTCAGCCGGTCGAGCGCGGCCGGAAGGTCGGCATCGATACGGGCCAGTACGGAACCGAGCGCGGCTTCGTCGGTGGGTGGGTTTTGCGGCACGATCTCACTCTCCTTCTTCGGATGTGGGCACGCTATGGGGGCGCAACAGGACTGTCCAGTGCCGGTTCCGTTTCCCGGCGCCGGATGCTAATAACGGCTGAAGTCCACGGAGTCCGCCATGCCCCTACCCCGCCTTTCGATCGCCGCGATTGCGCTTCTTGCCGCGCCGGCGGCAGCCCAGACCGTCCCCGGCGACGCCGCGCAGGCCATGCTTTATCCAAGCGACCGGGTCGAAGTGCTGGCCTACACGGTCGAAGGATTGAGCGAGGACGAGATCACGCTGCTGACACAGATCGCGGCGGACCAGAAATACTATGCCGCCGTGGCGTTCGCCCCGACCGAGGGGATCCTGGCCGAACCGACCGTCATGGCCGCCAACTTCCACACGATCGACGCCGCGCGCGTCGCGGCGCGCGCCCAGTGCAACGATCGCCGCAGTGGCGGCCAAGCCTGCGCCATCGCCTTCGAAGTCCGCCCCCGCGGCTGGGAACCCCGCGCCCTGCAGCTGAGCGCGGACGCCACCGAGGCCTTTGCCGCCGATTATGCGCGCGCCGCCACGCCACGCGCCTTCGCCATATCCACCGCGACGGGACAGTGGGGGGTGGGCACCGGCGCGGATGCCGCGGCGGCCGCGCTGAACCAGTGCCGCAGCGCCCCCGGTGCGGGCGATTGCACCGTCGTGGTCGCCGACTGACGCCGGCGGGGTGCGACAAAGTTTGGAGTTGATCCAGGTCATGTTATATGGGCATGGCGAAGTGTAACCGAACGAAAGACACCGACAGAGACCTGCTGTAGAGACGCCCGTTGCCCCAGCTCGTCGCCAGGGAGTTTGCCTTGACCTACGACGCCGCCCTCGACACCGCCCTGCAACGCCTGCACGATGAAGGCCGCTATCGGACGTTTATCGACATCGAACGCCGCCGTGGGCATTTCCCGCGCGCGGTCTGGCGCCGGCCCGATGGCACCGAGAAGGACATCATCGTCTGGTGCGGCAACGACTACCTGGGGATGGGACAGCATCCGGTAGTGCTGGCGGCCATGCAGGAAGCGGTGGAGAAGACCGGCGCCGGGTCGGGCGGGACGCGCAACATCTCGGGGACGACCGTCTGGCACCGGCGGCTGGAGGCGGAACTGGCGGATCTTCACGGCAAGGAGGCGGCGCTGGTCTTCACCTCGGCCTACATCGCCAATGACGCGACGCTGTCGACGCTGCCAAAACTGTTTCCGGGGCTGATCATCTATTCCGACGCGCTCAACCACGCGTCGATGATCGAAGGGGTGCGACGCAACGGCGGCGCCAAGCGCATCTTCCGCCACAACGACGTGGCGCATCTGCGCGAGTTGCTGGAGGCCGACGACCCGGCCGCGCCGAAGCTGATCGCGTTCGAATCGATCTATTCGATGGACGGCGACTTCGGTCCGATCGAGGCGATCTGCGACCTGGCCGACGAATTCAACGCCCTGACCTATATCGACGAGGTCCATGCGGTCGGCATGTACGGCCCGCGCGGCGCTGGCGTGGCCGAGCGGGACCGCCTGATGCACCGGCTGGACATCATCAACGGCACGCTGGCGAAAGCCTATGGCGTGATGGGCGGCTATATCGCCGCCAGCGCGAAAATGGTCGATGCGATACGGTCTTACGCGCCGGGATTCATCTTCACCACCTCGCTGCCGCCGGCGGTGGCGGCGGGCGCGGCGGCCAGCGTCCGGCACCTGAAGTCAGATCAGGCGCGGCGAGACAAGCAGCAGGAACACGCCCGCGTGCTGAAGATGCGGCTGAAGGGCATGGGGCTGCCGATCATCGACCACGGCAGCCATATCGTCCCGGTCCATGTCGGCGATCCGGTCCATTGCAAGCGCATCTCGGACATGCTGCTAGAGAACCACGGGATCTACGTCCAGCCGATCAATTTCCCGACGGTGCCGCGCGGGACCGAACGGCTGCGCTTCACCCCCTCGCCGGTGCACGACCCGAAGGACATCGATGCGCTGGTGAAGGCGATGGATCAGCTGTGGTCGCATTGTGCGCTGAATCGCGCCGAACTCTCTGCGTAAGCGATAAACCGCTTCAAAGAATCGTTGGGCTCTGCTAAAAGGGTCCACAAGGGATAGGTGCAGACCGGGCCAATATAACAACTTTTTGGCGAATCGGGGCAACCCAGAAACCCGTGCGGGCAGTCGAGACAGGAACAGCTTCATGATCTGGCGCAAAGATCAGGCACCGGCGGAGCAGCGCACAGGCCCCAGGGGATTCGACGATTACGAACTGAAGCTTGGCGATCTGCTGCGCGGGGAGCGCGCGACGCTGGGCAAATCGCTGATCGACGTCCAGCGTGAACTCCATATCCGCGCCGCACACATCGCCGCGATCGAAAACGGCGATCTGTCGGTCTTTGAAACGCCGAGCTTCATCGCCGGCTTCGTGCGTTCCTACGCGCGCTACCTGCAGATGGACCCGGAATGGGTCTATACCCGTTTCTGCGACGAGCATGGCTTCGCCGTTCAACACGGCATGTCCGGTTTCGAGACAAATCGCGGGCAACCGCGGACGCCGGAGACGCGCGAACCGGTGCTTGCCGGAATGGGCCTTCTGCCCGATCCGGACCCCTTCTGGCGGCGGATCGAGCCGGGCGCGCTGGGGTCTTTCGCGGTCCTAGTCGTGCTGATCGCCGGGCTGGGTTTTGCCGGCTGGACCGTCCTGCGCGAGGTGCAGCGCGTGCAGGTGGCGCCGGCGGATATCGTCCCGAACGTTGTCAGCGATTTCAATCCCTTGTCGGACGAGAGCAACATCGCCTCGCCGCTGTTCGATAGCGATCCGCTGGATGCACCGCTCGGCGGCAACCGCGCCGGCGCGGCGGAGGGACATGTGCGTGTCGCCCGGCCGCAAGCGCTGGATGTCCCCGTGATGGTGCCGCGCGATGGACCGATCGCCGCGATCCCCCGCAACAACGAACCGGTCGAGCCGGCCGTCATCCGCACCGACCTCGCCATTGCCGAGGCGCTTGCCGATCCCGTCGACGAGGCCTCGACCGCGCCGCGCGTCCATGACGACGGACCGCCAAGCGTCGAGGTTCTGGCCGTGCGCGCGTCCTGGGTGCGGGTGCGGGCCGCCGACGGTTCGGTCATCTTCGAACGGATCCTCGACGCCGGCGAGTCCTATACCGTGCCGCAGACGGAATTGCCGCCCACCCTCCATGCCGGGAATTCGGGCTCGGTCTACTTCCTGATCGATGGCGAGCCGCATGGTCCTGCCGCCGAGGGCGCGAACGTGGTCCGCAATATCGTGCTGTCCTCGGAAGCGCTGACAGAGCGCTTCGCCCGCGCCGACCCCAGTCGAGATGCCGATCTGGCGGTTTCGGTTGCCAATCTGCGCAACGACTGACGTCTTCAGGCGCGCTGCCAGAACTGCAGCGCAAAACCCTGTAAATAGACGTAATTTTCTGATTTCCTCCAGCAGGCATCACGACCCTGTGGCCTCCGGAAACGAGGGGGTGATTGCCTTGGTGCCGGAATGGCAATATCTGGAGTTGCGGTGGCGCAGCGAAGGGACAGAGCATGTCGCACAACCCCATCCGACCCTGGCGCAACATCGAACGGCGCAAATCTCGGCAGATCATGGTCGGCGCCGTCCCCGTTGGCGGTGACGCGCCGATAACCGTGCAGACCATGACCAACACCGCGACAACCGACGTCGCCGCGACCGTCGCCCAGGTGCAGGCCGCGGCAGAGGCGGGGGCTGACATCGTGCGGGTCTCGACACCGGACGAGGCGTCGACGCGGGCGCTGCGCCAGATCGTACGCGAGAGCCCGGTGCCGATCGTCGCGGATATCCATTTCCATTATCGCCGCGCGATCGAAGCCGCCGAGGCCGGCGCTGCCTGCTTGCGCATCAATCCCGGCAACATCGGCTCCGCAGAGCGCGTGCGCGAGGTGATCCGGGCCGCGAAGGCCAACGGCTGCTCGATCCGCATCGGCGTGAATGCCGGCAGCCTGGAGAGGCATCTTCTGGAAAAATACGCCGAGCCCTGCCCCGAGGCGATGGTTGAATCCGGTCTCGACCATATCCGGCTGTTGCAGGACAACGACTTTCACGAATTCAAGATAAGCTGCAAGGCGTCCGACGTCTTTCTGGCCGCCGCGGCCTACCAGTCGCTGGCCGACGCCACCGACGCGCCGATCCACCTGGGCATTACCGAAGCTGGCGCATTGATGACCGGGACGGTGAAGTCGGCGATCGGGCTGGGGAACCTGCTGTGGATGGGGATCGGCGACACGATCCGTGTCAGCCTTTCGGCCGACCCGGTCGAGGAGGTGCGCGTCGGCTACGAGATCCTGAAAGCCCTGGGACTGCGACACCGCGGCGTGAACATCATCTCCTGCCCCTCCTGCGCGCGGCAGGGGTTCGACGTGATCAGGACGGTCGAGGCACTGGAAGCACGACTTTCGCATATCAAGACGCCGATGAGCCTGTCGATCATCGGTTGCGTGGTCAACGGCCCCGGCGAGGCATTGATGACTGACATGGGATTCACCGGCGGCGGCGCCGGATTCGGCATGGTCTACGTCGCCGGCAGGCAAAGCCACAAGATGTCGAACGACCGGATGATCGACCATATTGTCGAGCTGGTCGAGCAGCGCGCCGCCGAAATCGAGGCCGACGCCGACCAGACCCGAGAGTCCGCCTGAAAAAAACGCGCCGGGGAACGAATCCTCGGCGCTTCAAGTTGCCCGGCGCGGAAGCGGCACCGGAAACGGGAGATAAAGATCAGGCTGAGCGATATGCCTGAGCCTCACCATTATCCTAAGTCGAAGGACGCATCGAGTCTTTGACATGGATCAATCATTTCTGCGCTTGCAGTGGAACCTTGACGATGACTGGGGTAATCAGGATGGG
>NZ_JADDJF010000025.1 GCF_017811755.1 Pararhodobacter sp. SW119 | reverse complement strand
GCGCCAAGCCAGCGGACCATAAGGCATGGCTACTCTACGCAAAACGATAATCGGCAGTCGCGAAGAGGTCTTGGGTATTGTTTCAGCCCGCGTTGTCATTTCGCCGCATCTCGCATTGAGGAGCCGCTCCCATGCCGGTCACCCAGCAGAACATGCTCGACGCCATGGACGGCGTCGTCATGGTTCTCGATGCCGCGCTGCGCATCAAGCAGGTCGGCGAGCCGAACTGGGTCCGATTCCGCGACGACAATCCGCCCCAGGACCCGACGGCTTTCGAGAGATCGAAGGGCAGCGTGCTCGATCGTCCGATCACGGATTTCTTCGCCGGCGACGCCGTGCGCGCCACGTTCACGAACCTGTTCAACAGCGTGCTCAGGGGAGCACGCCCGCTCGTTCGGATCGATTACCGCTGCGACGCGCCGACAGTGCGCCGTGAGATGCGCCTGGCTGTCACGCCGATCGCCAGCGACGGGCAGATGCACCACCTTCTCTATCAGTCGATCACCTTCAGGGCGCAGCCACGCCCTGCCGTCGCGCTGTTTGGCGCAGCGGTCACGGAGCGGGACGACGACGCGATCCTGACACTCTGCGCAATCTGTGCCAGGGTCGCCTGGCCGGTCGGCGCGCCGACGGGCGCGCGAGAATGGATCGAGCCCACCGAATACTACCGGCGCGATGGCGGCGACGTCGCGATGATCTCCCATGGATTCTGCGAGGCCTGCTTCGCGCGGCTTAAGGACGAGGACTGAAGGGTCCAGCCCTTTGCCTTTCGTGGTGCAGAAAACCGCTCGCGGGGCTCGGATTGGCAGTGACTGCTACGAGCTCAAACAACCCACGGCGATGATCGAGAATTTCGCGGTTGCAGCATGGGCGGATTCCACACGACCGGCCCTTTGCTGCCGGTCGGGCGGAGGGCAGCGCTGCAATGAGGGGTCTCGATATCGGCCATTCGCGCCTGCCGCGGCGATATGCCCTGAACTGCCATGGCCGCGGATTCGGGATGTGACACCTTGCGGTTGAGAGTTCGGGGCGAGCGATCGCAGGGGCGGAAGGGACACGGACGCCAAAGTTCAAGACGGTGCTAAACCAATCAAGCAATCGCCATTTTGGCAATCAAATGACTATTCTTTCAGGCAAATGGTGTCCGCTCCGGGTTTTGAGGGCCAATGCCGGCGCCCGGGGCCGGACCAGGGGAAAATATGGCGTTGGATGTCGATGAAGTCGGCGCGGATATCAGCGAGCGCTTGCAGGCCCCCGCAGTCGCGCAGACTGGACGATGAGCAGTTGCGCCTCGTATCGTCGCGGCCCGGGCTCGTCATTTCTCAAGTGCAGTTGAACCATTCGCATGCAGTGAAATTCACGTTCTGGTAGTCGCCAGAATAGGCAGTTCGCATGAACTTATCGCGCTCAGCCTTCGGTATCCCGGCCCGCATAGCAGCCTGGCGGCATCGTGCGATGATAGCGGGAGCCGAACCGTCTTCGCCGGTTAGCTGAACTTGAACGTGAGGATATTTCGGGGTCATGTTTTTTCCTTTTGCTGAAGGTGGGTGTGGTGGGCGACTTACCAGTAGATGGTGCGATCTCCTGTGACCAAAAAACCTGGAAAGGACAAAAAGGTAGAGCTCCGACCCACCGTCCCCGAATCTCCGGCGGGCTGAGGAATCGTCATTGGCCCAGAGCGGACGCTAACCGCCGTCGCTCGATTGCGCGCGGACCGTGAGTGGGATGATGACCGCAGCGGTGATCTTTCCCCAGCCCGCGCTGAGAGGGAGGACGGCGGTCACCCTGTGGCGGTGTCGGCCGAGATCCTGCCCAGCTGCGCCGGCGCATCGGGCTTCGGCAGGAGGACTGGGAAGCTGCGGAAGGTCCGGCCGGCCTGACCGCCGAGGCGCGGAAAACCTCGAAACCTTGGGCGACAGGTCAGACTCCCTCGAACGCGAGAGGCTTCCGCGCTTTCTGAGCGAAATGGCGCGTCTTGGCGCCCAATGGTTCCGGCTGCCCGTCCTGCAAGGCGACTGCGGCGCCTTCATGTCGGAGCATAAAGAGTGGCAATCTGTAGTCTTTCAGGCACCAAACTTCCTCCACAACCGCCATTGGCTCTCCTTCGATTCGCAAGTTCAAGCTTTCATTCTGAACTTCATCGAGGAGAGCCTTGACCGTACCAACCAGTAGTCTGAAGTGCGGAGAAGTCTTGCTCTTCGAAGGTACTTCAAACACAAGCGCCTGATCGCGGAGCACCGATCGACAATGCTGCAAACACGAACTGAAGATCGTGCATGAGCAGCGAATGACCGGAATGTCCGAATTCTGTTGAAAAACTCTGCGCTGCGCGGCAGAAACTCCGGTTTGAAAACTGTGGCGCGCGCCTTTGTTCATGGCGCCACCGGCGGTGCTGCGGGTGCGGGGAGGAGCTTGGCGAGTTTGCGGAGGTTCTGGGCGGTGGCGGCGAGGAGAAATTCGTCGTTCGCGCCGCAGGGGCCGCGTAATCGGAGCCGGCCAAGGCCGAGTATTCGCTTCAGGTGGGCGAACAGCATCTCGACCTTCTTCCGGAGCTTCATCGCGATCTCGTAATTTCCGGTCTTCGCGAGGTCTCGGGCGACCTGACGGGCGTCCTCGTGTTCTTCGCGGGTGATGGCGCGGAAGTCGGCGTTGGGGCAGCATTTCGATTTCGACGGGCAGTTCTGGCAGGTCATCTTCAGCGCGCGATACTTGGCGACGCCCTTGCCGGACGGCCCTCGGTTCGGGTCGGAATAGTTGCGGCGGAACTGCTTCAGGTCGTGACCCTCAGGGCAGATGTAACGGTTGTTTTCCGCGTCCCACTCGAAATCTTCCCGGCTCCAGGTTCCGTCGGTGCGTCCGGACTTGTCGATGACCGGGATGAACGGGGCGATCTCGCGGTCGACCACCCAGCCCAGCATGGGCCCCGAACCGTAGGCCGTGTCCGCGATCAGCCAATCGGGGTGCAGGTCGAAGACGTTCCGCACCCGATCCACCATGGTCCGCGCCGCCCCGACTTCTGCCTGCCGGATCGAGCGGGTGCCTTCGACATCGACGATCACGCCGTGATCGGTGTCGATGAGATAGTTGTCGGAATAGGCGAAGAACGCCGGCGCCTTGTGAGCCGCCGTCCACTGGCTGGCCGGATCGGCACGCGAGGTGACCTTGGGCTCGACCTCGCTGGCCGCACCGAAGGCCTCATGATCCAGCACTTCGAGATACTCTCTGACGGCCCGCGACGCCTCGACCGGATCGATGCTCTGCGCGTTCCATTCCTCCCGTGGCGTCGCGTTCTGCTTGCTGGCGTCTGCTGCGATCAGACTGGCATCCACCGCCAGGCGCTGACCGCTCACCAGGCCTTCGGCAATGCATCGGGCGACGACGGTCTCGAACAGGTGGCGCAGCAGTGCGCTCTCGCGGAAACGGCCATGGCGGTTCTTGGAAAAGCTGGAATGGTCCGGGACCGGCGCTGTCAGATCAAGCCGGCAGAACCAGCGATAGGCCAGGTTGAGATGCACCTCCTCGCACAGACGCCGTTCCGACCGAATGCCGAAGCAATACCCCACCAAAAGCATGCGGATCAGCAACTCCGGATCGATCGAGGGGCGCCCCGTGTGACTGTAGAATGGCGCCAGATGCGGACGAACGCCGCTCAGGTCGACGAAGCGATCGATCGAGCGCAGCAGGTGGTCCTGCGGAACGTGGTCTTCCAGCGAGAAGTCGTAGAACAGCGCGCCTTGCACCTGTTGCCTCGCTCCCATCATCGCCGTCACCCCCGCCAAGACAGGAGAATTGAATCAGCGATCACGCCGCAAAACAACCGGAGTTTTTCAACAGAATATCCGCATAGCTGACCAACACGGTTTGCGGACACCCCCTTCAATTTTTGAAACGAGGAACTTCAGGAGGCAAAACAACTTCTCCCAGATGCGGTTGCTCCTCGGCACCCTCCACGGGCCGTTCATCGACAGCAGTTGCTGGAACACGACTCATCGCCACCCGTTGTACAACGAAGCGACCGGTGGACTTCGGTCGGCAACCATGAACTCAGGAGGGACGATCTTGAGAAAGCGATCAGGTATCCCGCATTGCGCTGTGGCGGCCGCCGTGCTCAGCGCGATAGCCGCACCGAGCTTCGCGCAGCAGCAAGGCGATCTTCCGACGCTGAGGAACGAGGCGCTCACGCTGGTCAATACCGTCCGCGCCGAGGCAGGTCTCTCAGGACTTGAACCGAGCGACATTCTGGACCGGGCGGCGCAAGATCACGCGGCCGACATGCTGGCGCGCGACTACCACGACCACGTCTCCCCTGAAGGCGACACCCCGTTCGACCGTTTCATCGTGGCGGGCGGCAGCAGCTGGGCGCTCAGCGGCGAAAATATCGCCACATGTGAAGGCTGCTCGGTCCCGCCGGATGCTGATCGCGTGCGCGCCTTTCATGAAGGCTGGATGCAAAGTCCGGATCATCGCGACAACATCCTTTCGGACGGCTACGACAGCTTCGGGTTCGGGATCGTCGGAGAAGGCAGCGCAGTTTATGCCGTTCAGACATTCTCCGGTCCCGGCTCGGACGCAATCGACGGCGGCGACGCACAGCCTCTGACGCTACAGTCGGCGCGCGAACTGGCGCTCGAGCAGATCAACGACGCGCGCACTGCGGCAAGCCTTGATCCGATTGCCCAAAATGACGCGCTGGACACCGTCGCGGAGCGGGTGCTGGAAAGTCTTGCCGACGATCCAGGGACGCTGCCCGAGGACGTCTTCGGGCTGCTGCCGGAAGGGGCGACCGGGTGGACCAGCCTTGCACTGCAAACTGCAAGCAAAGGCGGATCGGGAGCCCAATTGTCGCGAGAGCATGTCACCGCCATCATCGTCGACTGGTCATCCACGAATGACGCAAGTCAGTCTCTTGGTGGCGAAGCCGCATCGCATTTCGGCTTTGCGGCGGAGGCCGCGGGGGACGGGCGTCTCTCTGCGGTCGCGGTGTTTGCCGGACGTCAATGATCATCGGAGAGGCGACGACCAAAACCAGCTGGAAACTCCAAGGCTCGGCACCTTGGCAAGGCCAGTATCTGTCAATCCCAGAGGAAAAAAATCGGACAGTGAACCGGTGGAATATTACTCCGGCAAGCCGGAGAGGACAGCTACGACAATATGGAAGCCCATCCCCGTCGTCGAACAGATGCAGGGACTATTGTGCATCGCGGTTGGCGCCAGATACGACGCATGGGGCCTCAGGTGGCCGTGAGGTCGGGATTGCACTGCCTTCCGATGGTTCGCCGCCGATCGCCGCAAAAGCATCGAACGCAGATACCGCCCTAACGCCCGCCCGGCCTCGGCGCCGTGGCGCATCTGACACGGACGATCGTCCAGCCTTCAGGAACCACCCGCTCGAGCTCGGGGCCAGCAGCGAGTAGGCAGGCGATGGGCAGGCGTGGCACGAAGTCGCGAACCTTTTCGATGCAGCGGTCTGGAGCGCCGAGTTCGCAAACGAGGGCTATAACCCGGATCATGGCCGAGCCGATCGCGCCGGCCCGCCGCGGCACCACAGTTCAATCGCACGAGTCCGCAAGATCGTCCCGGCGCGGATCATTCTCCTGGCACCGTTCTGGACCTGGCCGTCACCGCACGGAGAATTCCTTGGCGCGTAAAGCGGACGACGAGATAGGCGTCGAATCCGGTGACGAGCAGGTTCCAGATGTAGAGCAGGATCAGCTCCGACCAGACCCCCGTATCTCGATAGAGCGCGACCTTCGGTGCGATTCCGAAAACGTATCCGAAGCAGATGAGCAGGACGAACCCGAGGCTCTTGCCCGCGGCCTGGCGCGTGCGCAGCATTTTCCAGATCGAACAATACCAGCTTATCGAAAAGGCACCGAGCATCAAGGCTTCGAGGATGGCGGACATCTCAATTCCTCAATTGATCGCAAGGAAGATCGTCATCAACGCCGTGGTAGCGAGCGCAGTCAGGATCATCCCCAGGGTGGCGAAGGCCCCGGCGACATCGGAGATCTGGAAGGCGCGTGCGGTGCCGATGACATGTGAGGCAGCCCCGAGTGCGAGACCGATGGCCCGGTGGTCCCGCACCCCAGAAAAGGCCAGGAGGCCGGGTCCGAAGACCGCGCCGAAGATGCCTGTCGAGATCACGATCAGCGCGGTGAGCGCGGCATTCCCACCAAATCCCTCGGACAGCTGGATCGCGACGGCCGTGGTGACAGACTTGGGGCCAAGCGTCGCCAACACCTCGACCGAGGCCTCGACCAGCACCGGCAGGGCGAGCGCGGACGCCAGCGCGACGATCGCGCCCATCACCAGAGCGACGAGTACGGCGCCGCCCGAAGCTCGGATCAGCCCGGCGTTGCGATGGAGCGGCACGGCGAGCAGGATGACGACCAGTCCGAGCGCCGCATGCAACAGGCCGCTTTGCTCGAAGTAGACCTCGTAGCCGAGGCCGGTGACGTGGAGCAGAGCAGCCATTAGCACGGTGGCCACGAGCACCGGATGCAACAACGCTCGGTCGCCAAAGGCCTGGTTGATCCGCATTGCCACGCCATAAGCCGCAACGGTTGCCGCGAGGCCGAACCACGGGTGGTTGAGCGCCGCTTGGACCAGGGCGTTCATGACTGTGATTCTTCGGCGGCGGGACTCGTCGCCCACGCAACCGCCGCGCATCACTGCTCATTCTGATCTGGCCATGATTTGGACTGGATCGTGATGAAGCATCCCGACGTCCGCGCGCAGGCCGTGCAGGTCAGACCACGAATGTACCGGCAGCAGCGCCCGCGGCGCCAACCGAATAGGCTTCGTACAAGGTTCCGTCAAAAGCTGTGAAGCGCTTTGCCGTGCCCTTGATGTCGTTCAGGCGGCCGACAATGTAGTCTGGCGCTCCGAACTGATTGCAGGTAACGTCGCAGATTACCACGTTGGCGCCGTCCTTTGCCACGACGAAATAGTGGTCGCTGCCCTTTCCTGCCGCCGTCTTCCTCACCCGCACGGTACGGGAAGTCAAAGCGGAATTTCGCATGACAAAGAACTTGGTTGCCACGACCGACGCCCAAATACAGAGACCGGTCATCGCGGTGCCGGGCGGAACATTGACGCCCAGCTGCTGACATTTTGCGCGGGTCAGCGTAATCAGATTGCCCCAAACCGCGTTGTCGATACCGTAAGGTCCCGCTCCCTTGGCCGGCAAGTCCGAAGACCGAGTTGTATTGTACAGATCCAAGGCCATCTGCGTGAAAACCGTGTCCGGCTTTTCGGCTACAATGGGCATTAATCGACTTTCCCCGAATGACCCCGTCTCACACCATGTTCGTCCTATTGGGCCAGCAGATCAAGCATCGTTTGCCCGGACAGTGGACGCGGTCGGGGAAACACCCGGACCCTGCCGGATAATGCCATGAAACCGCACCATCCGGGCCTGGCGGGAAAGGCGACGGTGACTTCCGGACCGCATCCAGGCTATGAGGACGCGCAAGGCGTCCTGACGTCGGAGCTTGGCTCGCCGTCCGCGGCGCCAAAGATGCGAAAGAAAGACAGGAGAGAGGCGATGGGTGCCCATCGCAGGAACCGTCCCTCGGAATCCTTGCCGACCAGCACTTCATGCGAACGATCGCTCGAAGGGCCATGCATGGCCAAGTCGATCACGCCGCGCCCCTGGTGGAGGCGATCAAGCTGGCCGACTATATCCTGATAGACAGGCTTCTCAAGTCCGCCAACGCCCCGCGGCTCGAGTTTGACACTGCCGAGACCGCCGGGCTTCGAGCGCTCACGAATGCCGGCGCGAGCGCTATTGCGGCGCTGGACGACGACAAGTTTGCGCGCCTGACCATGCTCCCTGGGCGTCGCCGGGGAAACGCCGCCATCCGCCGCGCCCCGACTCAGTTGTGCCAGGCGCAGAGATCGCGCGGAAGATCCGCAGCCTCATCCTCCGGGACCAAGCGCGTCTCGCCGTCCCGACAGACGACGGTGTGGTCGTCGTATCCTGCCATGTCGGCCATGATCTGGACCCAATGCTCATACTGTACGGTATGGCCGGCGCCTTCGTAGACCCGCGCCTTTCGCACCTCGGGCACGGCCTCCTGCCACTCTTCCATCACGCTGAGGGGCACGGAGGTGTCCTCGTCGCCCCAGTAGAGGTAGACCGGCGCCGAGATCCGCGAGGCGTCGACGACGGCATCCGCATCGCAGCGCTGCGTGAACTCCCGGCTCAACGCGCCGGGATCGCCCCGCTGACCGCCGAGATAGAAGGCCCGCGTGGCATCGGCATAGGCTGCTGACTGCCAGCCCGGCACCACGAGGACCGGCGAGCCTGGCACGCCCCACCAGTCCATCGGGTTATGCGTCCAGCGCTCGTTGGCGTCGTTCCAATCCTCGAGCGAGCGCGTGCAGTCGATCTCGCTTCGGGTAGGCAGCGTCCAGGCAACGGCCGCCGCCGCATGGAGAGAGATCACCCGATCCGGGACCGCGGCGGCCAGGTGGGCGGCGAAGGCGCCGCCGCCGGAGATCGCGAGGATTGAAAATTCCTCCACGCCCAGATCCTCGAGAACCGCCAGTACGTCCTCGGTGTAGCCGGTATAGCCACGGGTGGGATCGAAGGCCGAGGCCCCGAAACCGTTGCGCTCCACCGAGATCATCCTCAGGCCGAGCGTCTCGCGGCTGCTGCGCGCAAACTCGGTCAGCTGAAACGCGGCAAGGCTCGTGCCAAGGCCGCCGATGAAGACGACCGGCCGCCAGTCTTCATCCCCCTCGTCAATGTAGAAAAGCTCGCGTCCGTCGTGCTCGAGCATGTGCACTTCGGCCCCGATATGGTCGAAGCCGCTCTGGAGGACGATGTCCGCAGCATTGGTCTCCGCCAGCCCCGAAGCAGGCCAAAGCGCAATAGCGGCGCAGCCTGCGGTCAGCGCACTCCAGTGACGGCGGGTCCTGCTGCTATTGGCCATGGCGCCAACTCCTCGCTTCGGGGAAGGCCAAAATGCTATAGCGTGTCCCTCAGAGCGTCAACGGCCCGGGATCAACGCCCGCGGCCGGCGCCCGAGAAGCCGGAAGTTCCAGGCCTGCGGAAGCTTGAGCTTTCGGGTTGGGTCGGCATCCACGAAGCAATGACCCCTCCGCCCGGCTGAACGGTCGGGACAGGCCTTGGACTGTCGGCGTCACGATCACACGTGATGGCGTCCTGATCGAGGATGATGTTCGGCGAGAACATGACCGCCGTGATCGACGACGGATACGGCCGGTGGCGCGCGCACCGGGATGCCGTCGAGCGCCACCAGGATCTCCTCTCCAGGCACATCCATTCCATGGAGTATGGCTCCGAGACACGCCAGAGAAACACTACCGCAATCGCCGACGCGGAGCTGGTCGTCGTCCCTTGCGATCACAGACGATTCATGACGGATTGGGCAAGCCTGTCGCGCGCCCTGAAGGCTGCGCAAAAGAGGCTTACGCAATTCCAAGAGCCAAGGGTCGCCACCTCTGCCGCGGCGCCCCCCCCGCCTCCGATGACGTCAGTGGATGACGCCCTGAGGCAACAACCCCGCCAGACGCGCAGGGTCGGGAGGCGAGCTCCCGCCCCAGGACGAAGACCGTCCGCTGGCTTGACGGCCTGCCGGACGAGACCGGCACGGACGACGCGGCCGCGGCGCAGGATCGACCGCTTTGCACGATCGCGGCGAAGAACCAGGCGCATGACCGAGGGCTTGAAGACCCGAGGACGCCGCGCCGAGACCTCGCCGGACCCAACGGGAGAACGTGCCCTGTGCAAACCCGCCGCGTTCCAGGCGCCCAGAAAGCGGGCTCAGACGAAAACGGGCGCACCCGAAGATGCGCCCGTCCTGCGATTCCGGCGGGGAGGCGCCGGGAACTCTTGAGAAACGAGCGGGTATCCCCGCTCGAAACCGCTTACTTCGCGCTGTGCGCAGCGGCTTTCTTGGCCGCGGCGGTCACTTCATCCGTCGCCTTCCTGCTGGCCAAGGCTGCGTCGCTGGTGGCTTTCTGCATCGCGGCAGAGGCTTCAGCCGACATGTCTTTCCCGGCAGCCTGCATCACTTCGACGGTTTCTGCCTGCGCGCGCTTGGCGACCTCGCCATAGGCGGCCATGTGCTCGGAGGCCAGTTCGACCGAGGTGGAGGTGAAGTCGGTCACCGATTTGGCGTATTCCGACGGATCTTCCTTGACGGCCGAGACCTTGCTCATCCCGGCGAGGGCCGACTTGGTCCATTTGCTGGAAATATCAGCCGATTTCTCGGCAGCCTTCAGGTAAACCTTGCTCATCCGCTCGGCCAGCTGGGCATGGGTGCGGAAAGAATCCTGCATCGACTGGATATTGATGGGGAAGCCACCAAAAAAGTCGTTCATCGTCTTGCTCATGTCATTCTTGGCCAAGGGGTATCTCCTTAAATCTGGTCCGGATGTCCCGGATGCGTGCTTGAACTCCATATTGATGCTGCGGTGCAGCATTACAAGCCCTACGCTCGAGATCTGCTCCTTCGATCCGCACATCCACGCCACGACCATTGCCAGCACCGCGTCGCAGCAATGAAGCCTTGGGTCTGATCGCCTACGAGATTGGATTTTCCGACGGCCGCATCACAGTGGACGCGTTCCGTCGGCCCTCGCGGATCGCCAAGGTCGACGGCCGCAGGACCTGGAGCGCCTCCTGCGGCACTGGAGGACGGCATTCACCCCCCAGCGGTCCGCGCATTTCGAGTGCTCATGAGGTTGATGCCCGATCGGCGGTGTGGGTAGATCGGGGTGTGATCGGCCAACGGCACGCACTCATGACCCAACTACCACTCCTCAGGAACACGCAGGCGCGCCGCCTGTTTCTCGATCGGCATCTGTTGCTGCGGCCCGGGTCCGGGCCGGGTACCGGGGCGGATCTGGCGGGCGTCCTGACTGATCTTGGATTCGTGCAGATCGACAGCGTCAATACGCTCGCCCGTTCACACGACCTGATCCTGTGGTCGCGACGCGGGCGGTATCGTCCGCAGGCTCTGGACGACATGGTTGCCCGCCATCGCAGCGGTTTCGAGCACTGGACGCATGACGCCGCGGTCATACCGATGCAATTCTACCCTTTCTGGCGCTTGAAGTTCATTCGCGACGAGGCACGGATGCGGCGGCACTGGCCGAAATGGCGACGCGAAGGCTGGCGCTCGGAGATCGACACCGTCCTGCGGCGAATCGTGGATCACGGCGCAGTCTCGTCGCGCGATGTCGGCGAGGGCGAGGCAAGGACCAGCTCGGGCTGGTGGGACTGGCACCCGTCGAAAACCGCGCTCGAATACCTGTGGCGCTCCGGGCAGCTGGCGATTTGCCATCGCCGGGGGTTCCGCAAGTTCTACGACCTGAGCGAACGGGTCATCCCGTCGCAATACCTGAACGCACACAGGGAAGATGACGAGATCGTCGACTGGGCGATGAGCGCGGCTCTGGATCGCCTGGGCTTCGGCACGGCCGGCGAACTCGCAGCCTTCTTCGCGATCGTCACCCGGGATGAGGCGAAGGACTGGTGCGTCCGCGCCCTCGCCAGCGGGCGCATCCTCGAATTGAATGTCGAAATGGTGGATGGCAGCCTACGGCGGTGCTTTTCGACCCGGGGGCTCCTCGACCTCGTCGCCTCGCTGCCCAGGCCATCAACGCGCGTCCGGGTTCTGTCGCCCTTCGACCCGGCGCTGCGCGACCGGGCCCGGGCCGAGCGCCTTTTCGGCTTTCACTACCGGATCGAGGTCTTCGTTCCGGCGGCGAAGCGGCGATACGGATATTATGTCTTCCCGATCATGCAGGGCGATCGCCTGATTGGACGGGTCGATGCAAGGCGTTCGTCAGCAACGCTGCACGTCAGCGCCTTCTGGCCCGAAGCCAGGACAATAATGGGCGCAGGACGCCGAGCCGCGCTGGAAGCGGAGCTGACCCGGCTGGCGCGATTGGCGGGGGTCGACGAGGTCCGCTATTCCCAAGGCTGGCTGCGGGAAGCATGACCTTAGCGCTCACCCCGCATGACCAACGCCGCAAAAAGCCTGCTCGATCCTGCGGTCGCAGTGAACCAATTTTTACCCCCCCCTTTTTGCCGAATGCCGGCGCCAGGATGAGCGGTGCGCCTTGCAGGCGGCCATGATCATCGATGATCTCGACATGCGGACCAGCTTCGCTCTACGACCAGAAAACGGCGTTACGCTTGCACGACCCGGCCGCGAAGCTCGGCACGATGATCCGCGCGGCCATCTTCTACCCATGGTGTCGGTTGCGAAGCAAGGCTTCCCGAACGCCCTCATCCCAGCCCAGGTAGAGCGTATCTCCATCGCGGATGACCGGGCGGGTCATCACCTTGGGCTGGGCCGCGATCTGGGCCTCCGCCTCCGAGTTCTTCAGCCAATTGTTCAGCCCCCGGAAGTCGCTTGATTTCCTGTCGACCAAGCGGTCCCCGAACTCTGCAAGCAGCTCGGCCAGTTCAGCCTCGCTCAGAGGTTCAGCCCGGATATCGCGAAAGGTGACAGTGATGCCCTCGGCATTCAATGCGGCACGCGCCTTCTGGCAGACCGCGCAAGTGCCTAACCCGTAGATCATCATGCGGCAACCTCTTTGGCGATGATCTTGCAGAATCATCCATCCAGGCCTCGAGCGCAACCAGATCCCGGTACATGCGATGGAAAGCCGCGGCTGTCGCCCAGTAAGCGGCCGGTTGAGAAACCCAGCCAGACCCTCGGTATTGTAGCAATGCCCCCAGTCGCGTAGGGTCTGTCGATTCATCCCGCAGCTCTCTGCCGCCTCGGTCCGGGACTTGCCTTCCAGCACCAATGCCAGCCCCAGCATCCGGCGCAATGCCCGCGCATCCTTCGTCCGCGCCGCTTACCGACGCAGGCCCGACGCCGAAAGCTCCATTCGCGGAATCGCGACTGCCATGATGATCCCCCCTGCCTCGCAAGCAGTGAACCACACGCTGGCAGAAATGGGAATCGCCCGCCGGGGTCAAAGCCTCTCGCCGCTGGTACTACAGCAGTTCATGCCATGGTGTTCCGGTTACGGGCAGGCTCCGGCTGGCCTGATAGGCGCGGATCGCGCATTCGATGTTGCGGCCGATCACCCCGTCCGCACCCTGCATATCAAATCCTCGTGCCGTGAGCCGTTGCTGCAAGGCGATCCAGTCCGCCTTGGTCAGCCCGTGGGCATCGTGCAGGAAACCACCACGCAACGGCCCGGCCCTGCCGATCCGGTCGGCCGCCCGCCCAACTGCCGGTCATGCGCGCGGCTGGAATGTCCCCGTCCTGCATGATCCTCAGCGCCGTGACCAGCTGCTGCTCGATGAAACGGCCGCGCCGCCCGTCTAAGGCCAGTGTGGAGGTGGCCGAGATCACCGGCACGTCCCCCCGCCGTTCGCCGTAGAGGCTTTCCATCCCCCAGATCGCCGTGATAAATTCCGCCCTGACGCCATGTCGGAAGTAGTAGCAGATCCCCATGTTTCTCAGCGCGCGCTCCTGGCCAAGTCCCCAACGTCTTGCTCATCGTCGATGCGCCAGCAACGGGCGAGGAGCGCATGTATGTCTGCACCCGCTATCCCCTGCGTCTGACCGAGGAACTTTTCTGCGAGCTGTGCATCGCTGAGCGGGCACCTCAAATTGCCCAGAGAGCCTTCCAGAAACCGCTCGATCTCTTGGCCGTCATCCAGTCGCACTATGACCTTTACCGCATCTTCCCCAATCGACGGGTCGGGCGTCGCACGCACCTTGCCGCGCATCGACGAGAGCTCCGGATCGGCCACAGCCTCATCAGTGAATTCATCCAGCCCTCCCCGACCACGAACCAATCCGATGGCCGCCGCGTGGTAAATCGAAAACTTGCCCTGCAACCCGCTGTCGGGTCGCTGGTCGCACAGGTCGCGCACCAGCGGCGCGACGCGGCATTCCACGTCGGCGATGCGCGCCGGATCGACACCTTCGGCATGAATGCTGCTGCAAAGCTCGATCGTAGGGTGTATCACGATTCCGCAGGGATAGGGCTTGTAAGTGTTTCCCTCGAAGCGGAAATGGGTGCCCAATCGGTCAAGAAAGCCCGTATGGTCGAATTGTCCGCCGGCGGTGACAGCAGCGAAACCGCGCGGACCCTCGAGTGGTGTCGTTCCCGTGGTGAAGCCTTCTCGCGCAAGGAAAGCTGCCTGCAAGCCACCTCGCGCCGCGTCGCCCGGATGAAAGGCCTTCGCCATCGATCCGAAGTTGTCGCGGATTCCGGACGACTGTGTGGCAGCCAAACCAAGCGCCCAGAGCATCCCTTTCTCGTCGAGACCCAACAAGCGACCTATCGCCACCGCTGCGCCGAAAATGCCGATTGATCCGGTACTGTGCCAGCCAACCTTGTAATGGGCCGGGTACGTTGCATCGCCAATGCGCGTAACCGTATCGAACCCCAGAACGAAGGCATGAATGAAGTCACGCCCCGAGACTGGCCGGACCGAAGCATAGGCAAAGAGCGCTGAGGCCACCGGCGATGTCGGGTGGATGTAGTTGCTGGGAGTAGTGTCGTCGTAGTCGTGCACGTGGCTTGAGATTCCGTTCAGAAACGCGGCGAGCGACATGTCCGTCTCTTCGCGGCGGCCCAGTACCGCAGCATTCTTTGGCCCCGAGAACTGGCCAAGCGCGCGCAACGCGATGTCCATCGCCGGATGGCCAGCGCCGCCCAGGGCACATCCCAGGTAGTTGACGAGGGCCCGCCGCGCCTCGACCAGGGTTGCCTCGTTCAGGTCTTCGGCGCGGCTGCTAACGATCGCACGCGCAAGGGTGCTGCTCAGAGAGTCCATCTTGTTTACCTTGCTGTCTGGAATTTCATCGCTGTGCCTTTGCGCCTCATTCGGCCGCCGCCCTCTCCGCATCGATTTCGCGGAATGTCTCGGTGCAGACCTTCATTGCATCCAGTGACGCCGGCACCCCGCAGTAGATGGCGACCTGGAGGATGATCTCCTGGATGGTCTCGCGGCTCATTCCGTTGTTGAGCGCGCCGCGAACGTGCAGGCGAATCTCATGCGGGCGGTTCAGTGCCGCCAGCATTGCAAGGTTGATTGCGCTGCGCATCTCGCGCGGAAGTCCCGGACGACCCCAGATCTCGCCCCAGCAATATTCCGTGACGAGTCGCTGGACAGGGGTGGTGAAATCGTCGGCCGAAGCCAGCGATTTCTCGACATGGGCAGCGCCCAGGACTTCCTTGCGGATCGCAAGACCCTTGCGGAAGAGTTCGCTTTCTTTCTCGGGATTGATCGACATGGGAACCTCTCTCCTTGCTGTGTTTGGTGCCTCGGGAGTATTGACGCGCCCCCCGGACCCGGACTGGTCAGTCGGCCTTTGCGGGCTTGCGCGGTACGGAGTCCGACGCCAGTTCGGCGCCAGCGAAGTATTCAGACATGCGGGCAATCGCAGTGTGATCGACACCTGGTCCCAGCACCTTCGACGCGGTCGCCCACAATTCGCGGCAAAGCGCCGACAAGGGCGCGGGTGTCCCGGTGCTCTCGGCAACCTTCATCGCGATTCCCACATCCTTGGCCATGAGGGACAGGGAAAAGCCGCCGGCATCGAAATCGCGCGACAAGACGTACTGCTTGAACTTGTTCCTGGTGCTATTGTTCATGCCCGACGAGCTGTTCAGGATGTCGATCATCAGGGCGGGGTCCAGGCCAAACTTCTGGCCGATCAGCAGAGCCTCGATCCCGATCAGGAAGCCTCCCGCCGACACGAGATTGTTCAGCGCCTTGAGCGCCTGGCCGGCCCCCAGAATGCCGACATGCGTTGGGGTGCCCATCGCCGACAAGAGGGACTCGGCCGCCGCGTAATCCTCGGCCTTGCCGCCTGCCATGATGGTAAGCTGCCCGCTGATCGCGCGTGGAACGCCGCCCGACACGGGCGCATCCATGATCCGGACCCCCTTCTCCTCGAGACGTTCGCTCAGGTTGCGGGTAACGCTTGGATCGCCTGAACTCATCTCGATCAGGAGCGTTCCGGACGGCGCGGCCTCGGCGAGACCGCCCGCGCCCAGGATGACCTGCTCGACGACAGCGCTGTTCGGCAGCATCGTGATTATCCGGCCGGCTTGCCGGGCGACTCCCGCCGGATCGGTAGCTGCGCGCGCGCCCACTTCCTCGGCCACCCGCTTGGCCCGGTCGGTATCGGCGTCGCAGAGCACGAGGTCGATACCCGCACGGGCGATGTTGGCAGCCATCGGCGCGCCCATCATTCCGACCCCGACGAGGCCAACCGTATCGGACGTCATCTTGCATTCTCCTTAGATTTCAATTTGATCGGGTGGGGTCGGGCCATCATGCCTCCGACCCCCGGTTTCGTGCCCGCAATGCGATTTCGGCGGCAATGAGCGCGCTCAAGCCGGCAAGCCCGACCAGGCTAATGACCAGCGTAGGGATCAGGGTCAGGACCGCGACCCCGATGTAGAGGGAGGCGTGCCAGACGGGTATCCGCCGAAAGAGCGCGAACCGTTCGAAGCCGATCGCGAGGGCGCCCGTACCCAGCACCGTCGTGGCCAGCAGGAAGAGGCCTTCGGGCGTAACGCCACCGATCATCAAGACGCGGGGTTCATAGATGAAGATGAAGGGCACGACGAATCCCACGATCGACAGGCGCAGCGCGTGCAACGCCGTGCGCATCGGGTTGGCCCCGGCGATGGATGCCGCCGCGAAGACCCCTACCATGACAGGAGGGCTGATCGCGCTCATCACCGCAAAATAGAAGATGAAGAGGTGTGCCACGATCAACTCTATCCCCTGGTCGACCATCAGCGGCGCCACCGTGACTGCAACCAGTACATAGGCCCCGATGGTCACCATACCCATTCCCAGGAACATGCAGGTGATCGCCGTCATCACGATCATCACGTGCAGGTTCCCCCGCGAGATGAGCTCAATCAGATAGGAAAGCCGGTCGCCAAGACCGGTCATCGTGAGCACGCCAATGATGACGCCGGCGATTGCCAGCGAGCCAACCAGTGGAACGCAGGTCCGGGCGCCCTGACGCATCGAATCCATGAAGTTTGCCATCAGCGAGCGCCGGGTCTCGCCGCCGATCAGGCAGACGCCGACAAACGACATGATCGCCATGGTCACTGCATAATCTGCCGAGTAACGCTGCCAGAGCAATGCGACGAGCACGATTATCGGCACGAAGAACGGGAGCACCTCGATCGAGGATCTGCGCAAGTCTGGCAGCTCGCCGGGATCAATGCTGGCGATGTTGTCCTTCAAGGAAGCCAGATGCACCTGCGCGAAGATACAGAAGTAGAACAGGAGGCACGGCACGAGCGTCAACCCCATGATGGCAATCAGCGGGTAGCCCGTGATCTCGCTCATCAGAAAGGCGGTTGCGCCCAGGATCGGCGGAGTGATTTGGCTCCCGAGCGAAGCGGTCGCCTCGACCCCGGCGGCAAAGGAGCTTCGATATCCCACGCGCTTCATCATTGGAATGGTGATCACGCCGGTGGTAACAATATTGGTCACCGCGCTACCAGACATCATGCCCATCAGAGCGCTGGCCAGAATGGCGACCTTTGCCGGCCCGCCGCGGAAGCGGCCCGCCAGCGCAAGTGTGAAATTCATGAATTTCCGGCCGCCGCCGCTCCCGTCGAGGAGTGCGGCGAAGAAGACGAAAAGCCCGATATAGCTGGCACCAATAGCCAGCGGCGTTCCGAACAGCCCATCGGTGGAGAATACCTGGCTCCAGAGCAGCCGGTCGACCGACAGGCCGGCATGGCCGACCAGGTTCGGCAACAGGTAGCCGAACAGCGCGTAGACGATCGCAAGCAGCGCAATGTAGTTCAGCGGACGAACCGCCGTGCGACGTGTCATCTCCATCGCACCGAGCAGGACGGCGATGCTTCCGGCCTTCGCGATCCAGGAGAGCTGGAAGACGAGCGCGTAGTTCAGCCAGACGGTCGCGACCCACACGCAGGCCACCCCGCCCGCGACGAGAACGCCATTCAGGAACCACTCGCCCAC
Source organism: Pararhodobacter sp. SW119 (assembly GCF_017811755.1). Lineage (GTDB taxonomy): Bacteria > Pseudomonadota > Alphaproteobacteria > Rhodobacterales > Rhodobacteraceae > Pararhodobacter. The sequence goes on along the minus strand of NZ_JADDJF010000025.1, from coordinate 28,530 downwards.
CGAGTGCGGATGGAAGACTCGGGACGGCAGAGTCAGTAACGCTACCGCCATGATCATCAGAAGGTAGGTCGGTCGGAACACGAGCGCCGGCGGACCGCCGAAGAAGGCCGCGTACATTGGATAGAGAAAGAGGCCGAGTGCCAGCGCACCGACCAGCGCCCGGCGCCATCGGCCCTGGTCATAATAGGGGTCCGTGAATTCCTCGGCAGAGGCGCGCGCAAGCGCCTCCGGGTCAGGTCCGCGGGGCGGAGGGGCCGGATCTGCTCTGCCCGCGTCTGGTCTGGTCTCAGCGATCATGTGGCGTGCCCGTCTGGAACTGGCTCAACCCGGCCCGGTCGGCGTCGTGGCGCCGGCCGGGCCGCGCAGGTCACTCTTCAGGCAGAAGGTGCTCGTAGTCTTCCCAGCCAGGTACGTTCATTTCCTTGTAGTAGAGCAGCGCACCGGGATGCGGTTCGATCGGCACGCGCTTCATGGCGTCCTGAAGGTTCACCTCCTCGAAGACTGAGGACGAGCGATTGACGATCTCGATGTTCTCCCAGACGGCCCGGGTCATTGCGTAGACCAGATCGTTCGGCAGATCCCCTGACAGGAACATGAACTCCGGCGCCACGAAGACCTGCTGCGGCTCCGGCACCTGCATATTGGGATACTGCTCGAGGAACGGCCAATCGACCGGCCCCGCCCAGGGAACCTGTTCAGCGATCTGCTCCGATGCTTCCGAGCCGGACTGCAAAAGCGTCACGTCGCGTGCCGTCGTCAGTTCCAGTACCGCGCCCGAATAGTCGCGAACGTAAGACATTGCGTCGATCGTGCCGTTCTGAAGCTGCGAGATCGCCTCGGACGTATCCATGTAGCGGATGTTCACCTCATCGAGTGAAACGCCGTTGGCCTCGAACACGATCTGCGAGAGCAGGTAATTCGATGTACCTGCGGGCGCGAGGGCAACGGTTGCGCCATGCAGATCAGAGACCGAGGTGAAACCCGTGGCGCTGCGGGCAAGGATGTTGAGCGGTACCTCGTTGTGCGAGAACCAGAACTTCAGGTTGATCCCTTCGGCCGGAAAAGGTTCGATCCCCTTTGTTGCGTTCTCGATGATCAGCGGCGTTCCGACGCCCCCGTGCATCGTCCTGTTATAGGTATGGATCGCGCTTTCGGCGTCGAAGCCAGGGACGACAGCGCCGGTGGCACGCACGCCCTCGATGTTTTCAGTCAGGATTCGACCGAGTGCGCTCACGAGGATGCGACTGTTGCCGGTCGCAGATCCGCCGCCGAGCACGATCTCGTAGTCCCAGTCGGAACTGCCAAGTTGCTCCTGCGCAGCGGCCGCCCCAACGCCAGTTATGAAGAGCGAAGCCGCCCCCGTCGCGGCGGCGATCTTGAACGCGAGCGTATGTCTTCCTGCCATTTGATCTTCCCTCCCTTTTCCCTGACCGATCGAAGCAGAGCATAGCGACCGTAGTATCAGTATGCAATCCTATCGTCATACAAAATTTCCGATGCGCCGGGAGTGCTGGTTGACAAGGCATGATCGTATGATGCTAATACTACGTTCATCTGGCAAGCGGGCGGTGGACCAATGAGCGTATACGATTTCGCCTTCGTCGGGCTTGGCACCATGGGCCTTCCCATGGCCGGCCGCCTGATCGACGCCGGGTATCGAGTTGTCGGCTATGATCCGCAGCCAGCCCGCCGCGACGCCATGGCGGCGCGAGGCGCTTTGGTCGCTGGTTCGGCGCAGGAGGCTGCGGTGCAGGCGCCCGTTGTCATGCTTTCTCTGCCAACACCCGAGGTTGTGGAAGATGTCATCTGCGGACCTTCCGGACTGGTCCATGTCGAAGGCGCCGCAGTGATCGTGGATCTGTCCACGACCGGCCCTGACGTGGCCCGCGCACTTGCATCGCGCATCGCGCCCCTGGGGCGCACGCTTCTCGATTGTCCGATCAGCGGCGGCGAGGAGGGCGCGAAGGACGGCACGTTGGCGCTGATGCTCGCCGGGCCGACCGCGACCGCCGAGGCGCTCGTTCCCGCGCTAACGCATCTGGGCAAGGTGTTCCTTGTGGGCGACGCGGCGGGCCAGGGTCAGACTATGAAGTTGCTCAACAATCTGATGTCCACCTGCGCGCTCGCTATCACGTCTGAGACGATGGTCCTCGGGGCAAAATGCGGCCTCGATTGCGACATGATGCTCGAGGTGTTCAACGCAGGCTCGGGCCGCAACACTGCCACGGCGTCGAAGTTTCCCAAGCATGTACTGACCCGCAGCTTCGATTTCGGCATGCCGATCAAGCTGTCCTCGAAGGACGCGCGGCTCTGCCTCGAACTGGCCGACCGTACCGGCGTTCCGATGGTCATCGGCAGCGCGGTGCGCCAACTATTGAACATCACCCGAGATCACCTCGGCCCCGACGTTGATCTGACCGAGATCGTTCGCGTGATCGAGGAATGGGGCCATCAGGAAGTCAAGGGCGCGGCGGCACGCTGACGCACCCCATCGTCCCCCAAGGAGAAGGAATGCGAATGGAAGCGCAGGCAAGGGCGGCACTGATCACCGGGGCGAGCCGCGGTCTCGGGCGGGCAATCGCGCTGGCTCTTGCCAGCGACGGATTTGCGGTGGCGCTTGCCGCACGCGACGAGCGGTCGCTTCACTTGGTCGCGGCCGAGGCGAAGAGCGCAGGGGCGCCCGATACGCTGGTCCTCGCCGGCGATCTGCGGGCACCCGAGGAGCCCGTGAAGGCGGTCGAACAGGCGGTTGCGCAGTTCGGTGGATTGGATGCGCTGGTCAACAATGCCGGCGCCACTGCCCGAGGCGACTTTCTTGCGCTGACGGACGAACAGCATCTGGACGGGTTCGCGCTGAAGTATCATGCCATGGTTCGCTTTTGCCGCGCCGCTTGGGAACCGCTGGTGACGCGCAAGGGGGCAATCGTGAACATCTCGGGCATTGGCGCCCACACACCTGAGCCCGGCTTCACCATCGGTGGCCCGGTGAATTCCGCTGTCATCAACTTCTCCAAGGCGATCTCCAAGCGTCTCGACGGGCCCCGGGTGAATGTCGTCAGCCCGGGTCATATCGAAACCGACAGGCTGTCCCGACGGATCGATACCTATGCCGAAGGCCACGGCCTGACACGCGATGCCGCGAAGGAAGCAATGCGCGGCGAACTCGGCATAGCCGCCTATGGTCAGCCCGACGACATCGCGAACATGGTCCGATACCTCTGCTCGCGCGACGCCGCCTATGTCAACGGCGCCTGTTTCGTCGTCGACGGCGGCGCGACACCCGGCATCTGAACACAGGAGGGTTCCCTCATGACCGTCGAACCTTTCGAACTCTTTGCCCTACGCTACGGCCACCATGCGGGGCGCACGGATGCGATGAATTTCATCGGCGGCGACCTGCATGATCAGGGTTCGGATCTGGACTACTTTGTCTGGGTCGCACGGCGCGGCGATCGCGTAGTGCTGATCGACACCGGCTTCTCGGAAGAGGTCGGAGCCCGACGCAATCGGCAGGTGCTGCATCCGCCTGCGGCGCTCTTGCACCGCCTCGGCATTGCACCGGATCGAATCGAGGACGTAGTCCTCACGCATCTGCATTTCGATCACGCCGGCACGCTGGGCGACTATACATCAGCGCGATTTCACCTTCAGGACAGCGAGATGGCGTTCGCGACCGGCCGCTGCATGTGCCACGCCGAATTCGCCCGACCGTTCGAAGTCGAAGACGTGGTGACGATGGTGCGTCACGTTCATGCAGGCCGGGTCGACTTCCACGACGGCGATTCCGAGATCCAGCCGGGACTCAGCCTCCACCGGATCGGTGGACATACGTCGGGGCTCCAGGCGGTGCGGGTCCTTACCAGGCGCGGCTGGGTGGTCATCGCCTCGGACGCGTCTCATCTTTACGCCAACATGCATGGCGGGCGGCCATTCCCGATTGTCGCAAACGCGATAGAGATGCTCGAAGGTTTCCGCCGCATCCACGCCCTGGCCGATGGCCCCGATCACGTGATCCCGGGCCACGACCCACTTGTTATGGCGCTGTACCCAGCCCCCTCCCAGGAATTCGAGGGCATGGTCGCGCGTCTGGACGCGCCGCCCCGACAGATCTGACCACGCCCCTTGAGCAGGAGTAACAAGATGAACCGACCGGCCCAGGATCGAGCAGCCGAAGACCGTTTGGCCACATTCGCTGCCGAACTGGGCCATGCGGATCTGACCGAGGACCTGCTGCATTCAGGGCGGCGCTCGCTCGTCAACATCTTCGCCACCGCCTTCACCGGGTGTGCAGAGGAGGCGATCTCGATCCTGCTCGAGACCGAGGCGCCCTTCGCCGCACCGGGGAACTGCACGCTGATCGGGCGGGGCGAGCGCACCAATCCGGCGCTCGCCGCATGCCTGAACGGCGCCGGCGCCAACATCTTCGACTTCGACGACACGCACGAGGCCACGATCATACACCCGGCGGCACCGGTCTTTCCGGCGCTCTTCGCCCTGGCCGAAGCCAGGTCCGAGACGGGAAAGCCCGTCGCCGGGCGCGACCTTTTACGCGCCTTTATCCTCGGCTGTGAGGTCGAGTGCCGCATAGGGAACGCCATGTCGCCCGAGCATTACGCGCGCGGCTGGCACATCACATCGACCTGCGGGATCTTTGGCGCGGCTGCGGCAACGGGCCACCTGCTCGGTCTCTCGCCGGAACGGATGCGCCACGCGTTCTCGGCAGCAGCAGCGCAATCGGCGGGGTTGGTCGAGACGCTGGGGACGATGGCGAAAAGCGTGAGTGTCGGCAATGCGGCACGGCTTGGCTTCATGTCGGCCCTTCTGGCGGCACAGGGACTGACCGGCCCTGCCCGGCCGCTTTCAGGCACGCGCGGATACCTTCGCGTCTACGCCGACGCGCCGCGCATCGACGCGCTGACCGCCGCTCTCGGCAGCCACTGGGAAGCGGCGAGCAATACCTACAAGCCCTATCCCGTCGGCGTGGTGCTGAACCCGGTGATCGAAGCCGTGCTCGACATGCGGGAAGCGGACGGCCTTCGCCTGCCCGATGTCGCCCGGATCGAACTTACCGGCCATCCGCTTCTGCGCCAGCGCACCGATCGCGCCGACGCCGCGACCGGTCGCGAAACCCAGGTCAGCGCACAGCATGCGGTGGCGATCGCCCTTCTACGTGGAACCGCCGGACTGGCGGAGTTCGGCGATGCCGCGGCCGCCGCGACGCTGGCCGCCGGTCGGCCTGAGATCGAGTTCACGGACAGTGATGCTCACGGCATCGATTCCATAGAGATCACGGTCCATCTGAGCAACGGGCGACGCATCGGGCGCCAGATCGACCACGCCGCTGGGTCGCGCGCGCGCCCGCTTACCGATGGCGCGCTCGAAACGAAACTCTCGACCGCGGCGAAGGCCGCCGGATTCAAGGGCGACATTCAGGGACTCATTGCCGCGCTCTGGAAGATTGACAGTGCACCAGACGCCGCCGTCATCGTCCGCATGGCTGCGGCCGCGCCATGACCCGCACTGCGCTCGTCACCGGATCGGTCGGCGGGCTTGGCCTTGCCATCGCCGAATGCCTGGCCGCGGCGGGCTACAGAGTGGCTCTCAACGGACTCGCGCCGCAAGACGAGGGCGAGAGGATCGCGGGCGAACTCGCCCAACGCCACGATATCCACACCGAGTATTTTGGTGCCGACCTGTCCCGCCGCGACCGGATCGAGGCGCTGGTGTCCACCATAGAGGAGCGGCTCGGCGCAATCGACGTTCTCGTGAACAATGCCGTGGTCCGGCATTTCGCGCCGGTCGACACATTCGACCCCGACAGCTGGCAACGCGCCCTCGACGTCAACCTGACCGCGCCATTCCACTTGGCGCGGCTGCTCATAGCCGGAATGAAGGATCGCGGCTGGGGACGCATCGTCAACATCGCGTCCTATTACGGGTATCGCGGCGCAGAGAACCGCATCGACTATGTGACAACGAAAACGGCGCTACTCGGCATGACGCGCGCCCTTGCCATCGAATGCGCGAAGAGCGGGATCACGGCGAATGCCGTCTGCCCTGGATCGGTGGGAACGGAGGCGATCCTGGGCCGCATCCGCGGCATGGCCGACGAAACCGGCGCCGATTTCGAGAGGTTGGCGGAAAGCTACGCCGCGGAACGGAATCCGATGGGCCGGTTCGTCGCCGCCGAAAGCGTGGGCGCGATGGTCGCTTTTCTGTGCAGCGATGCTGGGCGTGATATCTCGGGCGCCATCATACCGGTAGACGGCGGCTGGCTCGCCCGCTGACGCGATTATGACACCACAGGATGAGGCGGTAGCCTTTGCAGCCGAAGCAGGCTATTGTATTATTATGGTATCGAAAAAGCCATCGAGCGACGTATAGTTTCGCTGCTGTTCCCGATGCCTTGCTTGAAAGGGTATGCTCGCACATGTCACAATCCGATTCCAGTTTTCGCGTCGAGCGCGTCGCTGCTCCTTTGCGTCATTCGGTGACCGAGAGTATTCGCACTGCCATCGCGACTGGTCGCTTCAAGGCCGGCGATCATCTTCCCGAGCGGGAACTTTGCGAGTTAACCGGCGTAAGTCGCACGCTCGTGCGCGAAGCGATGCGCCAGCTCGAATCCGAGGGGGTCGTAACCGTCGAGCCCCATCGCGGGCCATTCGTGGCGCGCATAACGTCCGAGCAGGCGAACGGCATCTATCAGCTTCGCAGCGAACTCGAAAGTTTCGCCTGTAGTCTCTTCATCGAGAATGCAACCGAGGATCAACGCAAAGCATTAGTTACGGCGCTCGCCGGTATCCGAAGTGCCGCACGGCGCAACGCAGATCCGCAGGCGCGTCTGGCCGCGAAGAACAATTTCTATGACTGCCTCGTCCGCGGGACCAACAACGAAGCGCTGGGAAGCTGCCTCTACATGCTCAATGCCCGCATCACTCTTCTGCGTGCAACGTCGTTGAAGGCGCCGGGTCGAATCAAGGACAGCGTCGCCGAACTTACCGCGCTCGTCGAGGCGCTGCTGGCCCGCGATCAGCCGCGGGCGGAAGAACTGGCGCGCGACCACGTTGCCAAGGCCGCCGCCGCAGCGATACCGTTGATTACTGAGGAAAGCGGCAAGAAGGCAGCGAAGCCCTGAGCGGTCGCGATGGAGCCGTCGCTTCCATCCTCCGAGCGTGATTCAGGCCGACGGAGGATCAAGCAGTCTCTTCGACCTCACCAGAGATCGGGTCGCCGGCTGCTGTCAAACGGTTGAGACGCTGCCTCTTGTTGCACGCTCAACCAAGCGAAAATCTGGAATTTCGGCGGTGCTCCCGCCAAACTTCGGGGCACGGCAATGATCGGTTTCTGTTCCCGTAAAGCTGGCGCGCTGCAATGACTGAGCAGCGCGCCAAAGTTTCCTTAGCCCCCACCCTGACTCTTGGGACCGGGTGGAGGGGCGCTTCGCGATCAGTCGTCGGCTGCCTCGCCCAGGCTTTCAAGCATTGCCTCGTAAGTCGCTCGCTCGTTCGCGATGACTTCACGCGCCTCCTCAAGGCCCCTGAAGGTCATGTCCATTGAACGGGCTTCACCCACGTTCTGCGCCCGTTCACCCTTCACCCCGGGCTCAAAGGCGTTTGAGATCGCTTGCAGGACCTCTTCCGGAGTGCCCGCCGGAGCGTGAAGCGAAATGTGGCTTGTCACGCCGAACTCGAAGCCCAGATCCTCCATCGAGACGAGGTCCGGCATGACTGCGAGCCGACCGTGCGAGGCGGCAAATAGCGCCTTTGCATCGCCCGCGTTGACCAGTGGTGCCCAAGAGCCGCCCGAGAAGGAAAGATCCACGTCACCGGCCAAGACCGCCTGCGTTGCACCAGCTCCACCGCTGACGGGCAGCGGCAGAAGTTCGATCCCGCGTTCCCGCGCGATGTACTGCATCAGCAACCGGTCGATGGCCAACTGGCTGGCAAAGGAAAGCGGCCGGTTCTCGGACTTGACCGTCTCGATTGCCTCGTCGAGGGTGTCGAAAGGCTTGTCGTTGTTCGCGAAGACCGCGTTCTGGAATTCTCCGAGAATGGCCACGGTCTCGAAATCCTCGAGACTGTAGGCGGTCGGCTCCACCAGTGGCGCGAGCGTGATCGAGGTCGAATTGGTAGCAAGTAGCGTGTAGCCATCTGGATCTTCGCGCATCACCTGAGCTGCGGCCACACCGCCTCCGGCGCCGCCGACGTTCCGGACCAGCACGTTCTGTCCGAATTGTTCGCTCAGGATGTCGACCATCGCACGGATTGCGGCATCTGTTCCGCCGCCTGCCGGATAGGCAACGACTATGGTGATGTCCTCCTGCGGCCAATCCTGTGCTTGAGCGGGCTGCCCGGCGAGCGCAACAAGCGCTGCCGCAGCGATGGCGCCGCCTGCGACGGCGTTCTTTGCAAGTGTGGCGGTCAGTTCTGCAACTGTTGACATTGTGTCCTCCCTTCAGTCGCGGTCTTGGTCAGCCTTGGAAGGCTGCGTGATCTCCACCGGACGTAAGCCAGCGATGCTGAAGCGCCAGATGGAGAATGCGGTAAGCACGAGGAAAATCAACGCGATCGGGTGTTCGAGAAGCACGGCCGGATTGCGCTGGCTGATGATCAGCGATTGCCGGATCGTCAGCTCCGCCATTGGCCCCAGCACATAGCCGACGACAAAAGTCACGAAGGAGAAATCGAGCTTTTTCATGAAGTAGCCGACGAAGCCAAAGCCGATCATCAGATAGACGCCAAACATCGTGCCGCTTTCCATGTAGGCGCCGATGACGCAAAGAAAGACGATGATTGGGTAGATGACCGTTTGCCTCGTGCGGATGACCATGCGAAGGATGTATTGGCCAAACATGCCGACGATGATCAGTCCCAGCGAGGCCATCAGCATCCCGATATAGATGCCGTAGACGACATCTGCATTCTCGCGAAAAAGAAAAGGCCCGGGCGTCAGGCCGTGCATCAGGAACGCGCCCATCAGCAGTGCCGTCGACAGGCTACCCGGAACACCGATCGCAAAAACAGGGATTAAAGACGCCGGGACCGTGGCGTTGTCGGCGGCCTCCGAGGCGGCCACGCCTTCCGGCGCGCCCTTGCCAAACGCACGGGGGTCGGCCGAACGCTGCCGCGTCCAAGTGTAGGAGAGGAATGAAGCGAGTGTCGCCCCCAGCCCCGGCAGCAACCCCACGAGTGTGCCGATGATCGCTCCACTGAATGTCGCTTTGCCGACGCGTCGGGCCTCGTTCCGGTCCATTCGGTTGGCGTCTGGGTCCTCGGACCCAGGCTCCTGCTGGGGCGTCGTATAATCTCCGCGCCAGCCGTTATCGATCTGCACCAGGATCTCGGAAAGCGCCAGGGTGCCTATCGCAACCGCAAGCAGCGGGATGCCATCATACAAGTTCACGATGCCGAAGGTGAGCCGAGGCAGCCCGGTTTCCACATCGATTCCCGGAGCCGAGAGCAACAACCCGAGCGTTCCGGCAATCAGCGCCTTGAAGAATGAATCGCCGGAGACGGCGGCGATGAAAGTGATGGAGAAAATCAGGATCGACGCAAGTTCGATCGGACCCAGAGTGACGGCGAAACGGGCAAGCGGCTGGGCAAGCGCGATCAGGATCAGTGTCGCGATGACATCGCCGACGACCGACGCGAACAGCGCGATGTTCAGCGCCTTGCGAGCGCGCCCGCTAAGGGTCATTGGATATCCGTCATAGGTCGTGACGACCGAAGATGGCTCGCCCGGCACGTTGATGAGGATTGCCGAGACAGCCGAGCCGGCAGCGCCCCCCTTGTTGATTCCGATGAGGAACGAAAGCGCCATCGCCGGCGACATCGCAAAGGTGAACGGCAGTGCGACCGCGATAGCGGTGGTTCGGTTCATTCCCGGCAGGGCGCCCACGAAATAGCCCAGAAGCACGCCCAGCGTCACATAGAAGAACACCAGCAGCGTGAATGTCTCGGAGGCGGCTATGGCGAAATTCTCAAGCATCGCGACGCGTCACGGCAGCGGCATGATGAGCACATGCCGGGCCAATAGGTAGATGCTTACGACTGGAATCGTCGAGGTGAGCAGGATGACCAAGGCGCTTCGTTCCGCAAGCAACAACATCAACGCCGCGATCAGCAGCGGCGCGCCGACGAAGAGGCCGGCGTAGTGGATCAACACGACACCGGCGACGATAATCGCGACTGCAATGGCAAAGACCATTAGGTTCAGTCGGCTGATCGGCGACGGTCGCGGCCGCCTAACACGCATGCGATAGATTGACTGTACAATCAGACAGAGCGAGAAAATCATCAGACAAACCGACAGCAGCGTCGGAAAAAACGTCGGGGGCAGCCCGAAGGTCACTCCTTGATAGGTGGTGAAGGGGATCAGAACGAACGCCATCAGTGCGCCGAAGGCGAAGAGCCCAATGCCAAAAGCGAGATCGGTCTTGTACATCGCTCGTTGCCGCCCCTCTCAACATCTCGCTGCCGGCTCCTGCGATCCGCGTCACCGGGATGCCGCCTCCTCCTCCGGCGTCGGCACGCCAGCAGCAGATCGTTCGAAAGTACCCGACAAGACGGATATGTCAATATTCAAGTCATACAATAATAATGAGGATCTCCTCAAACCGTGTTGGGGGAGAGATTTGTCCGGGGATGTTTCCAAGTTGCGATTCCGGACTGCGTCGCGAGCGCGGCGTAGCTCGCCGCTCTCTGAGCGCACGAAACGGTGCCCGGAGGGCCAGCGGTTCAAGTGCCTTTGGGAGCATCACTACGCGCCTGACGGAGCGAACTATTTCCTCGCGACAGCCCCGTCTCAAGTGGTTTCCGCGCCCGGGCAGCAGCACTTCCGGCAAGAATGCGCCCTCATTTCGTTCCGGCAGCGACGATGGTCGGGAATGCCGATGCCGTCCGGCGTGCACGGGCGGGACGCGCGGCGCCGGTGCTATCGGCGCGGCACCACGGTGCGTCCCACCGGCCAGAGTGCGAAGCCGGCAAGCTTCAGATGCGCCCAGGCGAAGGGGATGCCGATGATCGTCAAGGCCATCGCGACGGCGCTGACCAGGTGTCCCAGCGCCAGCCACCAGCCGGCGAGCACGAGCCAGATGATGTTGCCAATGAAACCGAGGGGGCCGGTGCCGAGGTCCGAGCGGCCGAACGCGACGTCGCGGCTTTCGGCGCGGCTGCCGAAGGGCATGAGCGTGTAGGCTGCGGTGTTCAGTGCCGAGCGCGCCCAAGGCAAGCCAATGATCGAGATCGCCATGATGACAGCGGCCAGCAGCCAGCCCAGCGCCATCCAGATCCCGCCGAGGACCAGCCAGAGGATGTTGAGAATGAGTGAAAGCATGTCAAGCGAACCCCCGCAGTCGCGATCCGGTTCCCCCGGGCGCGACGGCACCGGCCAGTTATGCGTCCAATTCCTGTCGCCACAGGTCCCCGCCGCTCGAGCGCTCAGCGCGCCGCGCGGCGGCAGCGCGCGCTCCTCAGTCTCAAGGCGGGCGCACAGCCGCGTCAGCCAGGCCGCCCCCTGATCGCTGTGGCTGCGCGGGCCACACGATGAGCCCAAGAGAAATCGCCTCAACAGATCTGAACCCTCTCAGCACAGAAATCATCTGCGCGGGCGCTGCCTCTGGGTACGGCTGTACCCCGCACTGGTACCGATCGGGGATAAGCCATGCCGCGCCTTCCCTCCTGGGCCGATACCGACCGCAACTATCGACGCGACGCCATCATGGGCCTGACCGTCGCCGAAGCCTTTATGGCGATCGCCTTCGCGTTGCCGATGTTGCTGGCGCTCTGGCGCTACGAAACGGACACCGACAGCCAGGTCACGGAGCGCGATCTGCACTCGGCACTGGCGGAGAACAAGGCGCTCGAGCGTGAGCTTGCGAGGATGGAAAACCTGAGAGGGATCAGTCGTCTTTCGCCCGAGGTGCGCGCGATGCTGCTCGAGATGGCCGAAGAAGGGCGCCTTCGACTTACCCGGGTTCTTGAGGAGAATAGACTGGGCCATCGCGAGGGAGCCGATGTTAGCCGCGACGTCGGTCCACATCATGGGCGGTCGCGAGGCGGCCCTCGGCCGGGATCACCTCGCAGGCCCCGGCCTGGCGCCTCCGCGTGGCGCGACGGCGAAGGTCGGCGCGTCGAGAAACGCTTGCACCTGTCAGATACCGCCGTCATGCAGGCAGTATGAAGCGTGCGCGAAGACAATGACCTCCCCTAAGCTGCACGGCCTTGGTTGGTCCCGGTTCTTTGCCGCGCAACTGGACCCCGACGACGCGGGCCTTGTTGCGGTGCGCATTGCAGCCGTCCATCGGTCCCGCCTGATGGCGGAAACGGGAACCGGGCAGATCAGACTTGATCCTCCGGCGCATGCAAGCACGATGGACTTCGCGGTCGGGGACTGGGTGCTGATCGAGCCCGGTGCCGAGTCTGTCCTGCGCAGGCTGGAACGACGCACGCTTTTGCGACGCCGGACCGAAGGCGGCCACCGGCAATTGATCGCGGCGAATGTCGATTCGCTGTTCATCGTCACCTCGTGCAACGAGGATTTCAATCTGGCGCGGCTGGAACGCTATCTGGCACTTGCGAACGAGGCCGGGATCGACGCGGTGATCGTGCTGACCAAGATCGACCAGGCGGACGACGCAGGGTCCTATCTTGTCCAAGCCAAGGCGTTGCAGCGCGACCTGGGCGTTGTCCTACTGAACGCAAAGGCTCCCGAGGCCGTCGACAGGTTGTCGCCTTGGTGCGGGCCGGGCCAAACCGTCGCCATCGTGGGCTCATCCGGTGTCGGCAAGTCGACGCTCGTGAACAACCTGGCCGACAAGGCACCCGCTGAAATGCAGCTGACCAGAAGCATCCGCGAGGGCGACGCCAAGGGCCGCCATACGACCACCTCTCGTTCGCTTCACACCATCGCGGGTGGAGCTTGCCTGATCGACACACCGGGGATGCGAACGCTGCATGTCAGCGATGTCGGGGCCGGTCTGGACGTCCTCTTCGCCGAGATCACCGAGCTGGCCCCGAAATGCCGCTTCAGCGATTGCACCCATGCGCACGAACCGGGTTGCGCCGTTCAGGCAGCCGTCGCGGCGGGCGCGCTGTCGGCTGTGCGCCTGGACCGCTGGCGCAAGCTTCGCGACGAGAACCGTGCCAACACCCCGGTTCAGTCCGGTCCCCGTCGCAACAAGGCCCAGGGCACGCGTCGGGGACGGCGGTGAAAGGGTCGTCAGCGCTTTCGTTCGCCGTCGTCAGCCGCTGACGAGTTCATGTCGAGAGACCGCGCGCTGGGCCGTGACACGGCCCTCTGGCCGCGACAAATGGAATGCCGTTGCCTTGGCATAATCATCAACGTGTTCGTCCCATTGCCGCCATTCAATTGCCATGGAATGTCGCCCGAGACCCGCCATTCCTGCATTCCGCAGCCGTTGTCACTCAATGCGCAACAAGCGGGTCGCGCGACGTGGCCGCCAAGCGCCATCATGAACTCGAGATCCTGCCCGGCAGGGTCATAGGGAGGGAAACGATGGAATTGCTTCGGGCCAAACGATCCATGACCCCGCTCGAATGGGGCCTGCTGCTCGCCCTTGCTGTCGTCTGGGGCGGTTCGTTCTTCTTCAACGCCGTCGCCGTCCGGGAACTGCCGGTCTTCACCGTGGTCGTGTCTCGCGTGGCGCTCGCCGCGCTGATCCTGCTGACGATCCTGCGGTTGCGTGGCGAGCGGATGCCCCGCGACCGGGCAGTCTGGTTGGCCTTTTTCGGGATGGGCCTATTGAACAACGCCATTCCGTTTTCGCTGATCGTCTGGGGGCAGCAGCAAATCGCGTCGGGTCTGGCCGCGATCCTGAACGCGTCCACCCCGCTCTTCACCGTCGTTTTTGCCCATGTCCTCACGAGCGACGAGCGCATGACGCGTGGCAAGTTCGCCGGCGTGCTTATTGGCTTCGCTGGCGTCGTGGTGATGATCGGAAGCGACGCCCTCCGCGATCTCGGCGTTCACGTCGCAGCCCAGTTCGTCTGCCTCGCCGGTGCGGTCTCCTATGCGACGGCCGGGATCTACGGGCGCAGGTTTCGCACGATGGGTATCACTCCGTTGGGCACGGCGACCGGCCAGGTCATCGCTTCGAGCCTGATCCTCCTGCCGCTGGTGATGGTGCTGGACCAGCCGTGAACCCTCCCGGTGCCGAGCCTGAGTGCGATTGGCGCGCTGATCGGGGTGGCTGCGATCTCGACCGCGCTGGCTTATGTGCTCTATTTCCGTATCCTCGCCACTGCGGGCGCGACCAACCTGCTCCTGGTGACCTTCCTGATCCCGGTCAGCGCCATCCTGCTCGGCACGCTGATCCTGGGCGAAGTGCTGCTTCCGCGGCACGTCGCCGGCATGGCACTGATCGGAGCGGGTCTTGGGGCCATCGATGGCCGGCTGACAACGTTAGCGAGGGCCGTGATCGCTCGACGGAGACGGACGGCGTGACCGGCCCCGCCAGACTCAGCCGCGCTCGCCGCACCAGTGCATGCAAGCAACAGCATTGACCGCTATCGACCCGACCTGACCGGTCCTGCTTCTGACGCCGGATCGAAATGAAGCATTGAGACTCAAGTAAGACAAACGCGCTTTACGACGCGCCGTCTCCGGCAACTGCCCGAGCGATGACGCGGGAGGTGGCGACACTCTCGTGATCGATATCGTCGAACTCTGGATCGGCGCTGATCTTGGAGATGATCTGGCGCCGCAAGCGTGCGGAGACTATCAGGTCTCGGGCAATTTAGTGGCGGGATGATGTGGGACGCGATCGTATTGGGCGCGGGGGCGGCAGGCTTGATGTGCGCCATCGAGGCCGCGCGCCGGGGCCGGCGGGTTCTGGTATTGGATCATGCCAGTGCGGCAGGCGAAAAGATTCGGATCTCGGGCGGGGGACGATGCAATTTCACCAACCTTCAGATCACGCCGGACCGCTTCCTTTCCCAAAATCCGCGTTTCGCTCACTCGGCACTCGGCCGATACACCGAGCAGGACTTCATCGACCGGGTCACGCGTGCCGGCATCGGCTGGCACGAGAAGACCTTGGGCCAATTTTTCTGCGACGGGTCGGCGCGGCAGATCGTCGACATGCGGCTCAGGGATCTGCATGCCGCCGGGGGTGAACTCAGACTGGGCGTCCGCCCACGCGCGGTGAGACGCGGGGCCGATGGCGTGTTCCGGATTGAGAACGACGCGGGCGAGATCGCTGCGCGCGCGGTTGTCTTGGCCACTGGCGGCAAATCGATCCCGAAGATGGGGGCCAGCGATTTTGGCTATCGAGTCGCCGAGGCGTTCGGCCTGAGGATCGTGCCGACCCGTCCGGCGCTGGTGCCACTGGTATTCACCGATGCGCAGCTCGAGGCGATCCGCCCGCTGGCTGGGCTTTCGGTCCAGGCGCGGGTGGGAGCCAAGGGGGCGGATGTCGCGTTTCAAGAGGGATTGCTCTTCACCCATCGCGGGCTTTCCGGCCCGTCGATCCTCCAGATTTCCAGCTACTGGACCCCAGACCGCGCGATCCGTGTCGACTTGTCCCCCGGGCGCGACCTCGCCGCCGAGGCTGAGGCGGGAAGGGCAACAGGCTTGGGTGGGCGCGATCTGGTCAATGTCCTGGACCTGCCGCAGGCGCTGGCACGCAGCGTGGTGGCCTCGGGGATCAGCGCAAGCGCGACCAACCAGCCCCGCGACCAGATCACCGCGCATGTTGCCGGTCCACTGCCGGCGGTAGGCATCAAGAGAAATCATTGCAGTCCCATTCCCGCGCGCCGGAATTGGAGCCGGCGGATCGGAAATCACATGTCGCACAATTGTCCGGCGGATCGGCGGCCGGAAGAGCCACCCGGGTGTTGCGCCCGGGTCCAGGTGGGTCTGAGCCGATTACACGCTGCGGCGCAGAAAGCCAAGGGAAGTGCCAGTCAACCACCGACCAGAGGAAACCCAAGTAGAATAAGGAGTCCACAGCAACGTGCCACCTGAGTAGCAGCGTCGCGAAAATTCTGATCGGCAGAAAAAGTGCTGCCTTCGGTCCTCCGCTTCGTCTGCCACGACCAACGCCAGTTCCGGGCCTATTCTGTTGAAAAACTCGAAGAGGCACTCGGTGAAGCGAAAATCGCGGGAAGCTATCCTGCCTCGGCGCGAAGACTCTTTGGTTGAGTGGGCATCTCGAACTTTGCGAAGAACAGCATTCTCACTTCATGAGCAGGGAGAAGCGTTCATCGACTATTTCAACACAATAGGCCGACCACGACGATCCCTTCACGACGATCACACCCGACGGGGAGGCCAGCCTTCAGTTGCGATGCTGAGAAAGGTCGCTCGCCCGGCCGGGTCCGCGATCGGGGAACGCCTCGGCTGCCGTTCGATATGCGAGCTCGAAAAATGCCTCTGGAACCCTACGCGACTCCGCTGCCAATGCCATTCATGCGGTGCCTTGGCAGCCTTGGCGCAATGTCGTGTCTTGGTTCAGGACCGTAGGCAGAGAAATAGGTGATTCCACGCGCCCGACATGTACTGCGGAGCATAAGCCTGGGTTGTGGATGCATACTCGGCACGACGACCTGCCGAACCGCAGATTCGGGTCGCTTCACGGATAACTTCGTTATCAACGACTTGCGAAGCTGACTGGACCTTGACGCTGTCGCCGTTGAATTCCGTGGCCGCTATAGGTGCGCACGCAGCGAGGGATGCAGCAGCCATAGCGCCTACAACCCGCATGATCTTTTTCATTAGCTTATCCTCACGAACCTCGGTTTCATTGCCCGGTTTTGCTCAGACGAGCCAATTTAAGGCCGTTCGAGGTTTGGGTTGGGGGAATGAATTTTCCGTGTAATGCGCCGGCCATCTCGTCACCTTTTGGAAGAAGACGTGCGCAGTTCGCGCCGAACTTTTCTTAATTTGAAGCAACTCTGCCGGCCCTAAGAAGGGAGCCATTCCGAGTTGTAGGACACGGGCGATAGATGCCTGCCGTGAGTTTCCTTCGGTTACCGGGTCGAGAACTTCCGCGACATGACCGGGTCTTTCCGTCCCGCCCGGTCGCGCGGTCGCGCACGGTCTGGAAATTCGACCTCGACCCGCGCCCGCTACCCGATACCTACCCTTTCGCTGGCGACGAGCACGACCTTCCCCAGCATTCGTCTCTCCGGGATGTGACCGGCCGTGAGCGGGGGAACGGCGCGCAGGGCATTTCCCCGGCGCAAGATCCGGGCAAGATGCGGCATTCTTTCCAAGCACAGGTTTTCCCGATGCCCACCCGTCGCGATGTCGCCCTTGGTCTTTGCACCCTGCTCGCCGCGCCCGCCATCCGGCCGGCGCGGGCGGGCAGCGTCGGCGAGGTGCGGACGGCTGCGACCGGCCTGTCGCAGTTGCACGCGATCATGGTGCAGCGCGGCGACGATTTGCTGGTGGCCGAAGCCCCGCGCGGCCCCGGGTTGGCGCAGCTGGCCAATATCAAATCGGTCTCGAAGAGCGTCTTGTCGCTGATGCTGGGCACCGCGATCGAACGCGGCGAGATCGCGGATCTGTCGACCCGCCTTGGTGATATCGCCCCGGCGCTTGTGCCCGCCGACGCGACCGAGGGTGCCGCAGACCTGACAATGCGCGACCTGGTGACGCTGCGCGCCGGTTTAGAGAGCACGTCTGGGCGCAACTATGGCGCTTGGGTCGCATCGCGCAACTGGGTCGCCTATGCGCTGCGCCAGCCACGCGTCGCGCCGGCGGGCGGACGGATGATCTATTCGACCGGCACGACGCATGTTCTGGGCGCGGCGCTGAGCGTGGCAACGGGGGAAAGCTTGCTGTCGCTGGCCCGTAGCCGGCTGGGCCAAGGCCTGCGGATCGAGATCCCGCCCTGGACGCGCGATCCACAAGGCTATTTCTTTGGCGGCAACGAGATGGCGCTGACGCCGCAGGGGATGCTGCGCCTGGCGCTGCTGATCCGCGACAATGGCGTGCATAACGGTCGGCAAGTCGTGAACCGGGATTGGGTGCGGGCCTCGCAGAACCCGGCGACGCGATCGCCGTTTTCGGGGCTGAGCTACGGGCTGGGCTGGTTCCTGAGTTCCTCAGGCTGGACCATCGCGCGGGGCTATGGGGGGCAGGTGATCGCGACGCATCGCGACCGGTCGCTGGCGGTGGCCATCACCTCCGACCCGGTGCTTCCGGCACGATCGCAGGGGCACTTCGGTGACCTGATGCGGCTTCTCGACGGGCCAGTTCTGGCACTGGGATAGGGAGGCAATCACCGAAAAACCGCCTGCACGCTCGCATAGGAGCGGCTTGGCTCGAGCAGGATCGCTACCTTGGAAACCGATCCTGGGCGACCCGGCGATCGAGGCCTATCCGCTCGATCTCCAGTCGTTCTGGTGGATAGAATCGCCGTTGGCGAGCCGCATGACCCTTTGCCGGTCTCAGGCCTTGATACGGTAGGCCTTCCAGCGGAAGGCCACGGTCCTGGCGTCGGTACTAATTGGGCGTGCATGCAAGTTGACGAAGCGATAGGAGTAGCTGCTGATACCGGAGAGCGCCGCGTCGCGGCCGCCAAAGGGCGGTAATCCAACGCATTGGCGGGCGAGGTAGCCCGATCAGAGCAGATATTTCGGGTGCATACTCGGCTCGAAGGTCTCGTGCCGGCCGAGGCAGGTAACGAGCACGGCCTTCACCGGATTCGTAAGTTGGATCTGGAGCGCACCGTGGCCGGGCCGGTAGCCTTGACTGTCCTGTTTCAGCCCTTCCCGTAGCCTTTTACCGTCGACGAGCGTCGTGTAGCCGCGAACGTCGAACCCATTTCGATCAGGCACGGCAAGGAGCCTGTAGACGTAGGCGGTCGGGTTCAGCTGGTTGACCCGAAGCCCGAGGATGCGCTCCATCTCGGCAGGCGTTTTGCCGGCGATTGCGGGAAGGACCGTGATGTAGCCCGTTACGAGTGAGCCGGCTGCTTCGTATGCCTGCACCCGCATGAGATTGTATGCCCCGAACTTAACCATGCGCGCGAAGTTGGCGTCTCGCACCCAAGGCTCGGATTGACGGGCGCGGGTCTCTCTCTCGTCGACAAAGGTGTCCACCATGGTTCCCCTCGCACTGAAAGCAGTGCGTTCACTATATCACAACGAAACCGCCGAAGTGAATCGCGTGGGGTCAGCGTTTGCGGTGCCGTCGTTCATCGCCAGCGCTAAGACGGGAAATGGTTCAGGGGATTTGAAAGGGCGGTGTATCGTGGCGGTGCTGAGGCCTGCCAGAACTTCGGCGAAGCTCGTGCATTCGCTCGCCTCCGGAGCCGGCGCAGCAAGACCCGGCTGGAATTAACCCAACAGGCCCTTCGCCCTTGATAGGGACTTATCCGGAGCGTGCGAGCCTGTTAATGAACAAGCTACGAACCATCGCACGGTTCCGTGGGGCCGTAAAATCCCAAGCGACAATTTGACGAGTGGACGTAGTGACTCACCTTGATTTGCAGGGGAAGGCTGGGAACAGCACGGCCGACGCCTCGACAGACGTCGCCTGCGCGCTGTCATTCATGCAGTGGTTCATCTACACCCAAGGTGATGTAAGCGGCCCCTTCACGCTCCACGAGATGCGCGCGCTCGCTCGTGAGGCGCGGCTCGAGAAAACATCGCAGACCACCCGTCGTGGATCGCCGGAATGGAAGCGCGCATCGGAGGACGTCGTCCTCAAGCCGCTCTTTTCAGGCACCGAAGGGCGACCTCACCCTTCGGGCTCCCCCGCGCCCGAGCGGGTCGCGCCACCGCGCCTGGTCGTGCAACCCAGACCGACAGGGGCAGCGGAGGACATAGATCCTTCACCCGGCACCGGAAAGCCAGCGCACCGCGACAGGTCAAAATCGGTGGTGGCGGAAGTATCCGGGACCGCGAGCGGCTCACCGGAATCGTCGCAGGGCATCGATCCGAAACCCCAAGACAAGGAAATTCCGCATCGCGGCGGGCCAGGCCCTATTGCGCAAGCAAGGCCACCAAATGAAGGCGCATCGTCGCCATCGGCTCTCGCCGCCATCCCTGCAACTGTTGTCCCCGCAGCCACAAGAAAGATCAATGCCTTGCGGCATGACCCGCCCACCGATGCGCATTGGCGGCATCGTGATGAAGATTCCGACCCGCATCCGGTAAGTTCGGGGATTGCCTCCCTGTTTCTGCCAGGGTTCGGTCAGTTTCTGAACGGCGAGTTCCTGAAGGGAATTGCCTTCGGCCTCGCCGCAATTGTGTTTTGGGCTGCGTCATTGGGCTGGGTCATCCATGTTTGGGCCGCAATCCATGCGTCCCGGCGCGCCGACATCATCGCAGACGAGAGACAGAAGATCCGCAAGAATTCCTACCGCCAGGCAGCACGGAACGAATGAGCAGAGCATGATCAACACCGAAGCCATCCGAAAGATGTTTCGCGCCGATGCCGTCACGCCCGGCGCGGCCGTTTTCCCCGATATCGATACGGAACGTCTGGGCAGCGAGTTGCAGCTTGTCGAGAAAGGCCGCGCGCGCGGACGCGAGAACCAGCCGCCCGCCGACGCCTCGAGCCTCGACAGCGGCGAGATCGCCGCGGTGGCGGCGATCGAGAAGTTGCGCCGGGCGGGGCTCGAGAACTACGAGCAGAACAAGCGCATCTACAGCGAGCGGCTTGCGCGTGGCGAAGAGGCGCGGCGCGAGGTCACGACCGGCTCCGACAAGGCGCGGGGCGATTTTCTCGCAACGGCGCACATGGCGCATTCCCGGCTCGTCGATCCCGCGCGACGGGTGACCGATGCCTATGCACACCTGCTGGCGTTCCGCGAGCAAAACAAGCTGGTGCGCCCCTCCGACTCCCCTGCCCTGTTTCCGCTGATCGCACTCATCTTGTTCTTCGCCCTGGCTGAGGCCTTGCTGAATTCCTCGCTTCTCGGTCAGTCGTCGGAGATGGGTTATCTTGGCGGCGCGCTCCTCGCGACGATCATCGCGCTTGCGAATATCGGCTTCTCGGCCTTCCTGGGCGGACAGATCCGCTGGCTGAACCACGCGTCCTTCCTCGGCAAGCTTCGCGGGCTCGCCACACTCCTCGTCTTTGTGACCTTCGCGGCGACCTTCAACCTGGTGGTCGGGCATCTGCGCGATGCGCTCACCGACGCCGCTTCGCTCGAGCTGGCCGCGCGGGACGCCTTCGCCGCGTTTCTCGCGATGCCGCATGGTGTCGAGAGCGCGATGTCCTGGCTGCTCGCCCTCATCGGCCTCGTCGTCTCAATCTTCACCGCCTACAAGGCCTACCACTCCTTCGACCCCTACCCCGGCTATGCCCATGTCGAGGTGACGGTCAGCGACGCGCGGGCGGGCTACAACGACGAGCTCGAAGCCACGATCGAGGCCCTGACGGAGAAGCGAGACGCGGCGATCGACGCGCTCAACGAGGGTCGCGAAACGGTCAACACGAACCTGCGCGAAGCGATCGACGCCGCCCATGGGCACAGCGCGCTTAAGGCGCACCTGCGCGCCTTCCTCGATCAGTGTGACCTCAAGGTCAATGTCCTGCTCACGGCCTATCGGGAGGCCAATCGCGACGCGCGCGAGGAGCCGGCGCCGGCGCATTTCAACACCGCTTACCGTTTTGGCGAGTATGTCGAGCCCGAGTTCAGCGCTGGACGCCTCGACGAGGCCGAGAGGGAACGGGTCGCGATCGGCAAGATCATCGACGAAGCGATCGCCGCGATCGGGGCGGAATACGACCGCGCCATCCGTGCGCTTCTCAAGGTGGATGAACTGGAGGACCTGGCGCAGGATACAGCCGAGGCGCGGCGCGCGCGCGAGGCGGCCCGTGCCCGCGACTCCCGGTCGGCTTCTGCGGAGACGGAGGGTGGTGAGCGCCCGGCCCGGCTTGCAGTGATCTCCGGCAAGGAGGAGAAGAAGTAGATGGCGCGGCGCAAGGCCAAGCGCCGCGCGACGGGTCGCGCCGGACGCAAAGGGGGCATCAGCCGCTCGCTTTTATGGGGCGGCCTGATCGCGGCGAGCGTTGCCGGATTCGGCGTGATGGGCTGGGCCGCGTGGTCGATCAATCAGCGTCCCGGAACCGACGCGGCGACGCTTTGCCCCGATGACGGGCCGGTCGGCGCGGTTGCGATCCTGATCGACGCCTCGGGGCCGCTGAGCCGCGCCCAGGAGGCGCGCCTGCGCCACGAACTCGGCGAGACCATCGCCGCGGCGCCGACCGGAACGATGATCTCGCTCGGCATGGTGAGTGACCGGGAGGCGGAGCGGGGCGCGCGGCTCGCTCGCTGCAAGCCGGTCTCCGCGGCAGAGACGAGCACGGTCACCGGCAACCCGGCCATGGTCGGGCAGCGCTTTGATGAGCTTTTCGCCAACCCGGTCGAACGCGAGCTTTCTGGGCTTCTCGGACTGGGACAGGGCGCGGAATCGGCGCGCATGCGACAGCAGCGCGAGATCGAGGCGAGCCTTGCTGATACCGGTGCCTCCGTCGTCAATACCGGCACCGAGCTCGTCATCACCCTGCCCGAGCAAATCACCTTCGATTCCGGCAGCGCGCAGCTGCGTGCGGGTCCCGACCGGTATCTCGCCACCATCGCCCGAAGCCTTGCCGAGCATCCCGAAACCACGGTGCAGATCGTCGGGCATTCGGACAACGTGGGTAGCCTCGAGCTCAACCAGGCGCTCTCGGAAGCGCGCGCGAACGCCGTGGCAGAAATCCTCGTCAGGGAGGGCGCCGACCGGGGCCGTATCCGCACGCTCGGACGCGCCTATCTCGAGCCGGTCGCCAGCAACGACAGCGATGCCGGCCGCCGGCAGAACCGGCGGGTGGAACTGATCATGGCAAGCCGCGCCCCGATCATGGAATCGCTCCAGGCGCTGGTCGCGGAAACCCCGCTTCTCGTGCAGCAGGCGCCGCGCGGCGGCGACGGGCGTGACCGCCGCATCGTCATCGTCTCCGACATGCTTCAGAACAGCGACGTGGTCAGTTTCTACCGGGGGCAGGAATGGGCGGACTTCCGAGCCTCGCGCGACTTTGCGCGCCTGGGCCAAAATCTCAACGAAGTCGCAGTCGAGATCCTGCGCCTACCCCGCGACGAGCCGGCGATCCGCGACCCCGGCGCGGTCGACGACTTCTGGGCCCGCTACCTGGACTACCAGGGCATCAAGGGGATGCGGCTCCGGACCATCGGCGATTTGTAAGAGGTAACCTGATGACGTCACGCCCACAGCAGATACACGGAACCCGGGTCCGGGACAGTCTCGACAAGGTCTTTCTGGCGGTCGCCTTTCTCGCCGGCGCAGCGGGCATCATCGGGCTGAAGCAACTCGATATCGAGCCTTGGTGGGCGGCGCTCTACTCGGGCGGCGTCCTGCTGCTCTACGCCCTTGCCACCTGGGCCAACCGGAGCCTCGCCCTCGAGCCGGAGGTGATCGGCGACAACAGCTACTACCTCGGGTTCATCTTCACGCTGATCTCGCTCGGCGCGACACTCTACCAGCTCACCGGCACTGGCACGGAAGTCGGCATCCTGCGAGACGTCATCGCGGGTTTCGGCGTAGCGCTCTCCTCGACCATCATCGGCGTGTTCCTGCGGGTCTTCATGATGCAGCTACGTACCGATGTCGTCGCGCGTGACCGCCACGCCCGGCTGGAACTCAATGACGCCAGTCGCGAATTCCGAACCCGCCTTGCGGAAAGCGTGGCGCAGATGAAGGCGTTCTCGTCCGAGGCAGTCCAATTGGCCGCGGAGACCAACACCCGTATCCACGAAGCCAACGAGACCTTTCACCAGGAACATCGGGATCTCATGTCCCGCACGACCGAGGAGTACCGAAAGGCGCTGACGGATCTCATGGCCGCCTCCTCGGCGATCATCACCCGCGACCTGAAGTCGAGCATCGACGAGGTGCTCTACGAGCTTCGTACCGAGGTATCGGAGAGTCTCGATCACCTGCGGGGCGTGACCGAGGCAACAGCCCGGCTCCAGGAGGAAGAGGCCGCGGCCCAGGGTACCCGCCTTGCCGCCGCGGTGGCTGGGGCACGCGAGGGTCACGACACCCTGATGGCTTGGAACGCTCTCCTCCAGAAAGTCTCGCGCAACGCCACGAAGGCCTCGGAAGCTGTCGAGACCGCCGCGGATAGCATTTCCGGCGGCGTCTCGCGTGCCGTCGCCGATGTCGAAGCGGCGGCCCGGCAGGCGGAGGTGATCCTTTCGCTGCGCAAGCTCGGCCCGGCCCTCGAGCGGCCTGTCGTCGCCCTGGAACAGGCGGCTGAACGCATTGAGGCCGTGAGCAGACAGATGGAGGCGAGGGCGCGCATCTTGGACAACTGCGACACGCTCAATGGAAGCGCCAGTGTCGCGGACGAGACACCCGCGTCCGACCACGAAGGCGAGAGCGCCGCCATGTCCCGCAGGGCCGAGTCGTCGGCATTTCATCTTGGCACGCCTGCGCCACGCACCGGAACCGATCGGGGTTAAGCCATGCCGCGCCTTCCCTCCCGGATCGACACCGACCGCAATTATCGCCGTGGCGCCATCATGGGCTTGACCGTTGCGGAAGCCTTCATGCTGATCGCCTTCGCTCTGCTGATGCTGCTGGCGCTCTGGCGACATGAGACCGACACGGACCGACAGGCCATGGAGCGCGATCTGCACTCGGCGCTGGCGGAGAACAAGGCGCTCGAGCGCGAGCTCGCGAGGATGGAAGACCTGAGAGAAATCAGTCGGCTTTCGCCCGAGGCACGCGCGACGCTCCTGGAGATGGCCGACGAAGGCCGGTTACGACTTGCCCGCGTCCTTGATGAGTACGAGCTGGACCACCCCGAGGATGTGCGGGAGATTGCCCGGCGGCTCGAGATGATGGAGGAAGCCGACCTGCGTCGGCTTGTCGAGGCGACAACGGTCTGGCGGGCCGAGGAGCGCGCCCAGCTTCTCGAATTCGTGGCTCTTGCCCCCGACGAACAAAGCATCGCCGACATCGTCGCCATTCTCGAGGACGGATCGACGCCGGCGGATATCCGGCGCGCACTGGCGCTGGCCGCACGCCTCGATCCCCACGACATGGCCGGACTCGAGGCGTTGCGCGAGGATATCCGGGAGCGGCTCGGCCAGCGCATCGCCCGGCAGCAAATTCTCTCCGACGCCACGCGCGCCGCCATCGGGGAACTTGTCGCGGGGCTCGGCGGACAGATCGATGATCGCGGCGTCATCACATTCCCCGACGACATCCTGTTCACGCAAGGCTCGGCGACACCCACGCCTGCCCTGCGCAATTTCCTCGCGCAGGCCTGTCTGCCGTGGTTCGAAGCGATGCAGGAACTCGGCTTCGAGGTGCGGGAGGTCCGGATCGAGGGGCATGCCTCGAGCGACTGGATCGGCGTGTCCCCCGAGGTCGCCTATTTCAACAACCTGAACCTCAGTCAGCAACGCGCCGCGGCAGTCCTGCGGCTGTGCCTGGAGAATATCGGCGCCACCGATACCGGTCGCTGGGCGCGCGAACGCGCCACCGCGGTCGGCTATTCCTCCTCGCGCCCCATAATGGATGCCTCGGGTCAGGAAGATTCCAACCGCTCGCGGCGCGTGGTGTTCAGCGCGAGCGCGGCCACGGAGGACATCTTCGTCGACATCGGATCGGCGGTATCGAACTGACCGCCAAGTGCATCGCACTCGAAAGTGGTCGCGATTGTCCTTAACGGTTTCACCCAACTGGAGCGCAAGCCGAACCGCATATGGCAGGGCGACAATCAGCTTTGACCGGTGGCGCGACTTGGGTATATTTTTTCCGAAACAGAAAGGTTGTCGCCATGGCTACCGAAAACGAGCGGTATTTCGTTGCCGGGGTTCGGCGATTGATTCTGGCTGCTCGCGAAGAGATTTTTCGGTAGCTCAGATGGCTGTAGCCTTGTCCCCCTAACCTCTTCCCACCAGGACGAACAGAGGAGTGAGCCGGATGTTCGATCATCTCGCCATTGACGTGGACTACCTCGCCGATTGGCAGACCGGTCGTCGGCAGCGGCATGCTCTCTACGTCCCCGGATCGACGCTTCTCGCCTGGGTAGACGCCGCGGCGCGCGCGGTGCTGGCGGGCGCAGGCGCGCCGCCAGGTGCCGGTAGTCAGGACGACCCCTTCGTTCTCGGTGGGCATGGCAGCTATGCCGGCGCATGGAAGGCCGCGGCAAACAAACGTAACCAGGATGTCTATTTCTTGATCGCGGGGCGCCAGATCCGGAAGATCAAGAGCGGGAGCGCAGGCGGCTTCGCTGATGGCTGTTACATGTGCGATGTGGGTTATTCGGGCACCGATCCCCAAGCCGGAACTATATGGAACAGGGACGACGGCGCCAGCTACCGGGAGTTCGGCAAGTTCATCCACGAGGGAAACACTGTCTCCGGCATGGAGGGCGTGGTCTGGTCGCAGCGCATCGCGGCATCTCTGCGCAGCGTGCTCAAGGGCACAGCTCCTATGACCGGCGGCGGCCTCCAGTCGCAGGGCACGCGCTGGACGGTCGACATGAACAAGGATGAATCGAAGCGCAGCAAGCCGACAAGACTCTCCGGCCCGCAACCCGCAGCCGCCGCGGACACGGTCTCGGCCCTGCCCTTGCTCTCGGCGGTGATGTTCGTCGCCGAGCCGATCCGCAACGCGCGGGCCTGGATCATGGGCCTGATGATGCTCGACCTGATCGGCGCCGAGTACCAGGCGATGACCAGCCATGCGCACGGCAAGCATTTCACCTTCCAGCGCGCCTTCGTCCACCCCTCGCGCCTGGACGATCCGGCCTGGAGTGGCGAGAGTAACACCGCCATAGACACCGCGCCCGGAAGCTGGGTTACCAAACAGGCGACCAGACGCGGCAAGCTCGACAAGAAGCTCGAGAAAAAAATGGCTCGCCCGGGCAGCGCGGCGGTCGAAGGTCTCTATCCACCATCCCCGAAATGGTCCGGTCGGACGTCGGCCAATATCGACGTCGCCAACGATTACATACAGGCCAAGGAGACCGCGATCGTCTGCCGCTGGCTGGAGCAGGAATTCAACACCTATGTCGGAAGCGTCGTCATGGCGCGCGCGCTGGCCGGCGGCCCAGGCCCGCGCAAGAATGCCATGACCGCGTCCTTCGGCGGTGAAAGCGCCATGAGCGGCTTCGCCACCGACTTGGAGCGGATCGTTAAGGCCGAACTGATCCAACGACGCGCCGAGTCCTTCGACACGCCCGGAACGCTGTTCCGCTGAACCCCAGACCTGCGGCCAAGCCGGAGATGCATCACCTGCGCGAACCCGAGCCCGCGATTGCCCCAACCCAATCTTTGCTTAACCATCTCCCGTTTCTCGCCAATCAACGATGTTGACGCCAACTCTGCTGAACACTGAAATTCCTTTTTTTGCCCGACCCTGCAACCGAACGGCAAAGCATGCCGAACTCCCTCCTTTGCCCCGACAAACTGACTAAGCAGAGCCCTGAACCCGCCCAATTCTGGTCACGATTGCCCTGCACCACGATGCTGATAGTGGTGAGGATGTGCAGAATGAAGCGACTGAAGGGGCCTATCGCAGCGGCAGCACTTGCAGCGACGATGATGGCGTCTGCGCCGGTCTTCGGCCTCGATGCCGGCTACCAAGTTGCAGCTACCATGACTGGGGTCGCTGTAGCCCATGATGGCGATGACATCCGCTTCGGCAGCGTTCAGATACGGCTGCGCGGTATTGCAGCGCCCGAAGATTACCGTGGCAACCGCGAGCCCGGCGGCCCCGAGGCCGCCCAGAACCTGGCTGGGCTGGTGAATGATCGCGAGGTAACCTGCCATCTCGACGGTACGACCGCAGGCCGAAGCCGGCGCCCTGTAGCGATTTGCATGCTCGACGGCAAAGATATCGGAGAGATGCAAGTGCGCGCAGGCCATGCCCGGGACTGCCCGGCCTTTTCCGGGGGGCGCTACGCCGCGGCAGAGCATGAAGCGCGGGCGGCTGGCGACGACCTGAGCCGAATCTATGCGCTGCCCGGCTACTGTCGCCGATGAGAGTTGAGCGCGATGACAAGCGCGTCCGAAGGGCATGCCGCAGATCACGTTGATCGTGCTGTCAGTGACATCTCCGTGGGCGGCAACAGCGCAACCCGAGGCCTTCGTCCGGTCGCTGAGAAACTGCGCAAGCGGTACGACGATCTGCACACCGCCGGCGCCGGTATCCGGCCGCAATGCTTCGAGCGGTTCACGGAGTTCAGCGATTTCCTGATCCTCAACGACGACACCCTCGCGGCCAAGGCGCCCGGCTCTTTCGCCAGAACGACATTCTCCGGGCCGGAAGCGGACTTCCCGTCCGATCATTGGCCCGTCTCGATCGTTCTCGATCTGGGCCGCCTCTGAATTTGGCGGAGAGCCGGCCCGGCAGTCCCGCGGCGCTCCGACTCTGGGCCGGATGCGTCACCGTCAATGCGGCGCTATTTCACCCAGTTCCGCGTTCCGGGCGGGCTTCCAGCGCAGATCGAACCGTCCAAGCGCCTGGTCGGGTTTTACCTGGTCAAGGGCGTCGAAATCGATCGCAGCCCAATCTTCGCGCGGTATCCGAA
>NZ_JADDJF010000024.1 GCF_017811755.1 Pararhodobacter sp. SW119 | reverse complement strand
AAGGGGTTTTCGCCGAAATCGCGCCAGGCGCTGCCAGACCCCGCAAGACTTTTTTAACCCGCCCTTGCAAGACTCCGTTAACCCGCCTCAGCGCGCCAGCAAACGCATCCCCCGGCCCAGCCCGTCCAGCGTCATCGGGACCATCCGATCCTCAAGAATCTCGCGAATCATGGCGATCGACTGGGTGTGCGGCCAGTACCCCTCGGGCGTCGGATTGATCCACAGATGGTCCGGCCACTGCGCCCGCGCCCGCGCCAGCCAGGTCGCGCCGGACTCTTCGTTCCAGTGCTCGTTGGCGCCGCCCACATAGGCGATCTCGTAGGGCGACATCGACGCATCGCCCACGAAAATGCACTTGTAATCAGACCCATAGGTGCGCAGCACCTCCCAAGTCGGGGTCCGCTCGGACCAGCGCCGCGCGTTGTTCTTCCACACGAATTCATAAAGGCAGTTGTGGAAGTAATAGTGCTCCAGATGCTTGAACTCGATCCGCGCGGCGCTGAACAATTCCTCCACCACCCGCACATGCGCATCCATCGACCCGCCGATGTCCAGCAGCAGCAGCACCTTCACCGCGTTGCGCCGCTCCGGCCGCGTCTTGACGTCCAGATACCCATGCTCCGCCGTTGCCCGGATCGTCCCGTCCAGGTCCAGCTCCTCCGCCGCCCCCTCCCGCGCCCACCGCCGCAGCCGCTTCAACGCCACCTTGATGTTGCGCGTCCCCAGCTCCACGCTGTCGTCAAGGTCACGAAACTCCCTTTTGTCCCAGACCTTTACCGCGCGCCCGTGCCGCCCCTCCTTCTGCCCGATGCGCACACCCTCGGGGTTGTAGCCATAGGCGCCGAAGGGCGAGGTGCCCCCCGTCCCGATCCATTTGCTGCCGCCCTGATGCCGGCCCTTCTGTTCCTCCAGCCGCTTCTTCAGCGTCTCCATCAGCTTCTCGAACCCACCCAGCGCCTCGATCTTCGCGCGCTCCTCCGGGCTCAGGTTCTTTTCCATCATCTTTTCCAGCCACTCTGCCGGCAGGTCCAGCACCTCGACGACCGCGGCCGGATCGATGGCATCCAACCCCTTGAAACTGGCCGCGAACGCCCGGTCGAAGCGGTCGATGTGGCGCTCGTCCTTCACCATCGTCGTCCGCGCGAGATAGTAGAATCCCTCGGCATCGAACTGCGCCAACCCCGCCTGCAGCGCCTCCAGAAAGCCCAGGTATTCGCGCAGGCTGACCGGCACGGCGTGCTTGCGAAGGTTGTCGTAGAAGGGCAGGAACATCAGATCATCCGTTCGATCGCGATCGTGGCGACAACCCCGGCCAACGCCCCGACGATACCGCCGACCGCGGCGTATTGCAGCATGTCCAGCCGATTGCCCTTGCGTCGCCGCGCGCTCAACGCGCCCCAGATCGCGCCCCCGACAAGGCCAGCGATGATGATCATGCCTGACTACCCTTTGCGTTCTGCCCGGATCACTCGACCGCCGCCAACCTGCGCGAGAAGGCGCCCAGCCGCACCACCTCGTCCAGCCGCGCCTGCACCGCGGCCGGCGAGCCGAACCCATACCGCGCCGCGGGCAGGGAGTCGATGCGCAGGCGGGCCGCGCGCGTCGCCTCGCCGCGCTGCTCCAGCGCCTCGGCCTGAAGAAACGCAAGCGACGCCTGAAAGGCGGCGTTCTCGGTCCGGTTCGCGTAGGGCCGGGCCCGTTCGGTCAGCGTGACGACAAGGTCGTACTGACCCGCCGCCAGCGCCTGCACGGCCATGTGCATGTCGACATGGGCGGCATGAACCTCGCCGCCCGGCAATCTACGATAGATTTCCCCGGCCGCCAGAAGCGCCGAGAACGCGGCGTTGCCCTCATCGCGCGTGGCTAGACGCGCCGCCAGAAACAGGCTGAGCGCCAGGCGAGGTCCGCGCCAGCCCTCGCCTCCGGCAATCTGCACCGCCCGCTGTGACGCGGCGCGGCGCTGCGCCGTGCTGGCGCCCGCGCCCAGCGTTGTCTCGATCGCCTCGATCCAGTCGCGGGGGGTGGGTCCGGGGTCGGGTGCTCCGGGCCGTCGTCCCGCCGGGTTCAATCGGTCAAGGATCGCCGGCAGGCGCGCGGCAACTGCTTCGGGCGCCATGCCGGGGGCCAGTTCCGGCGCGTGCCACGCCCTCAGGATCAGCATGTCGAACCCGGTCAGGGTGGTCTGGAAATTGTCGTCGTTGAAGACGCTGTCGGGCAGACGATAAAGGTCATTGAGCGGCCCCAGCGCCTGTGCGACCTCCTCGTGCAGGCAGTCGCGGATCTCCTGCGGCGTCGTGTCGATCGGAATGAAGACAGCCGTCTGACGGCGTTGCGCGACGCGCGTCCAGTCGATGCTCGGGCTGCGCCGGTTGGCGGTGAACTCGGACCATGACGTGACGTTGGGGACCACGAAACAGGCCGCGTTCGGCACGGCCCGGCGCATCTCGTTCTGGGTCAGAAATTCGATCGCGAGGGTGTTCTGCCCCGGCTCGGTTCGATTGCCCGGTGCGCGCGCGATGTCGATGCCCGCTTCGTTGCGCAGACGGGCGATCAGGCGGTCGAGGTCGATCTGCGCGCGCGCCGGTACGCTTCCGTTCAGAACAACCAGAACCGGCCCCTCATAGCGCGAGAATTGCGGGATCGGGCGCCCGCTTTCCATCCGGAACCCGAGTTCCATGAAATCACGCACCATGTCCCTGTTCGCTCGCGCCGCCGGCAGTGCGCGCGGTGCGCCCGGATCGAAGATCTGCGCCACTGGCAGCGGCGAGACGGCGTCGTTGAGCCGGGCAGCGTCCTGCGGAACGGCACAGGCGCTCATCAGAAGCGCGGCAAGGGCCAGCGCGCGCGCTCTCATGCGGCCGCTCGATGAACAAGCGATTGGAGCGCGTTGTCGTACTCGGCCAACCCGCCGTTCGGGGCTTCCGACAGCGCCCGTCGCCAGGCGCGCGCGCCCGGACGGCCGGAAAAAAGCCCCAGCATATGGCGTGTGACAGCACCCAGCCGCCCCCCCTGGGAAAGGTGACGGGCGATATAGGGCCGCATTGCCAGCGCCGCGTCGGTGGGCGTGATATCCCTGTCCGCCAAGCCATGGATGCGCCGGTCCGCGCCTAGCAGGATCGCGGCCGGATGATGGTACGCGGCGCGCCCGACCATCACGCCGTCCAATCCCTCACGCAGGAAATCCATTGCCTGATCAAGCGTCTCGATGCCGCCGTTGATGCAGATCGAAAGGTCGGGGAAAGCACGCTTCATTGCCAGAACCAGCCCATGGTCCAGCGGCGGAACCTCGCGGTTTTCCTTCGGCGAAAGGCCCTGCAGCCAGGCCTTGCGGGCATGGATGATCACGCGCCTGACCCCGGCGGATCGCAGCATGTCTAGGAATCGCGGCAGCACTTCCTCGGGGATCTGGTCATCGACGCCGATGCGGCATTTGACCGTGATTTCGGCGTGGCTGGCGGCGGACATCTCGCTTACGCAGTCCACGACGCGCTCAGGCTCGCGCATCAGCATCGCCCCGAAACAGCCCGATTGCACCCGGTCGGACGGGCAGCCGACATTCAGGTTCACCTCGGCATACCCTTCTTCGGCACCGATCCGGGCCGCCTGCGCCAGTTCCGCCGCGTCGGATCCGCCGAGTTGCAGCGCCAGCGGCTGCTCGGCCGGATCGTACGCCAGAAGATGCCGGGCCCCGCCGCGGATCAGTGCCGCCGATGTGACCATTTCGGTATAGAGCAGCGTCCGCCCGCTCAGTTGCCGGTGAAAATAGCGGCAATGCCGGTCGGTCCAGTCCATCATCGGGGCCACGGAAAGCCGTGATGCGAGTTCTACATTTGATTTCATAAACTTAGATAGCCATTCAAGTTGTAAGCCACTGAGCGGATTTCCTGTGATTCTCCCCGATTTCCGGCGATTTCCGGTGGTTTTCAGAGTTCACTTGCTACCGAGTAGCAGACCCCGCCGCGTCTTCCACCCACCAGCACGAGCCCTGCCAGCGTCACGCTCAGACACCGAATCCGAACCCCTCGACCCTAATCGATCGAGCGATTTCCTGCCAGATCGGAACGACACAAGCTTCTGGGTGATGATCACGTCTGGAAATACCGTGACTAGGGTCAGGACCTGTTGTTTCGCTTGAGGCCGCTGGGCGTGCGTGATTCAATCTCCCCGAGCGGACGGAGGTGATGATGAGCAATCTTTTCTGGCTGACCGAGGAGCAGATGGCGCGGCTGAAACCGTCTACCTGAAAGTGCATCGCACGGCCTCGAGCCTGCGGGCGAAATAGCGGGGCCTGACGGTCAACGCGGGCGTCTGATCGGGTGGACGAAGGGCGGGCTGAACACGAAGCCACACGCCGTCACGGATGCGAAAGGTCGGCCGTTGCGGTTCTTCATGACGTCGGGCCAGGTCAGCGACGACACCGGCGCGGCAGCCCTGTTGAGCAGCCTGCCTGCCACTGAATGGCTGCTCGCGGACCGTGGATCTGATGCCGACTGGTTCCGAGACGCGTTGAAGGTCAAGCGGATACGATCCCTGCCAATTCCCTACCGCACCGTTCGGAACTGCCATACGTTTGCCATATGCTTGCCAGCCCCTTGCCATACGCCCGCCAGCACCCTGCCGGTGGGTAATTTGGGCCCTACTGCACGTCCGAAAACGCCGCCTGCAGCCGCTCCACCGCTTCCTTCACCCGCGCCCGCGGCGTCGCGATGTTGAAGCGCTGGAACCCAGCGCCGCCCTTTCCGAAGGTCTCGCCGTGGTTCGCCGCGATCCGCGCCGCGCCCTCGATCCGGCGGCGGATTTCGGCCTCCTCCATGCCCAGGGCGCGGAAATCCACCCATTCCAGATAGGTCGCCTGCAGGGGCGTGACCTTCACGCCGGGGATCGCGCGCAACCCCTCCTCGAAGATCCGCCGGTTGCCGTCCAGATAGGCACAAAGCGCGTCGACCCAGGCGGCGCCTTCGAGGCTGTAGGCGGCGCGCGCCATCTCGATGCCGAAGGAGTTCGCCGAAATACCCAGCGCGGCCAATGTGTTGGCGAACCGCTTGCGCAGCACCTCGTCGGCGATGATGACATTGCCGGTATGCCCGCCGGCCAGATTGAAGGTTTTCGTCGTGGCCGACATCATCACCAGCCGGTCCATGATCTCGGGCGCCGCATTGGCCATGACGGTGTGCCGGTGGCCCGGCATCACCAGGTCGTGGTGGATCTCGTCCGAGACCAGGATCAGGTCGTGCCGGCGCGCGAAATCGGCCAGGCCGCGCAACTCCTTCGCCGCCCACACCTGCCCGCCGGGGTTGTGCGGCGAGCAGAGGATCACCATCTTCTCGCGCCCGGTCATCTGCGCGTCATAGGCGTCGAAATCCATGGTCATCCGCCCGTCGCGTTCGACCAGCGGGCATTCCACCACCTCCCGCCCCGCCGCCCGGATCACCCGGAAGAAGGCGTGATAGACCGGCGTGAACATCACGATCCCGTCGCCGGGCTCTGTAAATGCCTGCAATGTCAGGCCGGTACCGTTGACCAGCCCGTGCGTGGTAAAGACCCAATCGGGCTGGATCTGCCAGTCGTGGCGGGTCTGCATCCACCAGCCGATCGCGTCGAGATAGGCGCGGTCGTCGCCGTAGTAGCCGAAGATCCCGTTCCCGATCATCCGCTCCAGCGCGTGGCGCACGGCCTGGGGCGGGCGGAAATCCATGTCGGCCACCCACATCGGGATGCCGTCGCGCGCGCTCACGCCATAGCGGGCCTCCATCTGGTCCCACTTGCCCGAATGGGTGCCCCTGCGCTCGATCACCTCGTCGAAACTCGTGCTCATGTCGTCGAAACTCATCGGTGCCCCCGTTCGCATCATGGCTGCACATTTGCCGCTCCGCGCCGCCGGCGCAACCCCCGCCACCCGTTGCGCAACCCCGGGCCATCGCCTAAATGCCTGCCATGACCCTTCGCCCGATCCTGATCCATCCCGACCCGCGCCTGAAGACCGTCACCAAGCCGGTCGAGCGCATCACGCCCGAAATCGGCCGCCTGGCCGATGACATGCTGGCGACGATGTACGACGCGCCGGGCATCGGGCTGGCCGCGCCGCAGGTCGGTGTGCTGACCCGCCTTTTCGTGATGGATTGCGTGAAGGAAGAGGACGCGAAGCCACGCCCGATGGTCCTGATCAACCCCGAGATCACCTGGAAATCGGAGGACACCGCGACCTACGAGGAAGGCTGCCTCTCCATCCCCGAACACTACGCCGAGGTGACCCGACCGGAAAAGGTGCGGATGCGCTGGACCGCGCTGGACGGTACAGTGCAGGAGGAGGAGTTCGAGGGGCTGTGGGCCACCTGCGCGCAACATGAACTGGATCATCTGAACGGCCGGCTCTTCATCGACTACCTCGGCCCGATCAAGCGCCAGATCATCACCCGCCGGATGCAAAAGCTCAAGCGCGAAAAGGCGCGAGCCTGAGGCATGGCGATCCTGCCCATCCTGCGTTTTCCCGACCCACGCCTGCGCCGCGTTGCGATTCCAATTGCGGCGATCACGGACGAAACGCGCACCCTTGCCAACGACATGCTGGAGACGATGTACGCCGCGCCGGGCCGCGGCTTGGCCGGGCCGCAGGTGGGCGTGATGCTGCGGCTGTTCGTCATCGACGTGACCTGGAAGGAAGGCACGCGCAGCCCCCGCGTCTTCCTCAACCCCGAGATCATCGAGGCCTCCGAAGTCGAGTGGACCGGGATCGAAGGCTGCCTTTCCATCCCCGGCGTGCCGGCCAGCGTCGCCCGGCCGGCCGAGGTCACGCTGCGCTGGAGCGATCTGGACGGGCTGCACCGCACCGAACGCCTGTCCGGCGCCGAGGCGATCTGCGCGCAGCATGAACTGGACCATCTGAACGGCCGGCTGATCATCGACCTGATGGATGAGGACGCACGCGCCGCCGCCGCCACGACGCTGCGCGAGATGGCGCTGGCATGAAGGTCGTCTTCATGGGCACGCCCGATTTCGCCGTCCCGGCGCTGGAGGCGCTCGCCGCCGCGCATGAGGTTCTGGCCGTCTATTGCCAGCCGCCGCGCCCCGCAGGACGGGGCAAGAAGGCCCGCCCCACCCCCGTGCAGGCGCGGGCCGAGGTGCTGGGGCTGGCGGTGCGCCACCCGGCGCGCCTGAAGGGCGCCGACGAACAGGCCGCCTTCGCCGCGCTCGGCGCCGATGTCGCGGTGGTCGCGGCCTATGGACTGATCCTGCCGCAGCCCGTGCTGGACGCGCCAAGCTATGGCTGCCTCAACATTCACGCCTCGCTTCTGCCGCGCTGGCGGGGTGCTGCGCCGATTCATCGCGCGATCATGGCGGGCGATGCCGAGACGGGCATCTCGATCATGCAGATGGAGGCCGGGCTCGACACGGGCCCGGTCCTGCTGTCCGAGGCAACGCCAATCGGGCCCGATGACACCACCGGCACCCTCCACGACCGTCTGGCGGTGATCGGCGCGACGCTGATCCTCGCGGCGCTCGCCCGGCTGCCCGACCTGACCCCGCAACCCCAGCCCGAGGCAGGCGTGACCTACGCCGCCAAGATCGACAAGTCCGAGGCGCACATCGACTGGACCCGGCCCGCCGAGGCTGTCGCCCGCCAGATCCGCGGCCTATCGCCCTATCCGGGCGCATGGTGCGACACGCCCGCTGGCCGGCTGAAGCTTCTGAACGCCCGCGCCGTCGCCGGGCAGGGGCGTCCGGGCGAGGTCCTTTCCGGCCTCACCATCGCCTGCGGGACCGGTGCCGTCGCCATCACCGAGGCGCAGCGCGCCGGCGGTCGTCCGATGCAGGCGGCCGAGTTGTTGCGCGGCCTCGACCTGCCGCCCGGAACACGCCTCGCCTGAGCCCGCCGCCGACCGGCAACCGGGGCCCGGTACGCTTCGGCGCGGTGCGTCTGGCCCGTTTACACAGGTTGAAATCCGGTTAAGATTTTTTCTCTTTTCTAGGTGTTTCAATGACTTGCTGCCTCTGCGCAATTTGCGCAGCGGCGCGATTCAACCCCTTGCTCACCCTTCCGGTGCATCCAGAAAGACCCGCACCGCCTCGGCAAATTCCTTCGACTTCTCGGCATGCAGCCAGTGTCCCGCGCCGGGGATGCGCGCGAAACGGGCGCTCGGAAACAGCGCCCGGATGACGCCGCGATGCTCGGCCCGCACGTAGTCCGACTCGGCCCCCGCCAGAAACAGGGTCGGGCCGTCGAACGGGGGCAGGTCACCGGCTTCCGGCCAGCCGATGATCCGGTCCATCTCGGCCGCCAGCACGTCAAGGTTCAGGCGCCAGCGCGGCGGGTCGGCCTTCAGGTCGAGCGATTGCAGGAAGAAGGCGCGCAGGCCCGGGTCATCGACCGTCTCGGCCAGCCGCCTGTCGGCCTCGGCGCGGCTTGTCAGGCCTTCCAGCCGCAGGCCCCGCATCGCCGCGATATGCTGGCTCTGGCTGTGCCCGTAGCCCACCGGCGCGATATCCGCGATGACCAGCCTCCGCACCAGCTCCGGCCGCTCCAACGCCAGCCGCATCGCCGCCTTGCCGCCCATCGAATGGCCCAGCACATCCACCGGCCCGCCTTCGGCCTCGATCACCTCGGCCAGATCGCCCGCCATGTAGGGATAGTCATGGCTGTCGGCGTGCGGGCTCTCGCCATGATTTCGCATGTCGACCGCCAGAACCGGACCACGCGCCGACAGCCGCTTCGCCACCGCCCCCCAGTTCCGGGCGGAGCCGAACAGCCCGTGGACGATAAGCAACGCGGGCGCGCCCCCATCGCTTTCCTGTCGCAGGATATTCAACATGGGTTCTCCGGCTCAGCTCTGGGCGACGATGCCATGAACCGCAAACGGCCCCGGGCGACGCAATGGACGAGGACCCGCAGGCCTAAAGCGCCGCACTCAAAGCCTAGGGTACACCGGAAACCGGTCGCAGAGCGCCTGCACTTTCGTGCGTACACCCGCTTCGACCTCCGCATTGCCGTCCTCGCCATTGGCCGCCAACCCATCGACAACCTCGACGATCCAGTCGGCGATCTGCCGAAACTCAGCTTCGCCAAAACCGCGAGTTGTGCCCGCCGGGGTGCCCAATCGCACGCCCGAGGTCACCATGGGCTTCTCCGGGTCGAAGGGAATGCCGTTCTTGTTGCAGGTGATATGCGCGCGCCCCAGCGCCTTCTCGGTGGCATTGCCCTTCACGCCTTTGGGACGCAGGTCGACCAGCATCACATGCGTGTCAGTGCCGCCGGTGACGATGTCGAGCCCCCCACGCGCCAACTGTTCGGCCAGCGCCTGCGCGTTCTTCACCACCTGCGCCTGGTAGGTCTTGAACTCCGGGCGCAGCGCCTCGCCGAATGCGACGGCCTTGGCGGCGATGACATGCATCAGCGGTCCGCCCTGGATGCCCGGAAAGATCGCCGAGTTGAATTTCTTCGCCAGCGCCTCGTCATCGGTCAGGATCATCCCGCCACGTGGCCCGCGCAGGGTCTTGTGGGTCGTCGTCGTCGCCACATGCGCGTGCGGAAAGGGCGAGGGATGCACGCCCGCCGCCACCAGCCCGGCGAAATGCGCCATGTCGACCATCAGCCACGCGCCCACCGAATCGGCGATCTCGCGGAAACGCGCGAAGTCGATCACCCGCGGGATGGCCGATCCCCCGGCAATGATCAGCTTGGGCTTATGCTCTTCCGCCAACGCCGCAACCTGATCGTAGTCTATCCTGCAATCCTGTTGCCGGACGCCGTAGTGAACCGCGTGGAACCATTTTCCCGACTGGTTTGGCGCCGCCCCGTGCGTCAGGTGGCCGCCCGAAGCCAGGTCCATGGCCAGAAACGTATCGCCCGGTTTCAGAAGCGCTGTGAACACCCCCTGGTTCGCCTGACTGCCCGAGTTTGGCTGCACGTTGGCGAAACCGACGCCGAAAAGCTGGCAGGCCCTTTCGATCGCCAGGTTCTCGGCGATATCCACATACTGGCAGCCGCCGTAATAGCGACGGCCCGGGTAGCCCTCGGCATACTTGTTGGTCATCACCGAGCCTTGCGCTTCCAGCACGGCGCGGCTGACCATATTTTCGGAGGCGATCAGTTCGATTTCGTCCCGCTGGCGGCCCAATTCCTTGCGGATCGCGTCGAATAGTTCTGCATCGCGCGTCTCCAGAGGCTCCGAGAAGAAGCCGGAATCGCGTGCGGTATCCTGGATGTTCATGTCGCTCTCCCGCGCCGGGTTGGGGTTGGCAGATATCTAGCGCAACCGGCAGGTGTCTGAAAGCGCCGAAAGCGCCGCATTCTTGGCCGCAAGCGAAGTCAGGTCCAATACGGTCCTTGCCAATAGCCCCTCCACCACCATGATGTCACCCCCAAGGCAGGAGGCAGAGTTGGCATCGACGGACGCGGACAAACCGAAGGCGATCGCATTTCTGGCAGGCAGCAGCGACGAAGCGCAGGAGGCACGAACGACGCTGGCCGCCCGGTATGGCGAGGTGCCCCTCGAGAAGGCGCAGGTAATCGTGGCGCTCGGCGGGGACGGCTTCATGCTGGAAGCGTTGCACAAGACCCAGGCGCTGGGGGTCCCGGTTTACGGAATGAATCGCGGGACCGTCGGGTTTCTGATGAACGCGTATGCCACCGACAACCTGCCCGAGCGACTGGAAAACGCCGAGGAAGCGGTGCTCAACCCGCTCTTCATGCGCGCGACCACGGTTGAAGGTGCCGTGCATGAGGCGCTTGCAATCAACGAGGTTTCCCTGCTGCGCCAAGGTCCACAGGCGGCGCGCCTCAGGATCAGTGTCGACGGACGGGTGCGACTGGACGAACTGGTCTGCGACGGGGCCTTGCTGGCAACACCAGCCGGTTCGACAGCCTACAACTACTCTGCCCACGGGCCGATCCTGCCAATAGGGTCCGACGTGCTGGCGTTGACAGCGATGGCAGCCTTCCGCCCGAGGCGCTGGCGGGGGGCCTTGTTGCCCAAGACAGCCCGGGTTCGGATCGAGGTGATCAATCCCGCGAAACGGCCCGTGATGGCCGATGCCGATGCGCAATCGGTGCGCGATGTTGCGGTCGTCGATATCCGATCGGAACCAGAGGTTCGGCACCGTCTGCTTTTCGACCCTGGCCACGGGCTGGAAGAACGATTGATCCGAGAACAGTTTGTATGAGGTGCGTTAGTGACCTTGCGTCCACGGACGCCGTCCAGCTATCGCTTTTGCTTCCATCCAGACAAGACCTGCGGGGCTGTGATACGCGGCCAGTGCGCCTGTCCGGGAGAGCCTGCCGGGGTCGAGCAACCGACAGTCGCCGGGGGCATGCTTGGGCAATTCGACGTTCGCCACCACGTTGATCCCGTCAGCGCAGATCGCGTTCAGCGCGTCCGGAGAACGGGTTCCGGTCAGACTCACCCAGGTTTCCCCTCCGATCACGATGCGCCTGCCGCCCTCGACATCGTCGAAAGCGGGCCGGGCAGCCGCCTCGGACTGCTCGGCCGCGTCGCCGTCGGCTTCGAGCCAGTTTCGGGCGATGAAGCCGTCGCCACGCGGCCGGCTGAGTGCGCGCCCCGAGGGGGTCATCACGCCGATCAGCCCGCCGGATTCCGCGATCAGGACCGCGGGGCGCTCGGCCTGGGTCCAACCGCCCATCGCCGTCAACGCGACAAGCGCCCCCACCAGACGTGTTCGTCCGGGCCACAGGATAAGCCACAGCATCCCCAGCGCGACCGTGGGCAACACCCATCCCGGCGGCGCCTGTAGCGGACGCACCGCGCCCTCAAGCCCCCCGACCCAGTGCGCGACGGCCAGGATCCAGCGCGTGCCCATTTCCATCATCCACAAGCCCGGACCTTCAAGGCCTAAAGGCCAGAGCGCGGCGGCCAACACCGCGCCGGGCATGACCACAGTCCCCATCAGCGGCATCGACAGCAGGTTTGCGAGGAGTCCGTATTCCGCCATCCGGTGGAAATGCGCTGCCGCCACCGGCGCGGTCGCCATCCCCGCCACAAGGGAACAGAGCGCGATGGAACCGAGACCGAGCAGCCAGCGCGGTAATCGCCGCCGCTCTGCGCCTCGGGCCTGGGCAGCCAGCATCCGGGCGCGTTGCCTGCGGATTGTCTGAAAAACCGCGACCAGCGCGACCGTAGCCGCAAATGACATCTGGAAGCCCGGCGAGAGCAATGCTTCTGGTCGCCAGAGAAGGATCAGGATAGCGGCCAGAGCGACAGATCTGAGCGACAGCGCACGGCGATCCAGCAGCACCGCACCAAGCATGACCGCGGCCATCACGAAGGCGCGCTGCGTCGCCACGTTTCCCCCCGAGAGGACAAGATAGAAACTTGCCGCCGCCAGAGCGCCGACGGCGGCAATCTTGCGGATGGGGAGGCGGAGCGCGATGATCGGAAAAAGTGCCATCGCTCCGCGTAGCGCGCCGTAGACGACGCCGGTCAGTAGCCCCATGTGAAGCCCCGAAATTGCCAGCACATGAGCGAGGTTTGATCGGCGAAGCGCTTCGGTTGTCTCCAGCCCCACACCCGAACGGTCGCCGGTGAGAATGGCTGCAACGAAACCGCCCGACTCGCCGGCAATCCGGTCGCGCAGCCCCGCGCTCATGTGCATGCGCAGCCTGGTGATGGCGAGCGCCCAGTCGTCCGCGGGCGCCTCCAGCGCCAGGACAGGTGTGCGGGTGTATCCCACGCCGCCGAGACGATCGAACCAGGCCAGCCGCCGGAAATCGAAGCCGCCAGGTTCGACCGGGCCACCGGGCGGTGAAAGGTGCGCGGTCATGATGACGCGCATCCCCGGCATTGGGTCGATATCGAGCGGACCTTCAGCCGCGCGACCATGCAGGGACACGCGCACCCTTTCTGGGCTGCGATCCGGCTCCAGATTATCCAGGACAACCTGGTCCAGCGCCAAGCGCATCGCATCCGAACCTGAGCGGTCGATGGTCACAATGCGTCCCTCTACGGGGCCGTAGTAGCGCCACTCCAGAACAGGCGCGGTAACTGCATGCGACCGCCATCCCGCAACACAGGTACCGGCGCCAACCAAGGCCAGCGCCAAGGCGACCGGGCGCAGGGCCTCGGGGCCGCGCCAAGCGGAAAGGGACAGTCCGCCACACGTCGTTGCAAGCGCAAGCCATTGGTTGAACGAAGGTTCTGCCCTTAGCGCAAAATAGAGCCCGATTCCAAGTCCCAGGAAAACCGGTACGAAGGGGAAAAGTTGTCCGCGCGCGGCGGCCAACGCGATCAGGGGCGTCGCCGCAATGGCAGTAGCGGCCCGCGCGAGCCAGATGCCCGCCGCGGGCCACGAGGGAGGTGCCTTGCTCAGCACACTTGTTCTCGCCTGCGTGATTGCCTAGTGCTGAGGCAGCCTAGCCGCGTAATGGTTTCCAGAAAGTTAACGGTAACCGAAAGGTAAAGAAAATATGTCGGGGCCTGTCGTCACCCGTTTCGCGCCGTCACCCACTGGGTTCCTTCATATCGGCGGGGCCCGGACCGCGCTTTTCAACTGGCTTTACGCGCGCGGCAGGGGCGGCAAGTTTCTGCTGCGGATCGAGGATACCGACCGTGCGCGCTCCACCCCGGAGGCGACTGCGGCTATCCTGTCGGGATTGAAATGGCTGGGGCTTGACTGGGATGGCGAGGCGATCAGTCAGTTCGCCCGCGCCGACCGGCATGCCGAGGTCGCGCGCGCGATGCTGGCGGCGGGACATGCCTATCGCTGCTACGCCACGCAGGAGGAGATCGAGGCGTTCCGCGAGGCCGCGCGCGTCGAGGGCCGTTCGTCCCTTTATGTCAGTCCCTGGCGCGACGCCGACCCGTCGACAGCGCCCGACAGGCCCCATGTGATCCGGCTTAAGGCGCCGCGCGAGGGTGAGACGGTGATCGAGGATTCGGTGCAGGGGCGGGTGGTCTTTCGCAACGAGCAACTGGACGACATGGTGCTGTTACGCGCCGATGGGACACCGACCTACATGTTGGCCGTCGTCGTGGACGATCGCGACATGGGAATCACGCATGTCATCCGGGGAGACGATCACCTGAACAACGCCGCGCGACAGGCCCAGATCTACCGTGCGATGGGCTGGAAGGAGCCGCAGTGGGCGCATATCCCGCTGATCCACGGTCCCGATGGCAAGAAGCTGTCGAAGCGCCATGGCGCTTTGGGCATCGAGGAGTATCAGCGCATGGGCTACCCCGCCGCCGCGCTGCGCAACTATCTGGCGCGATTGGGCTGGAGCCATGGTGATGCCGAGTTCTTCACCGACGTCGAGGCGAGGGAATGGTTCGATCTGGGCGGCATCAACCGGGCACCGTCGCGGCTGGATCTGAAGAAGCTGGATCACCTGACGGGGCTGCATTTTTCCGCGATGGAGAATGCTGCGGTGCTGCAAGAACTGGAAGCGTACCTGGCTGCGACGGGGGCGCCGGCGCTGACCGAGGTCCAGCGTCCGGCGTTGTTGAAGGCCATCCCGGTGCTGAAAGACGGTGCGAAGAGTTACGGACAAATACTTGAAAGGGCGCACTTTATCCTGACGCAGCGCCCGCTTTCTCCGGATGCGAAAGCGGCTGCATCGCTGGATTCAGTATCCCATAGTATACTGTCAGAATTGACGCCGCATCTGCAAAATGCTAGCTGGGAACGCGACAGGCTCGAAGCACTCGTAACCGAATGCGCTGCTGCGCGCGGGATGGGCCTCGGCAAACTGGCCCAGCCATTGCGGGCTGCCCTTGCCGGGCGCATGGTTTCGCCAAGCGTTTTC
This sequence comes from Pararhodobacter sp. SW119, assembly GCF_017811755.1. Classification (GTDB taxonomy): domain Bacteria; phylum Pseudomonadota; class Alphaproteobacteria; order Rhodobacterales; family Rhodobacteraceae; genus Pararhodobacter. The sequence goes on along the minus strand of NZ_JADDJF010000024.1, from coordinate 37,805 downwards.
GACATGATGCTGATTCTGGGACGCGACGAGACACTGGCGCGACTGGCCGATGCAAGGGCCGGAGGCGACAAGACGGAAGGGTCCGGCGCGCCGGACAGCTGAACAACACCGCAAGGCGAGGGAAAGCGATGGCGAAAACCACTGGAACTGCGAAGCTCTCTTTCGGCGACAAGACGCTGGAAATGCCAATGTATTCGCCTTCGGCAGGGCCGGACGTCATCGACATCCGCAAGCTCTATGCAGAAGGCGATGTCTTCACGTTCGATCCCGGCTTCACCTCAACCGCCGCCTGCGAAAGCTCGATCACCTACATAGACGGCGACAAGGGCGAATTGCTTTATCGCGGCTACCCGATCGAGCAACTGGCTGAGAAGTCGCATTTCCTGGAAGTCTGCTATCTGCTTCTCTACGGCGAATTGCCCGATGCTCAGCAGATTCATGACTTCGAGACTCGTGTGACCCGTCACACGATGGTGCATGAACAGATGCACAACTTCTTCCGCGGGTTTCGGCGTGACGCGCACCCGATGGCGACGATGGTCGGCGTGGTCGGCGCGATGTCGGCCTTCTATCACGACTCGACCGACATCAATGATCCCTGGCAGCGCGAGGTCGCCGCGATACGGCTTCTGGCGAAGGTGCCGACGATCGCGGCGATGGCCTACAAGTATTCCATCGGCCAGCCCTTCGTCTACCCGCGCAACTCGCTCGATTATGCCGGGAATTTTCTGAACATGTGCTTTTCGGTTCCGGCGGAAGACTATGTGGTCGATCCGATCCTGGCCAAGGCCATGGACCGGATCATGATGCTGCACGCCGATCACGAGCAGAACGCCTCGACATCCACCGTAAGGCTGGCGGGTTCATCCGGGGCCAATCCCTTCGCCTGCATAGCGGCCGGCATTGCCTGCCTCTGGGGGCCGGCGCATGGCGGGGCGAACCAGGCCTGCCTGGAAATGCTGCGCGAGATCGGCTCGGTCGACCGGATCCCAGAGTATATTAAACGCGCCAAGGACAAGGATGACTCCTTCCGCCTGATGGGTTTCGGCCACCGGGTTTACAAGAACTTCGACCCGCGCGCGAAGGTGATGAAGGAAAGCGCCGATGAGGTGCTGGGCCTGCTGGGAATCGAGAACAACGAGACGCTGGCCGTCGCCAAGGAACTGGAGCGGATCGCGCTGGAGGATGAGTATTTCGTTTCCAAGAAGCTTTATCCCAACGTCGACTTCTATTCGGGCATCATACTCGAGGCGATGGGATTCCCGACCTCGATGTTCACGCCGATCTTCGCGCTGAGCCGGACCGTTGGCTGGATTTCGCAGTGGAAGGAAATGATCGGCGATCCGCAGCAGAAGATCGGCCGGCCACGCCAGTTGTACGTCGGCGAGGCGCGGCGTGACTACGCTGAGGTCGAGGATCGCTGAACGCAGCACTCTGGGTTCCAAGAATTGAGGGGCGTGGCTGGGAAAGAGTACCCGCCGCGCCCCTTTCTGCTTTGCCTGACTGTAGGCTTGGATGCCGGCATGCTGTCCAGCGGTGGACTCGCGGCTGGCCATCGGCGATACCGGCGACGAGGGAAGCGCAGGGCGGGCCATGGCTGAGGATTCATCGATGCGTGATGCGGGGCAGGGGATGCGCCGGCTGGCCGAGATCATGCGCCGCCTGCGCGCGCCCGAGGGGGGGTGCCCCTGGGATCTGGAGCAGGATTTCCACACCATTGCGCCCTACACGATCGAGGAGGCCTACGAGGTCGCAGACGCGATTGCGCGGCGGGACTGGGCGGCGCTGAAGGGCGAGTTGGGCGATCTGCTGTTTCAGTCGGTCTATCACGCGCAAATGGCTGAGGAGGCGGGGCATTTCGATCTGGCAGAGGTTATTGAGGCGATTTCGGAGAAGATGATTGCGCGGCATCCGCATGTGTTTGGGGATGGGGAGATGCGCAGTGCGGCGGGGCAGACCGAGGCTTGGGAGGCGCAGAAGGCGGCGGAGCGGGCGGCGCGGGCGCAGGGGGGCGTGCTGGACGATGTGCCGCTGGCGCTGCCGGGTCTGACGCGCGCGGTCAAGCTGCAGAAACGCGCGGCGCGGGTGGGGTTCGACTGGCCTGACGCGGCGCAGGTGGTCGACAAGATTGCCGAGGAGGCGGGCGAACTGGTGGCTGCGCGCGATCAGCTTGGACCCGCGGAAGTCGCTGAAGAATATGGAGATTTGCTGTTCGTCATGGCCAATCTCGCGCGCCATCTCGGCGTCGATCCGGAGGCGGCGCTGCGGGGCGCGAACGAGAAGTTTGCGCGCCGGTTCCGGGCCATCGAGGCGGCGCTGGGGGCGCAGGGTCGGCGGCCGGAGGACAGCTCGCTGGAGGAGATGGACGGGCTTTGGGATGCCGCCAAGCGGGCCGAAAAGGGGGGGTGAAACCAACCGGATTTCGCCCCATGGGGCCCGCCAGCAGGGTGCTGGCAGGCGTATGGCAAGGGGCTGGCAAGCGTATGGCAAGCGTATGGCAGTAACGAACGGTCCGCTTATCATATGGAAAGGGGCTTCGGGCAGTCTGTCCCGATCCGTCGTGCGACGTGACCTGAAGCCCAGCTCTCAGCCGCCCGCCGCTGGCGCAAGGGTGCCGGTCAGGGCGGCGGGACGGGCGGCGGTCGCCGCATCCCCGCCGGTCCCGGCCAGCACCGGCCAGAGGGAGGCGACGAGAACCAGCGCCATCGCACGGTTGAAGACCCGCAGCCGCGCGGGCTGCGCCAGCAGGCGGCGGGCGCTGAGCCCGAGCACCGTCCAGACCGAGACGCAGGGCAGGTTGACCAGCCCGAACACCCCCGCCACCCAGAGGACGGCGACCACTTCCTGCCCCGGCGCATAGAGCGCGACCGCGCCCAGGGCCATCGTCCAGGCCTTGGGGTTGACCCATTGAAAGGCCGCGGCCTGCAGGAAAGTCAGCGGCGTGCCCCGCGCCTGGGGATCGGAGGCGGGCGGCGCGGCATGGGCGATCTTCCACGCCAGCCACAGCAGGTAGACCACCGACACCGTCTGCAATATCCAGCGCGCCGGCGGCCAGGCCACGAAGACCCCGGCGAGCCCGATGCCCACCAGCGCGACCATCACCGTGAAGCCGATCCCGATGCCCAGCATGTGCGGGAGGGTCCGGCGAAAGCCGAAGTTCACCCCCGAGGCGAGCAGCATCAGGTTGTTCGGCCCCGGCGTGATGGACGAGACGAAGGCAAACGCAACGAGCGCGAGAAAGAGGTCGGCGGACATGCGGCGGACTCCGGTTGGCGCGCAAAGATTAGGGCGAAGCGGGCGCAATCGGGTTGCAAAGGTTGTGGCTATAGATGATGAAATGCAATTCATGAGCGACATGGACCAGATAAGCGAGCGGATATTGCGCATCCTCGCGCGCGAGGGGCGGATCCCGAACCTGGAGCTGGCAGAGCGCGTAGGCCTGTCGCCCTCGGCCTGCCTACGGCGCGTGCAGGACCTGGAGCGTCGCGGCGTGATCGCCGGCTACCGCGCGGTGATCGACCGTGAGAAGCTGGGGATCGGGTTTGTCGCCTATGTCACCGTGGGCCTCTCGATCCATACCAAGACCGCGCAGGAGGATTTCGAACGCGCCATGCGCCTGGCGCCGCAGGTGCGCGAATGCCACAACATCACCGGCGCGGTCGAATACCTGCTGAGGGTCGAGGTCGCGGACCTTGTCGCCTACAAGCATTTCCACACCGAGGTGCTGGGCACGCTGGCGCAGGTTTCTGCGCTGACCAGCTACGTGGTGATGGGGTCGCCCAAGGACGAGCGCGCCTGAACGGGGTTCCGTTCGCCCCGCATTCCTGCGCATATGCTGCAACTGCAAAGAGGGCGTCATGGGCGGGTTTGAGCGGTATCTCTCGGTCTGGGTGGCGATCTGCATCGTTGCGGGCGTGGTGCTGGGCAACCTGATGCCCGGCGTCTTCGGGGTTCTGGCGGGGCTGGAATATGCCTCGGTCAACCTGATCGTCGCGGTGCTGATCTGGGCGATGGTCTATCCGATGATGGTGGCGGTGGATTTCACCGCGCTGCGCCGCGTGGGCGAGCGCCCGAAGGGGCTGGTGATCACCGTCGTCGTGAACTGGCTGATCAAGCCCTTCACCATGGCCGCGCTTGGGGTGCTTTTCTTTCACTACGTCTTTGCCGGCTGGATCGACCCGACCGATGCGGGCCAGTACATCGCCGGGCTGATCCTGCTGGGCGCGGCCCCCTGCACGGCGATGGTCTTCGTGTGGTCGAACCTGACGCGGGGCGATCCGAACTACACGCTCGTGCAGGTCTCGCTCAACGACGTGATCATGATCTTTGCCTTCGCGCCGATCGTTGCGCTGCTGCTGGGGCTGACCGATCTGTCGGTGCCGTGGGAGACGCTGGTGCTGTCGGTCGTCCTCTATGTCGTCATTCCGCTGATCGCCGGCGCGCTGACGCGCGCGGCGCTGACCCGGCGGGGCGGTGAGGCCGCGGTGTCGGCCTTTACCGCGCGGATCAAGCCCGTCTCGATCGCCGGGCTTCTGCTGACGGTGGTGCTGCTTTTCGGGTTTCAGGGGCATGTGATCCTGGAAAGCCCGCTTCTGATCCTGCTGCTGGCGACGCCGATCCTGATCCAGTCCTATGGGATCTTCGCGCTGGCCTATGGGTGGGCCTGGGCCTGGCGCGTGCCGCACAACGTCGCCGCCCCCTGCGCGCTGATCGGCACGTCGAACTTCTTCGAACTGGCGGTCGCGGTCGCCATCGGGCTTTTCGGCCTGAATTCGGGCGCGGCGCTGGTGACGGTGGTGGGTGTGCTGGTCGAGGTGCCGGTGATGCTGTCGCTGGTGGCCTTTGCCAACCGCACGCGCGGGCGCTTTCCGGCCAGCTGACGGCATGGACGCGCCGGGGGCGCTGCGCTATCAGGCGGACAAAGCAGCACCGAGGCGCGCATGTCCGCATCCGAGACCCCGATTCCAATGATTTCCGAAGCCTCGGGCCCGCTGTCGGGCGTGGCCGAGGTGCCGGGCGACAAGTCGATCAGCCACCGGGCGCTGATCCTGGGCGCACTGGCGGTGGGCGAGACGCGGATCACCGGGTTGCTGGAGGGACAGGACGTGCTGGACACGGCCGCGGCGATGCGGGCGTTCGGGGCCACCGTCACCCGCCATGGCCCCGGCGACTGGACGGTGGCCGGCGTCGGCGTCGGCGGCTTTGCCGAGCCGGACCGGGTGATCGACTGCGGCAATTCCGGCACCGGTGTGCGCCTGATCATGGGGGCGATGGCGACGACCCCGATCGCCGCGACCTTCACCGGCGACGCGAGCCTGAACCGCCGGCCGATGGGACGCGTGACCGATCCGCTGGCGCTGTTCGGCGCGCGGGCCTGGGGGCGGGCTGGGGGGCGGTTGCCGATGACCGTGGTCGGCGCGGCCGATCCGGTGCCGGTGCGTTATGCGCTACCGGTGCCCTCGGCGCAGGTGAAATCGGCGGTGCTGCTGGCGGGGCTGAACGCGCCGGGCCAGACCGTGGTGATCGAGCCCGAAGCGACGCGCGATCATACCGAGCGGATGCTGCGCGGCTTCGGCGCCGAGGTCACGGTCGCCGACGGGCCCGAGGGGCGGGTGATCACCCTGACCGGCCAGCCCGAGTTGCGCCCGCAGGCGGTGGCGGTGCCGCGCGATCCGTCCTCGGCCGCGTTTCCGGTCTGCGCGGCGCTGCTGGTCCCGGGGTCCGAGATCACCGTGCCCGGCGTCAGCCAGAACCCGACGCGCAACGGGTTGTTCACCACGCTGGTCGAGATGGGCGCCGACCTGGTCTTCGAGAACCCGCGCGAGGAAGGCGGCGAACCCGTGGCCGACCTGCGCGTGCGCCATAGCGGGGCGCTGCGCGGGATCGAGACGCCGGCGGCGCGCGCGGCGAGCATGATCGACGAGTTTCCGGTGCTGGCGGTGGTGGCCGCTTGTGCCGAAGGGTCGACGGTCATGCGCGGCGTCAAGGAATTGCGCGTCAAGGAAAGCGACCGGATCGACGCGATGGCGCGCGGGCTGGAAGCCTGCGGCGTGACGGTCGAGGAGGATGCCGACACGCTGATCGTCCACGGCAGGGGCGCGGGCGGCGTGCCGGGCGGCGCGACGGTCGAAAGCCGGCTCGACCACCGGATCGCCATGGCGTTTCTGGTCCTCGGGCTGGCGGCGAAGGCGGCGATCCGCGTCGATGACGGCGGCCCCATCGCCACCTCGTTTCCCGTCTTCGAGCCGCTGATGCAGGGGCTCGGCGCCGCGATCCGGCGCGAGGGATAGGGCGGTGCGGGGCGGCGTTCGGTCGGGCGTGGCGCAGGCACCGGGGCGCGGGGCGCACCGGTCCGCGGCAGTGTGGCGTCGATGAGGTTCACAGTCGCCATCGACGGGCCGGCGGCGGCGGGCAAGGGTACCATCGCCCGTGCGGTCGCCGCGCATTTCGGCTTCGCGCATCTCGATACCGGGCTGCTTTACCGGGCGGTCGGCATCAAGGGCGGCGATCCGGTTGCCGCCGCCCGCGCCCTGACGCTGAACGATCTGCAGCGGGACGACCTGCGCAGCCTTGCCGCGGGCGAGGCGGCGAGCCGCGTCGCGGCCCTGCCCGAGGTGCGGCGGGCGCTGGTCGCGTTCCAGCGCGAATTCGCGCGGCGGGAAGGCGGCGCGGTGCTGGATGGGCGGGATATCGGCACCGTCATCTGCCCGGCTGCCGAGGTGAAGCTGTTCGTCACCGCCAGTTCGGAAATCCGTGCCCGCCGGCGCTGGCTGGAGGCGGGTGGCGCCGCTGCGCCGGAGAGCCTGGAGGAGGTTCTGGAGCAGGTCAGGTCCCGCGATGCCCGCGACATGGGGCGTGCCGACGCCCCGTTGCGGCCGGCGACGGACGCGATCATCCTGGACACGTCAGAGCTGAGCATCGAGGCCGCGGTCAGGCGCGCCATCGAGCGGGTCGCCGCGCGCCTGTCCCGGCGCTGAAGCCTTCGCGCCGGGCCCTGCGCCATGTCTGGCCCTGCCGGGTGGTCCTGTCCGTCGCGGCAGGGCACAATCGGCGGCCGCGGGCCGCCGGCGGGCGAGGGTCCCTTGATGGGGCCCGAGCCCGCGCCGCCCGAACCGAGAACGGCGCGCGACGCCATGAGGCGCGGGTTTCAATCCGGTTAATAGAAAAACTCTTTGCCTTACTTATCAGGGTCTTGCACCGATGTGCACGCGTGCACACGCCCCTGGAATCGTAGGCCTGCGCGCCCTGGCGCCGATCAGCGGGCGGTGTCGGTCGGCCCTGGCGGGCGGTCGCGGCGATGCGCGTCAAGGTCGCGTGCGGCCTTGTCGGTGCGGGCCTGGCTCAGCGCTTTCTCGGCCTTGCTGCGGCCGTGCAGGGCGGCGTTCGCGTCGCCCGCGGCGCGGGCCTCGGCGCGCGCGGCCTGCTTGCGGCGCTGGCGCAGGTTGACGACCCGACCCGTCATCCGCCCCGGCGCATCCCTATCGCGCCCAGCCCGGCCAGCCCGGCCAGCAGGAGCCATGCCGCCGCCGGGAGCGGGATCGGCGCGACCAGCGTTCGCACTTCGTCGGCGAGCGCGGCGTGAACGCGGCCGGCGGGATGAATAAGGTCGAAGAAGGCGCGTTGCCCAGGGTCATCGCAGAGCATTGGGGTTGGGGTTGTGACGAAGCAGGGTTCGAGCGAGGTGATGCCGAACTCATCGGGTGATTCGAGCAGGGCGTCGAAGAGCCCGGCCAGGTCGAATCTGCGCAGGTTCAGCCCGTCGACACTGCCCGCCGCAAGCCGCGCGTTGAACGTGTCCGTGACGAGCGTCGCGAGGGGCGCGCCTGCGGTCCCGAGGTAGTTCGGCGTCCGGCCGAGATCGGGCAGGTTGAAAAGCACCAGATCGCGAATTCCCGCCGGGACAAGGAGCGAAAGCCGGGACAGAAGCTGTTCGGCGACGGCGTTGGCAGAGAGAACTGCGTTCGCAACCGCGATGGGGATCTCGGTCCCGTCCCCGATTTGCCTGCCCGCCTCCGATATGATGCGGAAAGCATCGTTCGATCCGAGCCAGGCCAGAGCCACCGAGCGCTCGGGGATGCCGCCCAGGGCCTCCAACTCGAAAAGGGCGAGCTGGTCATCGAGGTGGATGGGCAGCTGCGTGGTCAGATCGGTCGGGTCCACGGGCGGTCTGACCACCTGGGCGGTGGCAAAGGCGTAGTTTCGGAAGGGCAGGCCCCTCGCTGCGAAGTCGCTGGCCAGATATTCCGCCCAGACCGGACCGTCCGAGACACGCCCCTGAAAATAGGGAAAACCTGGCTGACCGGTGCCGGTCAGCGCTTCGGTCAGAGCGAAGAGGTTGCCTGGATCGCTCAGGCTGTCGCCGAAGACGAAGGCCGCCTCGTAACGAACCGGCTCGGCCGTGACCGGTTGTGCCTGGATTGACAGGACACCGAAACCCACGGCGGCGCTGACGACCATTCCAAGAAATTGAGACTTCATCTCACCCCCCCTTGGCTAACCGGCCTTTATCATACCTCTGGAAGGCGATCGGACCAAAGAAATTCTGGCCGACCGGCAGTTTTCCAGTCGCTCGGGTAGGGCGGTGAGGACAGGGGGCTCAGTCCCTGGGGCCGATCATGTCCTCGGGCCGAACGATGCGGTCGAAAGTCTCGCCGTCGACGAAGCCCAGGGCGATGGCTTCCTCGCGCAGCGTGGTGCCGTTCTTGTGCGCGGTCTTGGCGACCTTGGTGGCGTTGTCGTAGCCGATGGTGGGGGCCAGCGCCGTGACCAGCATCAGCGATTCCTTCATCAGCTTCTCGATCCGCGCGGTGTTTGCTTGCGTGCCGACGACCATGTTGTCGGTGAAGCTGGCGGCCGCATCGCCCAGAAGCTGCATGGATTGCAGGACGTTATAGCTCATCATCGGGTTGTAGACGTTGAGTTCGAAATGGCCCTGGCTGCCGGCAAAGCCGACGGCGGCGTCATTGCCCATGACATGCGCGCAGGCCATGGTCAGCGCCTCGGCCTGGGTCGGGTTGACCTTGCCGGGCATGATCGACGACCCGGGCTCGTTTTCCGGCAGGATCAGCTCGCCCAGGCCCGAGCGCGGGCCGGAGCCGAGAAGCCGCATGTCGTTGGCGATCTTGAAGAGGCTTGCGGCCACGGTCTTCAGCGCGCCCGAGAACATGACCATCGCGTCATGCGCGGCGAGTGCTTCGAACTTGTTGGGCGCGGTGACGAAGGGCAGGTCGGTGATGGCGGCGATCTCGGCCGCGACCTTCTCGGCGAAGCCCTTGCGGGTATTTAGGCCGGTGCCGACCGCGGTGCCGCCCTGGGCCAGTTCATGGATGTCGGGCAGGCAGGCCTTCACCCGCTCGATCCCCTTGGCGACCTGATGCGCGTAGCCGCCGAATTCCTGGCCCAGTGTCAGGGGTGTGGCGTCCTGCGTGTGGGTGCGGCCGATCTTGATGATGTCCTTGAATTCCTCGGACTTGGCGGCCAGCGCGGCGTGCAGCTTTTCCAGCCCCGGCAGCAGCACGTCGCGGGCCTGCATGGCGATGGCGACATGCATCGCGGTGGGGAAGGTGTCGTTCGACGACTGACCCATGTTGCAGTGGTCGTTCGGGTGCACGGGTTTCTTCGATCCCATCTGCCCGCCCATGATCTCGATCGCGCGGTTGGCGATGACCTCGTTGGCGTTCATGTTCGACTGCGTGCCCGAGCCGGTCTGCCAGACGACCAGCGGGAAGTTGTCGTCGAACTTGCCGTCGATCACCTCTTGTGCGGCGGCGGTGATCGCCTGTGCCAGGTCGCCGTCCAGGTCGCCGAAGGACTTGTTGACCTCGGCGCAGGCCTTCTTGATGACGCCGAGCGCGCGGATGATCGGCACCGGCTGACGCTCCCAGCCGATGGGGAAGTTCTGGATGGATCGCTGCGTTTGCGCGCCCCAGTACTTGTCGGCGGGAACCTCGAGCGGGCCGAAGCTGTCGGTCTCGGTGCGGGTGGCGGTCATCTGCGTCTCCTCGATGGTTCGGCTTCTCCTAGGGGGCTGGCGGGGGAAAATCAATCGCGCGCGGGGAGGAAGGGGCGTTCGGGGGCGGACGAAGCGGTTAGCGGAATATCAACCTTGCCGGGGTGGCATGGAAGGGGGCGCGGCGGCTCGGTCAGGGCGGGTGTTCACATTCTCGACGGTTGCCTGAATCGGTGGATTTCGGCAGGCTGGGGACAGTTTCAGGAGACGTTCAGACAATGCGCATTTCACGACCCGACCTGCGGCCCCTTCTGACGGCGGCGATGGTCGCCCTTCTTCCCGGCGTGTTGGCGGCCGGCGACTGGTACATGCCCGCCGGCGACCGCGCCGCGCAATTCGCCGCCTTCAACGAGCCCGTGCGCCGGTCGGTGGTGGATTTCCTGCCGTTCCGCGCCAGCCGCAGCGCGGTGCTGGAGGACGGCACGCCGGTTCGCCTGACGGTGCTGAACGCGCGCGTCCAGGACTGGTTCGTGCTGGAGACCGGGCGCGAGGCGCGGGTCTGGCATCTGGAAAACGCGGCACCCGAGATCTTCTCGGTCACGCTGGACACCGGCGCGCTGCCGGCGCTGATCGTCGCGTCGGAGGCCGGCGACGTGACCTGCCGGCCGTGGGAAGGCGCGCTGGACGAGGCCGCCGCCACCGGGCTGCCCTATGCGCCGATCTGCGACGGGCGGCTCTATCTGCGCAGTCCGGGGTCCGGTTCGCGCACCGGGCGCGAGGCGGTGGCGGAGTTCCTGCGCGGTTATGTCCCCTTCGGCGAGAACATCGTGACGCTGGTCAAGGATACGTTCTACCGCGACGCCTGGATGCAGACGAGCGCGACGCTCGACGGCACCGACGCGGGCGATGTGGTCGAGGCGCTGGGGCGCGCGCGGCTGGCATCGCATCCGGTGATGCGGGCCAATCTGGATGTGGAACTGGTCGGCGCCTCGGGCCGGCAGATGGAGGCAGGGGCGTGGTACGCCGTCGCCGATGCGCCGGGGGTCTACGCCAGCGTCGTGCAGCCGGGCATGATCGACCGCGAGATCCTGTCGCGCCGGGGCGAGGCGGCGGGTCTGGACGGGGTCGAGAACCGCGCCGATGTCTGGCTCTTCGGTTTCGACCTGGCGCATTTCGAACTGGGCTACGAGGTCGGCACCGACCATCCGGCGGTGAACTGGTCGCCCCGGCCTTCCGGCGCCGGGCGCAACGCCTCGCTGCCGGGTCCGGACGGGTTTTCCACCACCGCGCCGCTGGCACGGACCGGGATGCTGAGCCCGGCGCTGACCGACCGGGTCGCGGCGATCTTCGCCGGGGGCTTCAAGCGCGAGCATGCGGCCTGGCGGCGCGGGCCGATGGCGACCAGCAACCACGGGCATCACTACGGTTTCGTGGTCCATGGCACGGTGCTGAGCCGCCTGCAGCCGGGACTGGCCACGATCTATGCGCTGAACGACGGCACCATCGGCATGCGCGCTTGGCGCGAAACGGACGCACAACTGTTGCCGCGCGTGCGTTTCGCGCGCCAGAACGGCGTGCCGTTGATCGAGCCGCACCCCGAGACCGGCGAGCCGGTGCCCGGCCGTCTGGTGCGCGACTGGATGGGCGGCAACTGGTCGGGCTCGGCCGAGGCGCAGCTGCGCACGCTGCGCGCCGGCGCCTGCCTGCGCGAGGCCGAGGGGCGGTCCTTCCTGATCTACGCGGTGTTTTCGTCCGTCACGCCCTCGGGGATGGCGCGCACGTTTCAGGCCTATGGGTGCCAGCACGCGATGCTTCTGGACATGAACTCGCTCGATCTGACCTATGCCGCGATCTACACGCGAACGGATGCGACGGGCGCGTTGCAGATCCACCACCTGGACCGGCGCATGGCCGGATCGGACACGCGGGGGCGCGACGGGCGGCTGATGGCGCGCTTCGTCGAATACGCCGACAACCGCGATTTCATCTATCTGCTGCGGCGCTGAGGGGGTCACGATGAAGTATCCCGGACATGGAGTGATCGCGCAGGTTGCTGCGGTGGCCGTCGCGGCGGCACTGGCGCTGACGGCCCCGTTGGCGCCCCAGGCGGCGGCGCAGACCCTCGCCGAGAACAACGAGCGCATGCTGCGCGAGATGCAGGCCGAGCGCGGGCTGTCGAACGCGACGATGGCGCGGGTGCGCGAGATCTTCGCCGGGTCGCAATTCATCGGGCAGGGCAACCCGACGATCACCCGTCATCCGATGACGCCCGAACAGGCCGCCGCGCGCCTGGGCGGCACGGTCGAGAGCGTGCGCCGCAGCTACCGCGACCGCCAGTACGAGCGGATCTGCGGACGCCCCTGGGAAGTGCCGCTTTACGATCCGGCGACCCAGCGACCCGAGGACGCGACGGTCTGCGCGCAGATGTTCGAATATCCCAACGTGCCCTTGGCCTATCCGGTCGTCTGGGTCACCGCGCGCGAGGCGGCCCTGCTATGTGCCGCCGAGGGCGCGCGAATGGGCGACGCGCATGAATGGGAGGGCGCGGCGGCGGGTAGGCTGCTGGCGCCCGACTACCCGTTCGACCGGGTACGTGGAATGGGGGCAAGCCCGGCGGTGAACACCATGCGCCGCTGGCACAACGAGCGCCATGCCGGCACGCGCGGGCAGTATTCGATCGGTGACTGGCGCGCGGGCGTCTGCGCCACGGGCAGTTCCAAATCCTCGGGCTGCGACGGGGGCAACTGGCGCACCTGTGGGTCGAACACCTATCCGACCGGGGCTTTTCCGCAGTGTCGCAGCCCGCTGGGGGTCTACGACATCGACGGAAATGCCGCCGAGCACATGAACCTGCCGCTAGCCGAGGACCAGATGGCCAGTCGCGGGTCCCAGACCCTGGGCGTGACCGAGATGAAGGGATCGTGGTTCATCTGGGACCAGATCCGCGCGCATGAACACTGGGCGCGTTGGCGCGCACCGTTCTGGCATGGCAGTCGCGTGCTGGATTCGCGCAGTCACCGTAACTACCATCTGGGCTTCCGCTGTTTCCGCGACATCGGGTGACGTCTTTACAAAACCAGAAATATAGTTATATTGGCAGCATGAATCAGGATGCCGCTTTTTCCCCGACCGTCCGCGCGCTGGCCGCGCTGGGGCATGATGCCCGTCTCGCCATCTTCCGCTTGCTGGTTCAGGCGGGCGAGGATGGGATGCTGGTGGGCGAGATCGGCGCGCATCTGGGGCTCGCCCCTTCGACGCTGGCGCATCATTTGAACGCCTTGGTGGCGGCGGATCTCGTGATTCAGGAACGCCGGGGGCGCGAGGTCGTGAATCGCGCCAACTACGATGCCATGCGCCGGACACTGACCTACCTGACCGAAAACTGCTGCACCGGGGTAACCACGCGCACCGACGCGGCCTGAGTTTTTTTGACCTGAAAAAACTACATGACTGGAGATGTCGATATGACTGATGTCACTCCGATCCCCGCCGCGCCGGCCTGGCGGTGCGGTGCGTTCTGGCGCAAACAGCGCGTCTGGCTTGCCGCGGCCGCAATCCTGGCGGCGGTGACCGTTTTCGACCTTGGGCAGGCCGACGCGTCGGTTCGCTTCATTCTGGCGTCGCTGGTCAAGATCGCGCCGTTCCTGTTGCTGTCGGTCGTGATGGCCGGCTGGGCGGGGGCGACCGGCGCCGACGAGTTGATCGCGCGCGCCTTTACCGGGGCGCCGGCGACGATGATCGCGCTGGGGGCGCTGGCGGGGGCGCTGTCGCCCTTCTGCTCGTGCGGGGTAATCCCGCTGATTGCGGCGCTGCTGGCGATGGGGGTGCCGCTGGCGCCGGTCATGGCGTTCTGGCTGGCCTCGCCGCTGATGGACCCGTCGATGTTCGTGCTGACCGCGGGGGTGCTGGGGGTGGAGTTTGCGCTGGCCAAGACGCTTGCCGCCATTGCCCTCGGCGCGGCCGGCGGCGTGGTGGTACATGTGATGCTGGGCACCGGGGCGCTGACGACGCCGCTGCGCCCGGGGATCGGCGACGGCGGCTGTGGCGGCAACCGCGTCCGCGCGCCGCGACCGGTCCTGTGGCGTTTCTGGATCGAGCCGGCGCGTGTGCAGAAGTTTCGTAACGAGGCGCTGTCGATCACGCTTTTCCTGGCGAAATGGCTGACCCTGGCCTTCCTGCTGGAAAGCCTGATGCTGGCCTGGATCCCGGCAGAACTGGTCACCACGACGCTGGGCGGGCAGGGGCTTTCGCCGATCGTCACCGCGACGCTGGTCGGAGTGCCGGCCTATCTGAACGGCTACGCCGCGCTGCCGCTGATCGGCGGGCTGATCGGGCAGGGCATGACGCCGGGGGCGGGCATGGCCTTCCTGATCGCAGGTGGCGTGACCTCGATCCCCGCGGCCATCGCGGTCTGGGCGCTGGTCCGCCCGCCGGTCTTCGCGCTCTACTTGGCGCTGTCGCTGTCCGGCGCGTTTGCGGCGGGTCTGGCGTTCCAGTTCTGGGTGGCTTTGTAGGGAATAGGGGTGCGCAGCCTATGGTTGCGCGCCCCCCAAGTCTTGCGCCAAGGGCGGGTCGGTGGTCTACTGATGGGCCAATCAGAACAAACGACTCGAGCAGCCCATGTCCGACCTTCTTGCCGGCGCGACCGACAGCTACGATGCCCATTCCATCGAGGTCCTGGAAGGCCTGGAGCCGGTGCGCAAGCGGCCGGGGATGTATATCGGCGGCACGGATGAACGCGCGCTGCACCATCTGGTGGCCGAGATCCTGGACAACGCGATGGACGAGGCAGTGGCGGGACATGCTAGCCGCATCGAGATCGAATTGCACGCCGATCATGCGCTGACCATCCGCGACAACGGCCGGGGCATCCCCATCGACCCGCATCCGAAATTTCCCGACAAGTCGGCGCTGGAGGTGATCCTGTGCACACTGCATTCGGGGGGCAAGTTTTCGGGTAAGGCCTACCAAACCTCGGGCGGGTTGCACGGCGTGGGGGTGTCGGTCGTCAACGCGCTGAGCGATCACCTGCGCGTCGAGGTGGCGCGCAACCGGCAGCTCTATGTGCAGGAGTTTTCGCGCGGCAAGCCGCAGGGGCCGGTGCAGCAGGTCGGCCCGGCGCCGAACCGGCGCGGCACGACCGTGACCTTCCATGCCGACGAGGAGATCTTCGGCCATCACCGGTTCAAGCCGGCGCGGCTGTTTCGCATGGCGCGGTCGAAGGCCTATCTTTTTTCCGGGGTCGAGATCCGCTGGAAATCGGCGCTGCCGGACGGCGACACACCGATGGAGGCCACCTTTCGCTTTCCCGGAGGGCTGGCGGATTACCTGCAGGAGCAGTTGGGCGGCGATCAGACCTATGCCGACAAGCCCTTTGCCGGCCGCGTGAGTTTTGAGGAGAAGTTCGGCGTACCCGGCCAGGTCGAATGGGCGATCAACTGGACGCCGGCGCGCGACGGGTTCGTGCAGTCCTACTGCAACACCGTCCCCACGCCCGAAGGCGGCACGCACGAGGCAGGCTTCTGGGCGGCGGTGTTGAAGGGCATCCGCGCGCATGGCGAACGCGCCGGCAACCGCAAGGCCGCGCAGATCACTCGCGAGGACATGGCGGCGGGCGGCTGCGCGCTGGTGTCGTGCTTCATCCGCGAGCCAGAATTCGTGGGCCAGACCAAGGACCGGCTGGCCACGGCCGAGGCCGCGCGTCTGGTCGAGGGGGCGGTGCGCGATCACTTCGACAATTGGCTCGCGTCGGATCCGAAATCGGCGGGCGCGATCCTCGACTATCTGGTGCTCCGGTCCGAGGAACGCCTGCGCCGCCGCGCCGAGAAGGAGACCCAGCGCAAGACCGCGACGAAGAAGCTGCGCCTGCCCGGCAAGCTGGTCGATTGCTCGGCCGCTGGGCGCGAGGGGACGGAGCTGTTCATCGTCGAGGGGGACTCGGCGGGCGGGTCGGCGAAGATGGCGCGCGAAAGAAAGACGCAGGCGCTGTTGCCGCTGAGGGGCAAGATCCTGAACGTGCTCGGCGCGGCCTCGGGCAAGATGGGGCAAAACGCCGAGATCAGCGATCTGTGCCAGGCGCTGGGGGTGGGGCTGGGCACGAAGTTCCGGCTGGATGATCTGCGCTACGAGAAGATCATCATCATGACCGATGCCGATGTCGACGGGGCGCATATCGCGGCGCTGTTGATGACGTTCTTCTTCACGCAGATGCGGCCGCTGATCGATCACGGGCACCTCTACCTGGCTTGCCCGCCACTGTTCCGGCTGACGCAAGGGGCGAAGCGGATCTATGCGCTGGACGAGGCGGAGAAGGCGGCCTGGCTGGAGAAGGGGCTGGGTGGCAAGGGCAAGATCGACGTGAGCCGCTTCAAGGGCCTCGGCGAGATGGATGCCAAGGACCTGAAGGACACGACGATGAACCCGGCGACCCGCAAGCTGATCCGGGTGTCCATCGACGAGGACGAGCCTGGCGAGACCGGTGATCTGGTCGAGCGGCTGATGGGCAAACGGCCGGAACTGCGCTTCCAGTACATCACCGAGAACGCCCGTTTCGTCGAGGAACTGGACGTTTGAACCGGTCCGAAACTGCGGCCCCGTTCCAGCGGAACGAACCGCTGCGCTGACCTTGGAGCGTGCCGAATCCGGGTGAAAACGGGTGTGTTCGCATGCGAACAATCATTCAAGATACTGATAAAAAAAGAAAATAGTTGTTACCGCAACCTTTTGTTTACCTGCTCCTGAGGCTGCGACGATGCTGCGGCCAAAGGCACCTGCCGACCGTCAGGCGCCATTCGAACCGGAGTTAGCGCGGCGTGTCTGCCGCGCGAAAGGCCGGCCCGCGAGGCGACCGAAGCAAGTGCCGAAGCGGCCGGGTCGATCGGGGGCGGGTTCGCAAGGAACGGCTGGCGGAAGGTCGAGCGCCGGGAGTGTGAAGGCTCTCAGGGCTTGGCCGCTACGTTCAATCCGTCGGGACCTCGGCGCCATCGAATTCGAAGACCGCGATGGAGATGTCGTCGGGAAAATCCTCGGTGCCCGACCAGCGCGAGAGATGGTCGAGTAGACCTTCGAGCAGGTCTTCGCCGCGCAGATCGGCCAGATGCGTCAGGATACGCGTCAGGCCCTCATGGCCCAGTTCTTCACCCCCGGGATCGGGGCATTCGGTGATCCCGTCCGACAGCAGGATCAGCCGTTCGCCCGCGCGCAGGCGCGTCTCAAATCCCGTGTAGCTTGCCCCGTCGATCAGGCCGATCGGTAACCCGCCGTCGCCCAGGAAGCTGAGCCCGCCGTCGAGGTGCTGGACCACAGGATGCGGATGACCCGCCTGCACCATGCGCACGCGACCGGTGCGCTGGTCGATCTCGGCATAGGCGAGGGTCAGGTAGCGTTCGGTCTCGATCTCGGACAGCACAAGGGTGTTCATGTCGGTGGCGATCCCTGCCGGACTGCGCCCCACCGGGCCATCGGGACCGGGTCCGATGGCGATGTTGTGCTCGGCCGACGCCCCGGACAGAAGCCCCGCGACGCGCGCGGTCATCAGCGCCGAGGCGACCCCGTGGCCGGAGACATCGAAGGAATAGAGGCCGATCAGGTCCGCGTTGATGCCGAAACAGCCCACCATGTCGCCGCCGACATGGCCGCTGGGGCGCAGCAACATGCTTGCCAGACCGCGATCGAAGCGCTGCTGGCGATCGCGCAGAAGCGAGAGTTGCAGCGCGCGCGCTTCGGTCAGGTCGCGGTCGAGCGAGTCGTAGAGGGTGCGAAGCTGCATCAGCGCGTCGGTCAGCAACTGGTTGCTGGCGCGCAGTTCGCGCTCCATCGCCAGCACGCGCTCGCCGGCGCTGATCCGGGCGCGCAACTCGCCTGCGTCGACCGGTTTCGAAAGGAAATCGTCAGAGCCGACTTCCAGCCCCTCGGCCACCGCCGCCTTGTCCGATTTCGAGGTGAGCAGGATGAAATAGATGTAGCGGTCCGAATCGAGGTTGCGCAGCGCGCGGCAGAAATCGATCCCGTTCATGCCCGGCATCATCCAGTCGGACAGGACCAGATCGATCTCCATCCGCTGGCAGAGCGCCAGGGCCTCCAGCCCCGAGGCGGCCTGCAGCACGTTGAAACCCCAGCAGCGGATGCTGGTCGCCAGCAGATGCCGCTGGGCACGCGAGTCGTCGACGACCAACACGTTGCGGATCGCGCGGGTCGAGGTGTCGAACTCGGGCAGTTCGATCTTGGGGAGCGGTGCAGTCACCGATATCACCTGGCGCATGAGTTCGGATTTTTCTGCTGGCTCGATGTTAACAACCGCTAAACCAGCCAATTGTATTTGTTTTCATTGTTCTGGTTTTTCTCGCTCGGGAGTTGTATCGTTCCGCGCGGGAGCGTTCGGAGAGCCGCGATGATCAACTGGCCGCATGTGGAAGAGCTCAAGGCGGAAATGGACGAGGCGTTCGACGAGGTCGTCGCGATGTTCCTCGAGGAAGCCGGCGAGGTCATCGCCCGCTTGCGGAAGTCGCCCGAGCCCGCGCGATATCAGGCCGATCTGCACTTTCTGAAGGGCGCCGCGCTCAACCTCGGGTTCGACCGTTTCGCGGAGCATTGCGCCGAAGGCGAGGCCCAGGCCGCCGCCGGCGCTCCCGAGGATGTCGAATTGTCAAAGATCATATCAAGCTATGATGATTCGGTCGCCGAACTGAAGAAGGGCCTGGCCACCCGCGCCGCGTGATCAAAGCAGGCGTCAGACCAGAAATCCAGCGAGGGTCTCGTCCAGGGTGATGTCGCGCCAGGTGAAGCCCGCCTCATCCATGCGGGCGAAGAGGCGGGCGAAATTCGCGGCATCCGACGTTTCGATCCCGATCAGCACGGTGCCGAAGTTGCGCGCCGATTTCTTCAGGTATTCGAAGCGGGCGATGTCGTCGTCCGGGCCCAGAATCTCGAGGAAATCGCGCAGGGCGCCGGGGCGCTGCGGCAACCGGAGGATGAAATACTTCTTCACGCCGGAAAAGCGCATCGCGCGTTCCTTGACCTCGGGCAGCCGCTCGAAGTCGAAGTTGCCGCCGGAGGTGACGCAGACCACGGACTTGCCGCGAATCAGATCGGCCAGGTCGGGCAGCGCGTCGACGGCAAGGGCGCCAGCCGGTTCCAGCACGATCCCCTCGACATTCAGCATGTCCAGCATGGTGACGCAGATCCGGTCCTCGGGCGCCTGAAGGACGTCAACGGGGTCGATATCGGCAAGCTGCGCGTAGGTCTGCGTCCCGATCCGGGCGACCGCGGCGCCGTCGACGAAGCTGTCGACGCGGGGCAGGGTGACCGGCCCGCCGGCCTGCAGCGCGGCGACAAGGCTCGCCCCGCCTTCGGGCTCGATGTAGCGCATGGCGCAGGGGTTTGGCTGCGTGTGCAGGTAGCGCCGGACGCCCGACGCCAGCCCGCCGCCGCCCACCGGCAGGACCAGCAGATCGGGCATGCCGCCGAGCTGTTCGAGGATCTCGACCCCGACACTGGCCTGACCCTCGATCACGTCGGCATCGTCGAAGGGCGACAGGAAATGGCCCCCCGTCTCGGCGCAATAGGCCTGCGCGGCGGCGAGCGCGCGGTCGAAATAGTCGCCGGTCAGCCGGATCTCGACCGCGTCGCCGCCGAAGGTGCGGGTCTTGGCGATCTTCTGCTGCGGGGTGGTGACGGGCATGAAGATCACGCCCTGCACGCCGAAATGCCGACAGGCGAAGGCGACGCCCTGCGCGTGGTTGCCGGCGCTGGCGCAGACGAATATGCGCTGGTCGGGATGGGCGGCCATCACCTTGCGCATGGCGTTGAAGGCGCCGCGCAGCTTGTAGGACCGCACCGGCGTCAGGTCCTCGCGCTTGAGCCAGATATCGGCCTCGAAGCGCTGGCTCAGATGGTCGTTGCGTTGCAGCGGCGTCGGCGGGAAAAGCTGGCGCAGGGCATCGCTGGCGTGGCGGGCGGCGGTGGCGAAATCGGTCATGCGCCCATCTAGGCGCGAAACGCGGGCGGGGAAACCGCTATTTCCGTTTCAGGCCGGTTTGCGCAGGTAGACGTAGTAGGCGCCGGTGCCGCCGTGGCGGTGATGCGCCTCGCGCACCTCCAGGACGGCGGGGGCGAGCGGCGGGCTGCGCAGCCAGCGCGGCACCTCGATCTTCAGGGCGCCGGGGCGGCGGGGGATGGGGCCCAGGTCATCGGCCGGCCGCGTGCGCCCCTTGCCGGTGATCACCAGCACCAGCCGCAGTCCCCGGGCGCGTGCCGACAGGACGAAGCCCGAAAGCGCCGGCTGCGCCTGGCCAAGGGTCATGCCGTGCAGATCGATCCGCGCCTCGGGGTCGAGCTTGCCGCGCTTCATGCGGTCGTGCGTGCGCCGGTCCATGCGCACCGGCGCGCGCGCCAGTTCCGCCGAGACAGAAGGGGCGAGATCCAGTTGCGGGCGAAGGGATGGTGGGGAGGGAGGCAGGAGCGAAGTCATAAGCCGCGCACGCGGGGGTTCAGCCCCCGGGTCGGGCACGGGCGACTGTCGCGCGCTGACCGCCGGGTCGGGCGAGGCTTGCAGGCGGCGGGTGGTGCGGGCGACGCGCTGCCAGATCTCGCGGTCTTCGTCGCTCAACCGGCGCGGCATCGAAGCCCCCTCTGCCGTCGTCTCCGTCCCCTGGTCGGGTGCGGATCAGCCGCCGGTGGCGACCAGCTTCCAGTTCGGGTTGTCCGACCCCATCACCCGCGCGAAGGTCCAGATGTCGCGTTGCTGCTTGATCGTGTTCGGATCGCCCTCGACGATCTCGCCCTCCTTGTTGCGCACGACCGAGGTCAATTCGCCCACGAAACGGACGGTGACTTCGGCTTCCTTGCGCTCGGTGTCGAAGGCGGCATCGGCGAGTTCGACTTCACGCACGCCGACGAAATTCGCGTCGACCTTGAGGCCCTCGCGCTCGCGCAACTGGACGACCTCGTCGAAGCTTTCGAAGACGTCGCGGGACAGGAACGGCACCAGTTCGTCCATGTTGCCCTTCTCGAAGCCCATGAGGATCATCTCGTAGGCGCCGCGGGCGCCCTGCAGGAATTCGCTCACGTTGAAATCCGGCTCGATCCGCTTCATCTCGGCCAGCGCCTTGGCCTGGGGCGACCCCGCGGAAACGTGATCGGTAATGTCCTCGTCCGCGCCGCCATCGATCACGTCGAAGCCGCGGCGGTTCGGCGCCTTGGTTCCCGGCAGGGCTTCGGGCGGGCGTTCATAGCCTTCGCGGGTGCCGAGCACACTGCGCAGCCTGAGGATCAGAAAAACGGCTATTCCAGCCAATACGAGCAGTTGAATCACGGCAGAATCCATCGAGTCCTCGGGGCGGTCGCATCGGGGGCGCGCAGCATGTTGCGCGCGTTGCTCTGCTATGTAAGGTGCCACACAGTCCGAGTCCACCACAAGCGCCCGGAAGGAGCGCAGAGATGCCTCTTGTGCTTGTCTTTCTTGTCCTGCCGCTGATCGAGATCGCGCTGTTCATCGTCATCGGCGGGCGCATCGGCTTGTGGCCGACGCTGGCACTGATCGTGCTGGGCGGGCTGTCGGGCGTGCTGATCCTGCGCGCCAACAAGGCGCGTGCGTCGCAGGTCATGCATCAGGGTCTGCAGGGGCTGTCGCCGGGTACGTTCCTGGCCCAGGGCGCGTTCCAGATCGTTGCGGGCATCCTGCTGATCCTGCCGGGCTTTCTGACCGATGCCGTGGGTCTGGTCCTGCTGCTGCCGCCGGTACAGCGCGCGATCCTTCGGGCGCTGAAGACGCGGGTGAAGGTCCAGGAGGTGCATCTGCAAGCCCGGCCCCACCCCGAGGGCGATATCATCGAGGGCGAGTTCGAGGCCCGGGAAGAGCCCGAACCGAAGCCGCGGATCGACGATCGCCGCGACCATTGAGGCGTCCGCGGTGACCTGCTAGACAAACGCCGAAACAGGATCCAATCAGGAGTATTCCATGGCCGAGAATGGCAAGGGCGACAATGGCAATGGCGGCAATGGCGCGGCGGCGCCGGCGGCCGGACAGGCGGGCGCGCAGGCCGGTGCACAGGCGGCAGGCCAGCCGCAGGTGAAGGTGCAGGTACTGGCGCAGTTCGTTCGCGACATGTCCTTCGAAAACGCTGTTGCGCAGAACAATATGACCTTGCCGCAGGGCCAGCCCGACATTCAGGTTCAGGTCAGCCTGGATGCGCGCAAGCGCGATACCGAGCATCAGTTCGAGGTGATCAGCAAGTTCCGCATCGAATCGAAGACCAAGGAAGACGGCAAGACCCTGTTCCTGGTGGAGCTTGAATACGGTGGCGTGTTCCATATCGAGGGTGTCCCGCAGGAACAAATGCACCCCTTCCTGCTGATCGAGTGCCCGCGCATCCTGTTCCCCTTCGCGCGGCGCATCATCAGCGATGTCACCCGCGACGGGGGTTTCCCGGCCCTGAACCTCGACCTGATCGATTTCATGGCGCTTTACCGTCAGGAACTGGCGCGCCAGAGCCAGAAAGGCCAGGCCGGCGGCGGCGCCGCACCTGCCGCCTGAGGCAGCCAGAAGGGAAGCAAGGGGCCGCGTCAGCGGCCCTTTTTCATGCCAAAGGCCGGGAGCAAGGTCGCGACTTCTTAACACTCTTGCGCAAGGCTCGGATCGGACAAGCCGTATGCGTGGGATACAGGGTCGTGGCCAATCTATCAGAAGACATCGGTGCAACTGCGCAGATTGCGTTTTCCAGGCAGCAGATGCGACTGGATCGGCAGGCGCGAGTCGGGATCTTGCGCAATCCGAAAGAGCCGCCACGCCTGCCGCCGCGCAAGGCGGTGCTGACCGGGAAATGGCTGGATCTGCGCAGCCGCCGGCGATTGCGCCGTGATGGTCTGGATCTGGCTTCTGCGTCGGACATGACCGAGGGCGCAGGCGGCGCCACCCTTCTGCGCGCGGGGAATGGACGCATCGCCGCGATCGATATCGACCGCCTGATGGCCGAGGCCGAGGCGCATGAAGGCGGGCGGGCCACGCGCCGTCCGTTCGCGCAGGGCTTTCGTGCCGGTGCCGAGGGCAACGCCCCCACCCGCGACGAGGTCGCCGAGCGCTTGCGCCAGAGCCTGCGGACGCTGAGCCGCCCCATTCCGTCCGAGCCATCGCAGAATGTATCCGACGGAGGCGGCGGCGACGACCCTGTCGCGGCCGGGACGACAGTCGCCGTTCAGTCCCCGCGCCATTTGCGGTTTGATCTGCGTCGCTTCCTCGTGGGCGCGCTGGCCGGGTTGGGCGCGGCGCTGGTGGGCGCGATCGCGGCGATCTGGGTGCTGTCGGTATAGTTCCATCACCCGCGGCCCGGGTTTACCGCGCGCGACACGCGCGCTATCGATGCTGCGGACAGGAATTTGGGCCCCGCCGCACCGATGAAACAACCCCGCGCATGGCAGCGCATGCTTTCGGGTCGCAGGCTGGATCTGCTAGACCCGACTCCCGTCGATATCGAACTTGAAGACATCGCGCATGGCCTGGCGTTCGTCGCGCGCTGGAACGGGCAGACGCATGGCGACTTTCCCTATTCCGTGGCGGAGCATTCGCTTCTGGTCGAGCACCTGGTGGGTCGTCTGGAGCCAAAGACGGAGCCGCGATGGCGCCTGGCCGCGCTGCTGCACGATGCGCCGGAGTACGTCATCGGCGACATGATCTCGCCGGTGAAGGCCGCGGTCGGCCCGGGCTACGGGGCATTGGATGCGCGGCTGTCGGTGGCGGTACATCTGCGCTTTGGGCTGCCGGCGGAACTGCCGCCAAAGGTCAAGTCGCTGATCAAGCGGGCCGACCGCATTTCCGCCTGGCTCGAGGCTGTCGAGATCGCGGGGTTCAACGCTGCCGAGGCTGACCGCTTTTTCGGCAAGCCACCGGCTGGCGTGGTCGAAACCCTGTCGATCGTGCCGCGCCCCCCGGTCGAGGTGCGCGCGGCGTTCATGGCGCGCCACGGCGCCCTGATGTCGGAACTCGACCGGCGGCGCGCCTAGCGAGGGCTGCGCTTGGCGAGAATGCGCTGAAGCGTTCGCCGATGCATGCTGAGCCGTCGCGCGGTTTCGGACACGTTCCTGTCGCATTGTTCGAACACGCGCTGGATGTGTTCCCAGCGCACCCGGTCCGCCGACATCGGGTTTTCCGGCGGGGCGGGCAGGGTGCCGTCGGCATGATTGAGCAGCGCGTTGACCACCTCGTCGGCATCGGCGGGCTTCGACAGGTAATCCGTCGCGCCGATCTTCACCGCGGCGACCGCTGTCGCGATGGCGCCATAACCGGTCAGCACGACGATGCGCGCGTCCGGGCGACGCGCTCGCAACGCCTCGACGACATCGAGGCCATTGCCGTCTTCGAGGCGCAGGTCGATGACCGCGTAGGCCGGTGGAGTTGCCTGCGCGGCGGCCTTGCCGGCGGCAACGCTTGTCGCGGTGTGCGGCTCGAAACCGCGCCGCTCCATGGCGCGGGCCAGACGCTTCAGGAACACCTCGTCATCGTCGACCAGCAGCAGGGACCGGTCGGGGCCGATATCGGGTGTTTGCGGATCGGACATCTCGCTACTCCTGTGACGCGGTGTCGAACTGGGTGCAGCGCGGACGTAGGGCAGAATCCGCCGGGTTCAAAGCCTGTCCAGGAAACAGGCGATCCGGTCGGCCATGTCGGGTGCGGTGTCGTCGCGGCGAAAGACCTCGACGAAGCCTTCGCCGGGCAGCATCAGATAGGTGAAGGTCGAATGGTCGACGAGGTAGAAGTCATCCTCGGCCTCGTGGACGTTGTAGAAGGCCCGGTATTCGCGCGCCGCGGCACGAACCTGCGCCTCACTGCCGGTCAGTCCGATCATCCGGGGATGAAAGATGCTCGCGAACTCTGCCAGCACCTCTGGCGTGTCGCGCCGGGGGTCGACCGAGATGAAGACGGGGCGGAGGTTGTGGCCGCGCTCCTCCAACAGCTCCACGGCGAGCGCATTGCGCGCGGTGTCGAGAGGGCAGACATCCGGGCAGAACGTGTAGCCGAAGTAGATCAGCGCCGGTTCTGAAAGCACGTCGGCCTCGGTCACCGTGCGTCCGGTCTGGTCGATCAGTTCGAACGGGCCGCCGATCGATCCGGATCCGCCTGCGATGGACGTTGCGCGGCACTGGGCAAATCGGTCGCCATCGCGATCCGCCAAAACCAGCCAACCCAGGACGCCCAGCAGCACCGCCACGAAAGCGGCCGCGCCGATGCTGTAGTAGCGAATCATCAGACTCTCCGATCCTTGAGCGGTTCTTGATGCCCGATGCGTCGAGCACTAACAATGCGGCCAGGACTTTCCGCGACAACAGGACGCCCCTTGGCACGCTACCCCGTCAGGCTCACGAATTACGATGCCGACATGCACTGGGTGCGCCTGCAAACCCTGACGCGGGTGCGCTGGATTGCGGTGCTGGGCCAGTTCCTGGCGATCACGATCGCGCATTTCGGTCTGGGTCTCAGTTTTTCCATCCCGCTAGCCTACCTTGTTGTCGCAGTTTCGATTGCCTCGAACCTACTGAGCGAGTTCGTCTTTCCGCCGAACCGCCGTCTGTCCGAAGGCGAGGTGCTGCTGACCCTGATCTTCGACACGACGCAGTTGTCGGTCCTGTTGTTTCTGACGGGCGGGTTGTCGAACCCGTTCGCGCTTCTGCTGCTGGCGCCGGTCACGATCGCCGCAACCGCGCTGAGGTTGCGCTCCACGCTGGCCATCGGGGGGATCGCGGCCGCATTGGCATCGCTTCTGGCCGTCAGCCATGAGCCATTGATCCTGCGCGGCGGCCTGCCGGTCGTGATACCGACGCTGCTGCTGGTCGGGCAATGGCTGGCGATTCTGACCGGCATCGCCTTCATCGGGCTTTATTCGCGCAGTGTCGCCATAGAAAAGCACGCGCTGACCGAGGCGCTTCTGGCGACGCAGATGGCGCTTGCTCGCGAACAGAAGCTGACCGATCTGACCGCCGTAGTTGCGGCTGCCGCGCACGAACTGGGTACACCGCTGGCGACGATCAAGCTGGCGAGTTCGGAACTGATCGACACGCTGGAAGACGCCGACCAGCGGGCCGATGCGACGCTGATCCGCGAACAGGCCGACCGCTGCCGAAAGATCCTCCACTCGATGGGACAGGCGGGAAAGGACGATCCGCATCTGCATCAGGCGCCGCTGGAGGCGGTCGTGACCGAGGCTGCCGCGCCGCATGCCGCCCGCGGCAAGGAGTTGCGCTTCGTCCATCGCGCTCTGGGTGACGCCGATCCGCGCATGCCCGAGATCTGGCGCCGACCCGAGATCATCCATGGCCTTCGCAACCTGATCCAGAATGCGGTCGATTTCGCGGAAAACCGGATCCGCATCGACGCCGAGTGGGACGAGTCGACGATCAGACTGCGCGTCATGGACGATGGTCCGGGCTATCCACCCGATCTGCTGGGCCGGATCGGCGATCCCTACCTGCGCGCGCGCCGGCCGGCGGCGCTCCGCAGCCATCGACCGGAATACGAGGGGATGGGACTGGGTCTTTTCATCGCCAAGACCTTGCTGGAACGGTCGGGCGCCAGGCTGCGGTTTCGCAATGGCACGGGCTCCGCTGTCGATGACGGCGATCATGCAGGGGAATGGGCCGGTGCGATTGCCGAGGTGTCGTGGCCGCGAACGGCGATCGTCGCCGCGCCGCGCCCGCGCCTGGGAGCCAATCTCCCGCTCGATCCGAGCATCGGCGGATCGTCGCCTGACTAGAAAATAGTCAATACCGGGCAGATCCCCGTTAATGGCCGCTTAACCAGAATAGAGAACGCTTCGAGCATCGGCCCGCGCCTGCGGGAATTCTCGACTGGATTGATGATGGACAGCAGCCTGACTTCCGCGCTCGTTGTGCTTGCGACCTCTGCCGCGACGGCGCTGGCGGTGGTTCTGATTGCGGCGGGGCTTTTGAAGATGCCCTCGCGCGTGCCGCAGGCGAAACTGGGTGGAAACCGGCTGGATGCTGTTTTCCTTTTCAGCGATCGGGTTCTGGTCGACGCCAACGACCGCGGCGAGGCCCTGCTTTCGTCGTTGGCCGGCACGGCGGGCGATATCCCCGGCGAAGGCGTCGCCTGGGCGCGTCTGTCACGCTATCTCGCAGCCGGCTTTCCCGATCTGGCGGAGCGTCTGGCGACGCTTGCGCAGCGGCGCCGCCTGGAGTTGACGGCGAAGGACGGTTCGGGGCTTTCGCTGCTTGCGGAATGGCTTGACGGGACCGCGCGCCTGACGTTGGCCGATACCGCGGCCGAGGAGGGCGGCGTGATGCTGGATCGTCTGAGCCATCGCGCGCTGGAAGAGGAACTTGCCGTACTGCGCGGCGTGTCGGACCTTTCGCCGATCCCGACCTGGCGCGAGAACGCGCAGGGACAGGTGATCTGGGCAAATGGTGCCTACCTGCATCAGCTGATCGAAGCCGGCTATGGCGGCGCGATCAGCTGGCCCTTGCCGTCGTTGTTCCCCGGAAGCGAGGCCGGGCGGGTCGAGCGGGTGTCGCTGGCGCTGCCGGGGGGGCGCGTTGCCTGGTTCGATCTGCAGCGCGAGGCCGATGAGAAGGGCCAACTGGTTTTCGCCGTCCCGGCCGATGCCGCGCACCTGGCGGAAAGCGCACGGCAATCGTTTATCCAGACGCTCACCAAGACCTTCGCCACGCTGCCGATCGGCCTTGCGGTCTTCGACCGACATCGCCGTCTTCAGCTTTTCAACCCGGCATTGAGCCAGTTGACCGGGCTTGAACCCGAGTTCCTGCTGTCGCGCCCCGGGATGGAAGGTTTCCTGAACCGGATGCGCGGAAAGCGCATCCTGCCCGAGCCGCGGGACTATTCGAGTTGGGCGCGGCGCCTCACCGATTGTGAGAGCAGCGGCGAGCCGCGCGAATTCGAGGAGACCTGGTCGCTGCCGTCGGGGCAGACCTTCCGGGTGTCGGTCAGGCCCCATCCCGATGGCGCCCTGGCCTTCATGCTCGAGGACATCAGCTCCGAAGTCTATCTCTCGCGGAATTTTCGGGCGGAACTTGAAACCGGGCAGGCCGCGTTGAATTTGCTGGAAGCGGCCGTCGCCGTCTTTTCCGCCAACGGGCAGCTGGTCCTGACGAACGCCGCCTTCGGCCGCCTCTGGGGCCAGAAGATCGAGGAGTCGATGGCCGTCGTGACCCTGCGAGAAGCGCTGGGTGCGTGGCGTCTGCAATGCGAGGATAGCGACCTGTGGGCCGGGGTCGCGGCGCTGGCGAGGCCGCAGACGGATCAGGGCGTGGTCGCGGGTGTGGTCCGGCTGAAGGTCGGGCGGCAGATGATGCTGCGGGCACGTCGCGCCACGAACAGTGCCCTGCTTGTCGTGTTCGAGCCGTTGGCAGAATTGGCCGCGTTGGATAGTGCCGAGGCGCGCGCACCTGTCACGCACCAAAACCGTCCCCCTGCCGCTTCCGCGGGCAAGGGCAGGCTCTCGTCAAAGCAGACGTCGCCCGCGCCGTCAGCCCCCCAGCACGCCGGGGTCTGATACCACGGAGCCGCGGATCCAGTGATCAGATCGACGCGTCGATCCAGCTGGCAAGTGCGGCCTTGGGCGCCGCGCCGACCTTGTTCGACACGATCTGGCCATCCTTCACCAGAAACAGCGCCGGTATGCCCCGGATACCCATCGCCGCGGTCACTTGCGGGTTCTCGTCGACGTTGACCTTGGTGATCTTCACCCGGCCTTCGTATTCGGTCGAAAGTTCTTCCAGCGCCGGGCCGATCTGCTTGCAGGGTCCGCACCATTCCGCCCAGAAATCGACGACGACCGGGATCGAGCTGTTACGCACTTCGGCGTCGAAGGTCGCGTCGGTGACGGGAATGGTGGCCATGGGATGTCTCCGCTTTCGGGGTAAATCACGCGCCGAGGCGCCTCTCCTGACAACTATGAAGCCGCGACTTCGGGGTCAAGGGCGGCCCGGTCCAGTGCGGCGGCAAGGGCTGCGTTGTCGAGCCGCATGAGTTTTGCCGTCGCGGTCCAGAGAATCGCGGCCTCGATCCGCCGGTCGGGATAAAGCGGACGCAGCAGGTGGACATAGGCGCCAAGCTGGCGCAGCAAGCCCTCCGGCACCTCGGCTGGCGTCGCGGGCACTACTCGGTTCGTCTTGAAATCGATCGCAAGGACGTGATCGGCGGTGATCTGCAAGCGGTCGATCACGCCCCAGATCAGTCGATCATGCCAGAGGCCGGACAGCGCGACCTCGGCCAGCGTGTCCTGCGCGAACACCGGGCGCAGCGTGTCGTTGTTCATCAGCGCCTCGGCTTCGTCCCGACAGCGCGCGACCTCGACCGGAGGCGCATCGAAGGGCGCAAGCAGGGCCTCGGCGCGCGCAGGACGGTCGCCCGGTGCGGCGGCGGGCAGGTGCTCCAGCAGAAGATGCATCATGCGCCCGCGTTTAAGCGCCTCTTCTTCGGTCGCGCCGGCCTCTCCCGGCAGCGCCTTCGCGCCCCCGAGGGCGCTGGGGCTGATGGCAAGCGTTCGCGTCGCGGGCACGGGCAGCGGGCGCGAAAGATGATCCAGGTCGGTATCGTCTGTCACCTGCGCGACGACCCGCGGCGCGGGAGCGGGCGCGGGCCAAGCGCCGGATTCAAACCGAGACCCGGGACCTGGCGGGAAATCCTGTGCCTCTGCGTTCAGGGCCTCCATGCCGGCTTTTATCCGGGCGTACCAGCCGGCCTGATCCGCGGCCTTGCCGGCGCCGGCAATGATCAGCCAGCGTTCGGCCCGTGTCAGCGCGACATAGAGCAGGCGATCGGATTCTTCGCGCCGGCGCGCGCGGGCCGCTTCATCCGCGACGATCTGCACCTCGGGGGCGTCCTCGGCTGGCAGGCGAAGGATCGGCTGGCCGGCGACGTCGCGCAGCGCAGCACGTTCCGGGTCACGCCGGTCGGCGGTGTCGGGCAGCACGACCACCGGCGCCTCCAGCCCCTTCGCTCCGTGAACGGTCATGACCCGGATGCGCCCGCCGGCCGCTTCCGACTGACGCTTGACCTCGACATCGGCGGCGGTTAGCCAGCCCAGAAATCCGTCCAGCGTCGGGATTTCCTCGATCTCGTAGACCAGCGCCTGCGCGACAAAGGCTTCCAGCGCGTCCTCGACCTCGATCCCGAAGCGGGACAACAGGCGTCGGCGGCCCTCGTGCCGGGTCAGCACGCGCTCGATCAGTTCGTAGGGACGCAGGAAATCGGTCTGATCGCGAAGGTCCTGCAGCACCGCGACGGTTTCTTCGGCACCGGCAGCAGCGCGCAGGCGTTCCCAAAGGAACTGCTTTCCGCGCCCGTGGGCCAGCCGAAACAGCCGGTCCTCGGACCAGCCGAAAAGCGGCGAGCGCAGCGCGCAGGCAAGCGACAGGTCATCTTCGGGCAGCGCCAGGAAGCGAAGAAGCGCAATCAGGTCCTGGGCGGCCAGTTCTTCGGTCAGCACCAACCGGTCGGCGCCCGCCACCGGCAATCCCTCGGCCTTGAGGGCGCGGATGATCTCGTGAAACAGCAGTCGCCGGCGACGCACGAGAACCAGAAAATCGCCCGGGCCGACCGTGCGCCACCCGTCCTTCGTGGCAATCCGTTCGCCGCAGGCGAGGATGGCGGCGATCTCGCGCGCGATCTGCCGGGCGAGCGTGAGTTCGTGATGCTCCTCGCTTGGCCGGTCGAGGGGGACGTCCCAGTCCCCTGGCGCGGGCTTCTCGGCCGGTTCCACCATCGGCCAGAGGTCGACGCGTCCCGGCAACTCGGTCTGAAAGGCAAGGTGCGCAACGCCGCCGCCCAGTCCGTTTTCCTGCGGGTCGGGGGCGAAGCAGGTGTCGACCAGACGCAGAATCGCTTCCGAGGACCTGAACGAATGCGTCAGTTCCAGCCGCTGCATCCCGGGACCGACCGCGGCGAAGCGGGCGTCGAATTCGCCCTGCATCCGGTCGAAGCCGCGCAGATCGGCGCCCTGGAAGGAATAGATCGACTGCTTGCGATCACCGACAACGAAGATCGTGCGCACGGCCTCGCGTGCGCCCTGGCCGGCGGTGAATTCCTGCGCCAGATGCCCGATCACCTGCCACTGCTCGGGGCTGGTATCCTGTGCTTCGTCGATCAGGATATGATCGATCCCCCCGTCCAGCTTGTAGAGCACCCATTGCGCGACCGACGGGTCGCCCAACAAATCGCGCGCGCGCACGATCAGGTCGTCGAACTCCAGCCAGCCGCGCTCCGCTTTCGCCGCTTCCGCCGCGCGCATCCAGTCACGCGCAAACCCGTGAAGCGCCGTCGCGCGCTCGAAGGCCTCCAGCCGCTGTCTCAGCGCACGCGCGGCCTCTATGCGATCTCCAAGCGCATCCAGCGCGGCCAGCGCCACCGGCTCGGCCCGTTCCAGCTTCGCTCTCAAGTCTTTCGTCGGCAATCGAGCGCCCTTCGCGGTGAAGGCTTCCTTCGCGGATTTGCCAAACAGCAGCGCGCCTTCTAGTCGCGGCAGATCGTCTAGCGCGACACGATGGATGAGGGGGGAAAGCGCGTCAGCGAGTTTGAGGTCGGTCGGTTTGCCGGCGCGCAGATGCGGCAACAGCACGCGGGCCATTTCGACTTCGTCGCCGGCGAAGACCTGCGCGGCAAGCGCGGCATCGTCGAAACCCGGCGGCAAATCGAACAGCGCGTTCAGGTCGGCCGCCGGCGCATTGGGGCGAAACGCATCCCGGAAACGGCTCAATTCGGTCAGAAGCGACAGCAGCGTGCCCTCGCCGATCCTGGCGGCCAATGCCTGCAACCGTGGCGCCTCGTCGCCCGCGGCCAGGTCGTCCAGCAGTTCCATGCGCAGCGCCAGCAGGCTGCGCGGATCGGCCTCGGCAAAGTCGGGCGCAACGCCGGCTTCCAGGGGGAAGCGGCGCAGGAGTGCCGCGCAGAAGGCGTGAATCGTCTGTATCTTCAACCCGCCCGGAGTTTCCAGCGCGCGGGCGAAAAGCCGCCGCGCGCGGGCCAGAAGGTCGGGGTCGATGACCGTCTCGCCCAGGTCGTGCAGCGCCGCGGATAGGTCCGCGTCGTCCTTCATCGCCCAGTCGCCCAGCCGTGCGAAAAGGCGATTCTGCATCTCGGCCGCGGCGGCCTTGGTATAGGTCAGGCAGAGGATGCGCTGCGGCGCCACCCCGCGCAGCAACAACCGCGCGACGCGGTCGATCAGCACCCGCGTCTTGCCCGAGCCGGCATTCGCCGACAGCCAGGTCGTGGCGGACGGCTCCGCCGCCCGGATCTGGCGCCGGGTCGCCTCATCCATCGTGATCGCCCACCCGGAAGGTTTCCTCGGTGTCGGTGACCTGCCATTCCCCCCGGCGCGAAAGCTGGTCATAGTCGCTGCGATCGCTGTCCTTCTTCGCGGCGCGACGGGCGATGTATCCCTGCCGCGGGGACATGTAGTCGTGCAAAAGGCGGCGCAGTCCTTCGCGGTGGCGGGCGAGGGCTTCGGGGTCGATCTCGGCCGCGCTCAGCTTGAACCGGGTGCCGACGCCAACGAACTCGGCGCGGTCCACAGGCGCGGGGTCAAGCCCCGGAAAGGCGCCGTCTTCGGCCATCATCGTCAGAAGGATCAATTGCTTGTCGAAGGCTTCCTGCTGCGCCTTCGTGGGCGGGTCACCGGTCTTGTAGTCGAAGATCTGCAGCGCACCATGCGGCAGGCGGTCGATACGGTCGGGCCGTCCGGTCAATGTGAAGGGCGGGTCCGGCAAGGTCAGCGCGCCCTTCTGCTCGATCAGAATGGGCGCGCCGCTCAGGCCGCTGTGCCATCGGATGAAATCCTCCGCCACGCGGGCAAGCCGGGCTCGCCACAGCATTCGCGCTGCCGGCCAGGGCACGTACTCTGACAGGACGGCGTCGGCCATCGCCAGCAAGTTGGCTGGATCGGCGGCTGTACCGGGGGGATGGGCGCGCGTGAAGCGGTCGAAAAGCTCGTGCAGGACAACCCCGCGCAGGCGTGCATCCGGCTCGGCGCTCAGCGCGTCCAGCGGCCGCAGACCAAGGATGTAGCGCGCGTAGATCGTGTAGGGGTCGCGGATCAGGTCCTTGACGGCGGTGACCGGCAGTTCGCGCGGGCGCGCCGCGGCAGGGGGCGCGGGGGCGGGACGGGGATGGCGCCGCGCCACCGCATCGGGCACCGCGCGCAGGTCGCGATCAAAGCGCGCGGCGAGGTCGAGCCAGACCTGCCCGCGCGCGCGCATCGCCTGCAATGCCGCGGGGCCCTGCTGCGCCGGAAGGCCGGCGATCAGGTTCTGCAGCCGGTTGATCCAGCGGGACGGCACGGTTTCGGCCTCGGCGTTGCGGCGGGCGTGCGTGAAGACGACTTCGGCGGCGCCCGCGGCCTGCTGGAAATCGTGCGCCGAAAGCCCGACCTGGCGTTCCGGCAGCAGCAGCCCGGCATCCAGGCGCATGCGTCGATTGAACCAGGGGTCGGGCGCGGGGACCTGCGGCCAGACCCCCTCGTTCAACCCGCCCAACACGACCAGATCGGCCCCGTGAAAGCGCGCTTCCTGCGTGCCCAGAATCTGAATGTCGGGATGCGACTCGGCGCTTTCGCGCACCGACTGGCCGGCCAGCAGGCCATCGAGCAGCGCGACATAGTCGGCGCCCGTGACCTCGCCGCCATGCGCCGCCGCGGCGGACAGGTCCGCCATGAGCGTCTGCGCACGCCGCCCGGGTTCGCGTAGCCACAACTCGCCGCTGCCGGGGTCTGTCGTCCCTTTGCGCACCCCTCCAGCGAGCCGTTCGGCCAGTGTCAGGTGCCGGTCGACCAAGTCGGATAGCGCATGCGCGCAGGGATCGGGGGGCGACAGCAGGGGCAGCAGCCAGTCGAGCCAGATGCGGCGCCCGACGTCCTCGCCGGCCCAGCGGACGAGGTCCGGCGCGGTCGGAAACGGAAGGGCCTTTCGCCGGAGCCAGAGTTCGAGGTCGCGCAAGTGGTTCAGATGCGGCCCGCGCCCGTCGGCGGAGTGGGCGATGGGATTCTTCAGCAGCGCGACCAGCGACCGCGCATCGGGCATGTGACGCAAGCAGGCCGCGACCTGCCGCAGGAAGCGCCCTGGCGCCGACAGTGCCAGTGGCCGGCCCGCGCTATCGTCGGGGCGCAACTGCCATCGGTCAAGCGCGGCGGTCACCTGTCGCGCCAGCAACCGGTCGGGGGTGATCAGCGCTGCACTGCGGCGAGTCTCGGCGGCATTGCGCAGGATCAGCGCGATGGCCAGCGCCTCGGTCCGCGGGTCGGGCGCTTCGATCAGGTCTGTTCTGGCCAGGACGGTTTCAAGATTCCCCAGTCCCGCACCCTCGGCCCGCCAGCGGTCGGTGACCGGGGCCGGGCGCAGCGAGAGCGAGATCACGCGGTTGCGCGCCGGATCGTGCGCGGCGGCTCCGGCCCAGGGCGCGACCTGGCCCGCTTCGATATCGAGCGTACGCAGGAGTGCCGCGTAGCGATACTGCGGGTGATCCTCGGACTGCAGCGGATCGTCGAGTTCGGGCCAGACATCCGCCGGCATGTCGAAGTCGAACCCGGGCAGGATCAAGGCCCCTTGCGGCAGCTGTGCGACCGCCCGCATCAGAAGCGCCGTCATCCCGCGCGACCCGGTCGAGCCCGCCACGATTACCGGATGCGCGGGCGGCGCCTCGGCCCAGCTGGCCACCAGCGCCTCGATCGCGGCGCGTTGCGCCCCCTGACGGTCGCGCAACGCGCCGGGGGCAAGGTAGCGCGCGACCAGCCGGATGAAGCGCAGCGACCGGTCCCAGTGCTGCGAATGCTGGCTGACGTCCAGACGGTCCAGCGCCGAGAGCGCCACGCCCTCGGCCTGCATCTCGTCCAGCAGCGCCGCCAGGCTGTCGGCCAGGGCAAAGGCCGCGTGCCGCGGGCCAAGGGTCGGGTCGGCGGCAAGCAGCCCGCGGATGAGTTGCGCCAGTTCCAGCCGCCGGCGCAGCGCCGCGCGCGGTGTATCAAGGCCGGTGTCGTCCAGCGCGGCGATCAGGCGGATGCGCGGCAGAAAGCCCGGCCCCTGCGCCATCAGCGCCGCCCGCAGGCGCGCCTGCAGTCGACTGGTGTTCACCAACACCTCGATGCGCGCCATCGCCTCGGGCGGCTGGCCGGCCAGTCGGTTGCGCAGGCCACGCGACACCGCAGCGGCGAAATCCGTGCCCGGGGCTTCGGCAAAGACCCGCGCGCCGTCCGAGGGGCCGAAGATCACGCCAACCCCTCCAGCCGCTCCGACCAGCCCGCCCCGTCGGCGATCAGTTCGACCTCTCGGCTGTCCCCGGGCGCATGCGACAGGCGCAGGGTCAGGGCATTGGGCGGCCGGCAGGGGCCCAGCCGCTCGGGCCATTCGACCAGGCAGAGCGCGGTCTCGAACGCCTCGGCCAGGCCCAGCTCCACCGCTTCCTCGGGGTCCGTAAGGCGGTAGAGGTCGGCGTGCCAGATCGGGAAACCCGGCCCGTCATAGACTTGGACCAGCGTGAAGGTGGGCGAGGGCACCTCCTCGGCCACCGGCATCAGCGCCTTGATCAGCGCGCGGGCGAAATGCGTCTTGCCCGCGCCGATCGGCCCCTCCAGCAGCAGCACATCGCCCGCGCGCAGACGCGGCGCCAGACGGCGCGCCAGCCGTTCGGTCGCGTGTCGATCGGGGAGGGGAAGGGACGTCATGCCGGCACCTTAGCGTCCACGCGCCGGGCCTGCCAGAGGGCCGGGTTGTCCTTTGCAGGGCGCGCGGCCATATAGGGCGCAACCTGAAGAGAGGGGCAGCACATGACGAAGGACGACTTTCCCGGCTGGCACGGCACGACGATCCTTGCCGTGCGCCGCGGGGGCGAAGTGGTGGTTGCTGGCGACGGGCAGGTCAGCCTCGGCCAGACGGTGATCAAGGGTTCGGCCCGCAAGGTGCGCCGTCTGGGCAAGGACGGGCGCGAAGTCGTCGCCGGGTTCGCCGGCTCGACCGCGGACGCCTTCACGCTGCTCGAACGGCTGGAAAAGAAACTCGAGGCCTCGCCCGGGCAACTGGCCCGCGCCTGCGTCGAACTGGCCAAGGACTGGCGCACTGACAAGTACCTGCGCAACCTGGAGGCCATGCTGATCGTCACCGACGGCGCCGACCTTTATGTCATCACCGGCGCCGGCGACGTGCTGGAGCCCGAACACGACGTCACCGCCATCGGCTCGGGCGGGAACTTCGCGCTCGCCGCCGCGCGCGGGCTGATGGAAACCGACCATTCCGCCGAAGAGGTCGCGCGCAAGGCCATGGCCATCGCCGCCGAGATCTGCGTCTACACCAACGGCAACCTGACCGTGGAGAGCATCCGCAAATGACCGACCTGACCCCGCGCGAGATCGTCTCCGAACTCGACCGCTTCATCATCGGCCAGGCGCCGGCCAAGCGGGCGGTGGCCGTGGCGCTGCGCAACCGCTGGCGGCGCAAGCAACTGGACCCCGCCCTGCGCGAGGAGGTCTATCCGAAGAACATCCTGATGATCGGTCCCACCGGCGTCGGCAAGACCGAGATCAGCCGCCGGCTTGCGAAACTGGCCAAGGCCCCCTTCCTGAAGGTCGAGGCCACGAAGTTCACCGAAGTCGGCTATGTCGGCCGCGATGTCGAGCAGATCATCCGCGACCTGATGGACGCCGCCATCGCCATGACCCGCGAGCACATGCGCGAGGACGTGCGCACCCGGGCGCAGGCGAACGCCGAGGAACGCGTGCTCGACGCCATCGCCGGGACCGAGGCGCGAGCCGGTACGCGCGACCTCTTTCGCAAGAAGCTGCACGCGGGCGAGTTGGACGACACGATCATCGAGGTCGAGGTCGCTGATCCCGGTCCCGCCCTCCCGATGATGGAGATCCCCGGCATGCCGCAGGGCGGCGGCATGAATCTGGGCGAGATCTTCGGCAAGGCCTTTGGCGGGCGCACCAAGCGCAAGCGGATGACCGTGGCCGAAAGCCACGACATCCTGATCGGAGAGGAAGCCGACAAGCTGCTGGACGACGAGGCGGTGAAGGCCGCGGCGCTGGAGGCGGTGGAGCAGAACGGGATCGTCTTTCTGGACGAGATCGACAAGGTCTGCGCCCGCGCCGAGACCCGTGGCGCCGATGTCAGCCGCGAGGGCGTGCAGCGCGACCTGCTGCCGTTGATCGAGGGCACGACGGTGTCCACCAAGTACGGCGCGGTCAAGACCGACCATATCCTGTTCATCGCCTCGGGCGCGTTCCACGTTGCCAAACCCTCGGACCTTCTGCCAGAGCTTCAGGGCCGGTTGCCGATCCGGGTGGAATTGCGGCCGCTGACCGAGGGCGATTTCGTCCGCATCCTGACTGAGACCGACAACGCGCTGACGCTGCAGTACACCGCCCTGATGGGGACCGAGAAGCTGGAGGTCCGCTTCACCGAGGACGGCATCAAGGCGCTGGCCCGCATCGCCGCCGAGGTCAACGAGGCGGTGGAGAACATCGGCGCGCGCCGGCTCTACACGGTGATGGAGCGGGTGTTCGAGGAACTCAGCTTCACGGCGCCCGACAAGGCCGGGGAGTCGGTCGCGGTGGACGCGGATTTCGTCGAGAAGAATATCGGCGATCTATCGCGGTCGGCGGACCTGAGTCGCTACGTTCTCTGACCGGGATACGAGGTCGGAACGGTCGTGCTGGGGCAAGAATCCGCGCGATGACGAGGCGGTCCGCTAGCGGACCGGAGTTCAGGTCTTTGACAAAAAAAGAAAAAAGCCGTGATTGCAATACTTTCTTCATACTACACGACTCTTGGATTCTTTCGCAGTTTGGAGGTTAAGTTTCGCCAGGGATCGGCGGCCTGATCCGGGTCGGTTCTGAGGAGTCGTCGGATG
>NZ_JADDJF010000023.1 GCF_017811755.1 Pararhodobacter sp. SW119 | reverse complement strand
ACGACGCCGATGCTCAGCTCGCGTGAGCGGTAGCTCCCGTCCACCGCCTTGGCATAGGCGGGAAGACTGACACAGTCGACACCGTCCGGCATCGCGAACGCGCCCGCCTCGTGCATCCCGGCGATGAGGAGGATGTCGGGGTCCTGACCGCACTCCTTCAGCGCGCTCGCCAGCAGCATGTTGCGCCGCAAGTGCCCGAAACCGAGCGTGTCATGGGAGTAAAGCACGACGCGGGGCCTACGCGCCGCAGTGTCCCGTCCACCGACCGGTCCGCCGATTGCCGGAGACGCGCGCCCGAGTTCGAACTTGCCCATGCAACCCTCTTTCATCGCGTGCGTCCGCCGCACACCGCGCCGGCCCGGATCGGCACCGGTATTCAGAAAACGGGAGAGCACGCGTTATATTCCACCCGAAGTTAACAAGAACTCACTGCAGACTTGGGACCATCCCCTGCGACGCCACAGGACGCTACAGGGCCACCGAAAGCCTTGCTCAATTGGATGTGGGACGATACTTCGCAGATGCAGTATCCCTTGAGGCCTGTCATGCGACCTCTTCACGGCATCATTCTGAAGATTGCGTCGGTGCTTGTGTTCATCACGATGGCGTCGTTGATCAAGGCGACCGATGGGCGTGTACCCCCAGGCGAGGTCGTGTTCTTCCGATCGGTCTTTGCCGTGCCGATCATCGTCGCCTGGCTGGCCTGGCGCCATGAGTTGGCAACGGGGTTTCGCGCCAAGGCACCGATGGCGCATGTCTGGCGCGGTTTCGTCGGGACTTCGGCGATGGGACTGGGATTTGCCGGTCTGCTGTTCCTGCCTTTGCCCGAGGTCACCGCGATCGGTTACGCCGCACCGATACTGACCGTGATCTTCGCCGCGATGTTTCTGGGCGAGGAGGTCCGAATCTTTCGGATCTCGGCGGTGGTTCTGGGCGTGATCGGCGTGCTGATCGTCCTGTCGCCCCGGCTTTCGGTGGGCGCGGACTTGTCCGAAGCAGAGGCGCTGGGAGCGATGCTGGTTCTCGGCGCAGCGGTCTTTGCGGCACTCGCGCAGATTTTCGTTCGCAGGCTGGTTCAGACCGAATCGACCAGCGCCATTGTTTTCTGGTTTTCGATCACCGCCTCCGGGCTCAGCCTGCTGACGCTGCCTTACGGTTGGGTCGTGCCAGGGCCGGGGGATGTAGTGCTTCTGGTCCTTGCCGGGTTGCTGGGGGGTGTGGGCCAGGTTCTGCTGACGTCTTCCTATCGCCACGCCGACGCTTCGGTGATTGCGCCGTTCGAGTATGTTTCGATCCTGTTTGCGCTGGCCATAGGCTACTGGATATTTGACGAGGTTCCGACCCTTACCATGCTGGGTGGCGCAGCCCTAGTCGTTCTGGCGGGTGTCTTGATCATCTGGCGCGAACGGCAACTGGGGCTTGAACGGGGGCGTCAGCGCAAGGCGATGACGCCGCAGGGATGATGGCTTGGGCGTGCGCGATGCTGCGCGACAAGCCGACGCGGGATCAGGTGCCGGATCACTTCGATCGGCGCCGCGCCGGATGAAGTGTCCAGCCTATGACGTGTGCGCCCAACCGC
Source organism: Pararhodobacter sp. SW119 (assembly GCF_017811755.1). GTDB lineage: Bacteria > Pseudomonadota > Alphaproteobacteria > Rhodobacterales > Rhodobacteraceae > Pararhodobacter. The sequence goes on along the minus strand of NZ_JADDJF010000023.1, from coordinate 51,073 downwards.
GCTTAACCAGTGGTGCGCTTACCAGATCTGTTGGGGTCGCCGCGGTGTCCGCGCAAGGTTCAGCCCGTCCGCCATTCGGATCCGTGCCTCGGCGGCGGAGGCGAGCGTTTCGGCCTCGGACAGGACTGCCAGAAGCCGGGTGGAAGCGTGGTCGGTGAGAAGCCGTGCCGCCAGGCGCGCCTCGCCGGCGTCGAGCAGGACCTCGGCGCTGCGCAGCAGGTCGGGGAGATCTTGGGCGAGGCGTGCTTCGGTCGCGCGGCAATGGGTCCAGACCTCTGCCAGGATCGGTCCGGCGGATTGAAACGCGAGATGCATGAGCCGCTTTCCCGCTTGAAAGGCCGAGCGCGTGACCTCGGCACCCTGAGAAATGTGGCTAACCGAGTCGGGGTTGCGTCTGGCGCGCCGGTCGTCGAGGAAGCGCGCGCTTTCGCCCGAGGTCAGGTAGCGGTGGGGACCGTATTCGGGCGGCACGTCGGACATGCCGATGAAGACGGGCACCAGCGGCGCCGTCACCGGGCCGACCGGGGCGTGCCACATGACGCGCAGGGCGTCGTGGCGCGGGTGGGTCAGGGGAACGACCTGGCCGTAGCCGGCGGTATCGCCGGTCAGCTTTTCGGTGGCGATGGACCAGACGACATCGGCAAGACCGATCTTCTCGGGCCGGGCCGCGCGCGCCTGCATCTCGGTCTCCACCCATTGCACGCCTTCCCAGCGGCCCTTGGCGTCGCCGTAGACACGGTTGACGTCGAAGGGGTGCGCGGGGTCGTGCCAGCCCTTGTCCTGCGCGAAGCGGATGAAGTGGTCGGGAAAGCGGAACGTGTCGCTCGGCGCGGAGGGGATTTCGCCGATCCATCCGGGGCGCGCGGCGCGGATGGCGTCGGGGCCCAGGCGTTCGGCGACCCAGAGCTTCTGCGCGCCGGCGAATTCGATCACCACCCAGGCTTCGTCCGGGTCGGCGATGATGTGGGAATTGCCGCCATAGCAGGAATAGCCGTGCTCGGCGATCAGGGCGGCGATGATATCGACCCCTTCGCGGGCGGTGCGGGCGCGTTCCAGCACGATGCGGGCGAGGTCGGAATAGTTGGGGCCCGACTGGTCGGGCGGGGTCATCGCGATCAGCTCGGCGCGGGAGGAGGACCAGATGTCGCGCACCGCGACGCCGTGTTCGTTGAGCCCACCGTTGGTGATCGGCGCGGGCACGCCGAGGTAGTGGCTGTAGCTGACGCGCAGGTGGCGGAAGGTCTCAGCGACCTGCGGGATCTCGGACCGGACGCCTGGCAGGTTGGACTTTGGCGAGACGCCGACCTTGATGGTGCTGCCCGGCGCGTGGGTTTGGCGCGGGACCAGTTCCAGCCAGTGACTGGAGGGTTCGTCGCCGTAGCCCGCCAGCCAGGCATGGCCGTCGGCGGTGTGGTCGCGGCCGATGTAGATGCCGTAGCTCATGCGGGGGCGGGCTCCTGGGTCAGGGGGTAGTGGCAGGCGACCTGGCCGCCAGTGGTCGCGGGTTCCAGCCGCGGGATGCGGGTGGCGCAGTCGGGGCGGGCGACGGGGCAGCGGGGGTGGAATTCGCAGCCCGGGGGCCGGGCGTTCAGCGCCGGCGTCTCGCCCTTCAGGACGATGCGTTCGCGCCGGGCGGTGGGGTCGGGTTCGGGGTTCGCGGCCATCAGGGCGCGGGTGTAGGGATGCGCGGGGGCGGTGAGCAGGCGCTCGACAGGGCCGACCTCGACGATGCGGCCGAGGTACATCACGGCGATGCGGTCGGCGATGTGGCGCAGGATGTTGAGGTTGTGGGTGATGATCAGCGTGGTCAGGCCGTGGTCGGCCTTGATGCGGTTCATCAGGTTCAGGATCTCGCCCTGAACCGAGACGTCGAGGCCGGCGGTGGGCTCGTCGGCCAGCACCAGCGTGGGGGTCAGGGCGAGGGCGCGGGCGACGCCGACGCGGCGGGCCTGGCCGCCCGAGAGCTGGTGCGGGTAGCGGTTGAGGAAGTCGGGGCCGAGGCCGGCGTCTTCGAGTAGCTGCACGGCCTTGGCCTGACGGTCCTTCAGGGGCAGGCCATGGATGGCGAAGGGTTCCAGCACCAGGTCGCGCACGGTCTTGCGCGGGGAGAGCGAGCCGACCGGGTCCTGGAACATCATCGCGACGCGGCGGCGGATGGCGTGCCAGTCGGGGCTTTCGTGCAGGGGCGTGCCGTCGAAGGTGACCTGGCCACCGGCGAGCGGAACGAGGCCGTTGATGGCGCGGGCGAGCGTGGTCTTGCCCGAGCCGGATTCGCCGACGATGGCCAGCGTCTCGCCCGCCGTGACCTCGAGCGAGACGCCGTCGAGGGCGCGGACGCGGCGTTTTTCGGGCGGGGTCAGCAGGGCCTTGAGGCCGCCGACGGCGGGGAATTCGACGACGACGTCGCGGAGCGAAAGGAGCGGGGTCATGGCCGGTTTTCCGGCTGGCGGGACGCGGGCGAAAGGCCCGGAATCGACCCGGAAAGCCGGGTTTTCCGGCCCAAGGGCGCGCGGTCCGCTAGCGGACCGGAGGGCAACCTTTTGTTTTGAAATATTAAAAATCGTGATCGCAACCGAATTTTAACCTTTGCTGGACGCATCACGAGCCCTCCGGCCCGGAATGGTGGCAGGCGGCCCAGTGGCCGGGTCGCTGGGGCGCGCGCGGGGGTGGCGTGGCGCAGATTTCGGTGGCGCGCTCGCAGCGGTCCTGGAAGATGCAGCCGGCGGGCGGGTCGGTCAGGTCGGGCAGGCTGCCGGGGATCGAGGGCAGGTCGGCCACGCGCACCTTCAGCCTGCCCGGGTCGCATTCGATCAGCTTGATCGTGTAGGGGTGCCCGGGGCGGAGGAAGACGTCCTCGACCGGCCCCTCCTCGACCGCGACGCCGGCGTACATGACCACGACGCGGTCGCAGAGTTCAGCGATGACGCCGAGGTGGTGCGAGATGAAGAGGATGGCGCAGCCGATCTCGCGCTGGATCTCTTTCAGCAGTTCTATGATCTGCACTTCAAGCGTGGCGTCGAGCGCCGTGGTCGGCTCGTCCGCGATCAGCACGCGGGGGCGCATCAGCGCGGCCATGGCGATGGCGACGCGCTGGCGCATGCCGCCGGACAACTCGTGCGGGTAGGCGGAGAGCTTGCCGACCGGGTCGGGGATGCCGACGCGGCCCAGCATGTTGGCGGAGCGGCGGTCCTTCTCAGTGCGGTTGCCGGGCTGGCGATACTGGATGTCGCGCATCTGCCGGCCGATGCTGAGGACCGGGTTGAGCGACGTCATCGGGTCCTGGAAGATGACCGACATCTCCTGCCCGCGCATCTGGCGCAGGCGGCGGGTGGAGGCGTGGGTGACATCCTCGCCCTCCAGCGTGATGCGGCCGGCGGGGAGGGTGGCGTTTTCGGGCAGGAGTTGCAGGAGCGCGTTGATGAGGGTGGATTTCCCGCAGCCGGATTCGCCCACGACGCCGACGATTTTCCCCTCGGGCACGGTGATCGACACGTCGCGCAGGGCCTGCAGCGCGCCTTCGCGGGTGGCGTAGTGGACCGTCAGGTCGTCGATCTGCAGGGCGGCGGTCATCGGGTCTTCCTCAGCCTGGGGTCGAGCTGGTCGCGCAAAGCCTCGCCCAGGAAGGTGAAGCCGACGGTGGCGAGGATCAGGGGCAGCCCGCCCGAGAGGAGAATCCAGGGGGTGGTGCGGATGTAGTCGAACCCGTCCTTCAGCGTTGCGCCCCAGCTTGGCGTGCCGGGCGGGACGCCGATGCCGAGAAAGCTCATGCCGGCTTCGATGGTGATGACGACGGGCAGGTTCATGGCGGCGAGGATGAAGAAGGGACCCAGCACGTTGGGCAGGATGTGGTGAAAGACGATGCGCGCGAAGGAGGCGCCCATCGCGCGCTCGGCCAGGATGAATTCGGAGTTCTTGAGGGACAGCGTCTGCGTGCGCACGACCCGGCCGTATTCGGCGAACGAGGTGATGACGACGACGATGATGACGGTGCCGAGGCCGCGCGGCATCAGCGCGGCGAGTGCGAGCGCGAGGATGATCGTCGGATAGGCGCGGAGCGTGTCGAAGAAGAAGAGAAGCGCGTTGTCCAGCCAGCGCGGCCCGAAACCCGCCAGCATCCCGAGGATCAGGCCGATCAGGCCGGAGATGGTGACGGCGGTGAGGGCGACGTAAAGCGCGATCCGCCCGCCCTGCAGCAGGCGCGAGAAGGTGTCGCGGCCGAGGTTGTCGGTGCCCATCCAGTAGGTCGTCGATGGGGTCGCAAAGCGGTCCACGAGGTTCATCGCCGTGGGATCATGCGGGGCGATGACATCGGCGAAGATTGCCGAGACGACGAGCAGCGTGACGATCGCCAGTGCGAAGACGGCCAGCGGATCGGCCAGCAGCCGGCCGAGAAGCGTGTGGCGAAAGGCGTTCATGCCTTGGACCTGTGCCGCGGGTCGAGGGCGGCGTTGATCAGGTCGGCGATCAGCGCGCAGGTGACGAAGAAGCCGATGGCGACCAGCATCGAGCCCATGACGACGGGATAGTTGCGCCCCGAGACGCTGTCGTAGATGAGCGAGCCGAGGCCGGGGCGCGAAAACACGATCTCGGCGAAGACGGCGCTGGAGAGCATGCCGCCGATGCCGACGCCGAGGACCTGCACGGCGGGCAGGATCGCCACGCGCAGGGCGTAGTTGTAGATGACCGTCCGGCGCGGCAGGCCGAAGGCGCGGGCGGTGCGGATGTAGTTTTCGCCCAACGCCTCGAGCATCGAGGCGCGGACGATGCGCGCGACGTAGCCGACCCAGGCGAGGCCGATGGCGAAGGAGGGCAGGGCGAGGTGATAAAGGCGGCTCATGATGTCGCCGGGCTCGCCCGCGCCGATGGTCGGGAACCAGCGCAGCCAGACCGAGAAGACCAGCAGCGAATAGAGCGCGACGACAAAGGAGGGGGCGGCGATGAACGCGACCGACAGAACGCCCGAGATGCGGTCGAGCCAGCTGCCCCGGTTGTCGGCCGAAAAGGCGCCGAGCAGGATGCCCAGCGTCGCCGACCAGAAGATCGCGCCGAAGACCAGCGCCATGGTGTGCGGCAGCGCGTTGAGCACGGCCTCGGCCACCGGGCGGTTGCGGTTGAAGTCGGTGCCCATGTCGCCCGTCAGGATGCGGCCCCAGAACTGGGCGATCTGGACGTAGACGGGGTTGTCGAGGCCCATGCGCTCGCGGAAGTCGGCGCGGATCTCGGCCGTGGCGCGGGGGCCGAGCAGCACGGTTGTTGGGTCGCCCGGAAGCGTGATCATCACCGTATAGAGCGCCGAGATCGCGAAGAAGACGATCGCGAGCGCGAGGACGATGCGCTGGAAGGTATAGCGGAGCATGCGGGGTCAGGGCCGGCCCCGGCGCGGAATCAGTCGCGCCGGGGCCCTGTCTCAGGCGCGGCGGAAGAACTGCACCAGCGGCAGCCCGTCAGGCCGTGTCGCCGGGACGATGCTGTCGGCATAGAGGTTCGCGGTCACGCCATGCGTGATAAACCGGTAGGCGCCGGATTCCTCCATCAGGTCCTGCATCCGGCGGTACATCTCGTCGCGGCGGTCGGGGTCGGTCTCGCTCAGTGCCTCCTCGTGCAGGCGATCGAACTCCTCGTTCGAGAACTGTTCCCAGTTCCAGTCGCCAATCTGGTCGGTGACGAACCAGGCGGTCGCGTAATAGGGGTCCGGCGTCATCGAGAATTGCTTGATGGTCAGCTCCAGATCCTGCCAGCGGTCGCCGTCGGCGGCGACACCGAGGCTCCAGAACGAGCCGCCCTCGTGGACGGTGATGTTCAGCTCGATCCCGGCCTGCGCCATCATCGCCTGCATCACCTGCGCCGCGGTGGTGTGGGTGACGTTGTTGAGCACGTCGATGTTGATCTGCAGCGTGTCGACGCCGGCCTCGTCCAGCAGTTCGCGGGCGCGGGCGAAATCGGCCTGCGGCGGGATCATCGTTTCGGGCCGGTGGCCGATCAGGCCGGGCGCGATGATCCCGGTCGCGGGTTCGGCCACGTCGAAATAGGCTGCCTGCAGGATCGAGGGGACGTCGATGGCGTGCATGATCGCCCGGCGCACGCGCTCGTCCTCGAACTTCGGGTGCTCCATGTTGAGCCCGACCCAAGTGTAGAAGAGGGCCGGATGCACCGACAGCTGCATCCCCTCCGGCGGGCTGTCCTGCAGCCGCGCGACCGAGGCCGGGCCGATCGCGGTGAAATCGACATCGCCGGCTTCGCGGGCGATCTCGGCGGCGGCCTCATCGACGATTACGATCAGGTCCACGCGCTCGAAGTCGGCGGGCTCGCCCGAGAAGTCTGGGTTGCGCTCCAGCACCCAGCGCTCGCCCAGGCGGTGCTCGACGACGCGGTAGGGGCCGCAGACGGCGGGCGGGATGGCGGTGGTGATCTTGCCGCCGGCGGCTTCGACCGCCTCCTTGCAGATGATCGTGCCGGCCAGGTAGGGCAGCGCGATGGTCCACATCGGCGCGAACGGACGCTCCATATGGATGATGCCGGTGTGGGTGCCGGTCACCTCGACATGGGTGAAGGTGCCGAGGTCGGGCTTGATGCGGGAGTTGTTCTCCTCGACCATATGGCGGTCGAGCGAGAATTTCACGTCCTCGGCGGTAATCTCGCCAAAACCGTCGGACCACATCTGGCCTTCCTTCAGGCGAAATTCGATCGTCGTCGGGCTGGTCTGCTCGATCGACTCGGCCAGGTCCAGCTGCCAGTCCCATTCGTCGCCGGGGACGTACTGGATCAGCTTGCGGTAGATGCAGCCGTAGAGCAGTTCCTCCAGAAAGCCCGAGGCGTCGAGCGGGTCGTAGTCGTCGGGTTCCAGATAGGCGCGGACGTTCAGCCGGCCATCCTGCGCCCAGGCGACGACAGGCAGCAGGCTGAGGGTGCCCAGCGCGGCGGTCCCGGCCAGGAACTGGCGGCGCGTCGCAGCGGGAAAGAGGTGGCGGGGTATGGCGTGGGTCATCGGTAGCTCCCGGTTGGCGTGAGGGGTCAACAGCCGTGGTGCGGGGTTGGGCCCCGTCGTGGGTCTATCCTGCGGATGGGGGTGGGGATCGGGCAAGGGTGTTCTTGGGATCAGGGGCAGGCTTCTGACGCTGTGGGGGCGTCAGGTCGCGTCAGGGGGTCAGGCGGGCAGTTCGATGGCGGTCATCATGTGCATCCCGGCACCGCCGACCGCCAGCATGCGGGCGACGTGGCGCGGCAGGTCGGGGCTGTCGGGGTCGAAGACGCCGGTGGCGCGCATGGCGCGATGGGTGCTGGTGCGCGCGCCCAAGTATTCCAGGAAGACCTGCGCGGCGAAGGGCGCACGGGCGCTGCGTCCCTGCACGCCCAGCGTCATGCCGGTCAGGAACTGCGGCTCCTCGGTGGCGGCGGGAAAGAGGATCGTCTGCGACAGCGAGCGCAGCGCGCGGGCGTTGTGGTCGACGATGAATATGCGCCCGCCCAGCATCACCGCGACGCCGACATAGCGGACGAAATGCGACCGGCCCAGCGGCGTCTCGGTCGGCTGGATACGCTCGCACAAACAGGTGTAGTAGACGCCCTTGTAGGCGCTGATCCGCAAGAGCGACCGGCGGATCATGCCGGGCCGGCTGGGGGTGTAGTAGTAGTAGTGGTAGTAGCCGCAATAGGGCCGCAGGCTGTCGACCGAGGTGGTGAACATCCGGTCGATATGGCTTGCCGCCGGACCCAGCGCGCGGATCAGGTGACGCGCGCGCGGACGCAGCGAGACGATCTCGGAGAACCGGCCGGGGGGCAGCGCCAGCTCCTCCTCCTCGACGCCGAAATAGTCGCAGATCCGGCGCAGGTTGCGGGCCGAGGGGCGGGCGCTGCCGTTGAGGTATTTGGTGAACTGCTGGCGGTTGATGCCCATCGCCCGGCAGGCCTCGGAAATCGAGGGGGCGTAGCTGCACATCAGCTTGAGGTTGCGCACCAGCGTGTCCGGCATGGGCGCGATGCTGACGCACTAACGGCCGCGTTGCAAGTCAAATCGCGTCAGGTCGCGTCCGCTCCACCGCGCGGATCGGTGCCGGGGCCGGCGCCGGCAGGGTGCTGGAAAGTGTATGGCAAGCGGCTGGCAAGCGTATGGCAAGCGTATGGCAGTTCCGAACGGTGCGGCAGGGATTTGGAAAGGACTGCGCCCGCCGGCGTCGTGCTTTGACGGAGGCGGGCAAGGGGGCGCTGCCCCCCTCTTGGCTAGGCCAATTCACCCCCCGGGATATTTTCGGACAGATGAAGTCGGAGGGGGTGGGAGTGACCCGCACTTGGCGGCGTGGCCTTTTTTCGCCGCGCGCGCAGCGCGCGGCGCCCGGCCCAACGCGAGGAAGGTTGTGCGGAACGCGCACAGCCTGACGAGGGGCGGGAGAACCTCCGTCACCCCCGTGCCGTTGCCCCCGCCCTTTCCCCCTCAGACGCCGTCGCGCGGGATGCTCAGGTCCCAGTCGCGTCGGCAGACCAGCGCCTCGCCCGCGTAGGCCTCGAGGCGGGCGCGGATGTGGAAGCTGTCGGCGTCGCAGGTCATCTCGTGGCGGGTTTCCGTGCGGATGCGCCAGTCGCCGCGGCCGAGGTGGAAGCTCCAATGCGCCGTGTTGCGCGCGCTGAGCGGGTCGTCGGGATGGATCTCCCAGGTCTCGGTGATGGTCTTGGCGGTCTCCATGCCGGTGCTTTCGTGGCGGGTGTGGCCTCCGTCGGTGATCAGGCGCAGGCGGTGGGTGCCGTCGTCCAGCACCTCCTCGATCCGCTCGAAGCTTTCGGGGCGGAGTTGCGCGGCACTGCCGTCGCGGGTCTGTTCGGGGGGGCCGAAGCTGGGGGCGGGCGCGTCGAGGTCCGGGCGCAGCGGCAGGTCGAGGTGGCTGCCGGCAGGGTCGACCTGCAGGCTGAGCGGCGCCGCCGAGGGCCAGAGCATCGGCCAGTAGGCGGTCGAGAGCGCCAGTCGCAGGCGGTGGCCGGCGGGCAGGCGGTAGGCGATGTCGTTGAGCTGGACGTCGACCTCGACCGGCGCGCCGGGGATCAGGGGGTCCACGCGGTCGTGGCCGGCGCGGTGGGTCAGGTTCAGCGCGCCGAGCGTGATCAGCGCCACGGTCCCGTCGGGGCGCAGGTCGCAGAGGCGCGCCACGACGAAGCCGGTGGCCTGGTCGGGGGTCAGCCGCAGGCGCAGGCGGGCGGCGCCGACGATGTCCCAGGCCGCGTCGAGCGGGGCGGTGTCGAGCGTCAGGCACTGCGCGTCGTCAGGGGCCTGGTCGCCGGCGAGTTCGTCGAGGCTGCGCATGCCGGGGCAGAAGCGCTGGCCGGTCAGCCCCACGGTCTGCGGGTTGGCGACAGTCAGGGGCGTGTCGCCCGCCGCGTCGCCGAGGCCGGTTTCCGACAGGTGCAACCGGTGGGTGCCGATCCGGCGCGAGGGCCAGGCGGGCTCGGCGATCCATTGCCCCTTGCGCGCCAGCATCCGGCGGGCGGGGGGCTCGGAGTCCAGCATGTACATGCGGTAGCCCTGCGCGGCCGGAACATCCGCGCCCTTCAGGTAGCGGTCGAACCAGGCCTTCACCTCGGCCAGGAAACCGATGGCGGGGTCGGGCCAGGCGACGTTGGGGTATTTGTGCGCCCAGGGGCCGACCAGCCCCGCGACCGGCGACGAAAGCCCCGCCAGCACGCGCGGCACGGCGTTGGAATAGGCGTCGGCCCAGCCGCCGACGGCGAGGATCGCGGCCTTGACTGCACTGAGATCCTCGCAGACCGAGGCGCGGCGCCAGTAGGCGTCGCGGCGCTGGTGGGTGAGCCAGGTCTCGATCAGCAGCGGCTGCGCCTCGAGCCGTTCGCGCCAGATCTGCTGCCAGTCGTCGCCCACGATCGCGGGGTCGGGCGGGCGCGAGGAATAGGCCAGCATCTGCTGCGACCAGAGCATGTTTTCCGTCAGCAGGCACCCGCCCATGTAGTGGATGTCGTCGGCGTAGCGGTCGTCGGTGAAGCAGATCGTCACCGCCGCCTTCAGCGCCGGGGGGGCCAGTTGCGCGATCTGCAGCCCGTTGAACCCGCCCCAGGAGATGCCGATCATGCCGACCGCGCCGGTGCACCAGGGCTGCGCGGCGAGCCATTCGATCACCTGCACGCCGTCGTCGAGCTCCAGATCGGAATATTCGTCCGCCATGAACCCGTCCGAATCGCCGTTGCCGCGGATGTCGACGCGCACGCCGGCGTAGCCGTTGCGCGCGAGCCAGGCATGGGTCAGTTCATCGCGCGCGAGCGTGCCGTCGCGGCGGCGATAGGGCAGGTATTCGAGGATGGCTGGGACCGGGCGCGTGGCGGCGTCAGGCGGCAGCCAGATGCGGGCGGCAAGGCGCGTGCCGTCGCGCATCTCGATCCAGACCGGGTCGTGGATCTGCGGTGCGTCCTGGGTTGTCTGCGGACTGGCGGTGTCGGTCATCGCGCGCTCCCTCGTGCTGCGGGCGCAGTGAGCGCGGATCGGGGGGCGCGTGCAAGTGCGCGATGCGCGGGACCGCGACGCGAGCCGGCGCGGCGCGGGCGTCAGGACGCTCCAGCAAGCTGGTAGGCGGGCGTCGGCGCGGAAGGATCGGCGCCGGGGCGGGTTGGTTTGGCGGATTGCGGGGATCGACGACGGTGGGCGTTCAGCCGGTCATGCCGTCCCAGAAACTCTTCACCTTGGAGAAAAAGCTCGACCCCTCGGGGTTGTTATTCTCCGAGAGCGATTCGAACTCGCGCATGAGTTCCTTCTGCTTCGCGGTCAGGTTCACCGGCGTCTCGACCACCAGTTCCAGCCGCATGTCGCCCTGCCCGCCACCGCGCAGCGCCGGCATCCCCTTGCCGCGCAGGCGCATCTGCTTGCCGGTCTGGCTGCCGGCGGGCACCTTCACGCGACTGCGGCCACCGTCGATCGTGGGAACCTCCACCTCGCCCCCCAGGGCGGCGGCGGCGAAACTGATCGGCACGCGGCAGTGCAGGTCCTGCCCGTCGCGCTGGAAGAGCGCATGCTCGCGCACTTCGATGAAGATATAGAGGTCGCCCGGCGGTCCGCCGCGCAGCCCGGCCTCGCCTTCGCCCGAGAGGCGGATGCGGGTGCCGGTCTCGACCCCCGCGGGGATGTTGACGGAGAGCGTGCGTTCCTTTTCAACCCGGCCGGCGCCGCGGCAGGACTTGCAGGGATTCTTGACGATCTGACCCAGCCCGCCGCAGGTCGGGCAGGTGCGTTCGATGGTGAAGAAGCCCTGTTGCGCGCGCACCTTGCCCATGCCGCCGCAGGTCGGGCAGCTGACCGGTTCGGCGCCGCCCTCGGCGCCGGTGCCGTTGCATTCGTCGCAGGCGGCCAGGGTCGGGACCCGGACGGATTTCTGGATGCCGGTGAATGCTTCTTCCAGCGTCACGCGCAGATTGTAGCGCAGGTCCGACCCGCGGCTGGCGCGCTGGCGTCCGCCGCCGCGCCCGCCGCCCATGAAGTCGCCAAAAAGGTCCTCGAACACGTCCGAGAAGGCCGAGGAGAAATCCGCGCCGGGGTGCATGCCGCCGCCGCGTGCGCCGCGCGGGCCGCCGCCCATGCCCCCTTCGAAGGCGGCGTGGCCGAAGCGGTCGTAGGCGGCTTTCTTTTCGGGGTCCTTCAGCGCCTCGTAGGCCTCGTTGACTTCCTTGAAGGCCGCCTCGGCGCCGGGGTTGTCTGCGTTGCGGTCGGGATGCAGTTCCTTGGCCTTGCTGCGATAGGCTTTCTTGATCTCATCGGCCGATGCGCTGCGTGTCACCCCCAGCACATCGTAGAAATCTTTCTTTGCCATTCCGGACCTCGGTCTATGCGATCTATGCGAAGGGCCCCGGACCGGCTTTCTGCCGGTCGGGGCCCAGTAGGTGGCGGCGCCTTACTTGCGCTTGTCGTCGCCGTCGAGGTCTTCGAACTCTGCGTCGACCACATCATCGTCGGCCGAACGCGGGGCGTCTTCCGGCGACGCCTCCTCGGTTTCGGCGGCTTCGGCCTGGGCCTTGTAGATCGCCTCGCCCAGCTTCATCGACGCGTCGCGGACGTTGTTGATGCCAGACTTGATCTTGTCGGCATCCTCGCCCTCCAGGCTTTCCCTGAGCGCCGAGATCGCCAGTTCGATCGCCTCGGCGGTGGTCGGGTCGACCTTTTCGCGATACTCCGCCAAGGACTTCTCGGTGGAGTGGATCAGGCTTTCGGCCTGGTTCCTCGCCTCGACCAGATCGCGGCGCTTCTTGTCGGCCTCGGCGTTGGCCTCGGCGTCGCGCACCATCTTCTGGATCTCGTCGTCGGTCAGACCGCCCGAGGCCTGGATGGTGATCCGCTGCTCCTTCGCCGTCGCCTTGTCCTTGGCGGAAACGCTGACGATGCCGTTTGCGTCGATGTCGAAGGTCACCTCGATCTGGGGCATCCCCCGCGGCGCCGGCGGGATCCCTTCGAGGTTGAACTGACCGAGCAGCTTGTTGTCGCCGGCCATTTCACGCTCGCCTTGGAAGACCCGGATCGTCACGGCGCCCTGGTTGTCCTCGGCGGTCGAGAAGACCTGGGACTTCTTCGTCGGGATCGTGGTGTTGCGGTCGATGAGCCGGGTGAAGACGCCACCCAGGGTTTCGATGCCGAGGCTCAGCGGGGTGACGTCCAGCAGCACGACATCCTTCACGTCGCCCTGCAGCACGCCGGCCTGGATCGCCGCGCCCATGGCGACGACCTCGTCGGGGTTGACGCCCTTGTGCGGCTCCTTGCCGAAGAACTTGGTCACTTCCTCGTGGACCTTCGGCATGCGCGTCATGCCGCCGACCAGCACCACCTCGTCGATGTCGCCCTTGGAAAGGCCGGCATCCTTCAGCGCCTGCTGGCAGGGCTTGATCGAGCGCTTGATCAGGTCTTCGACCAGGCTTTCCAGCTTGGAGCGGGTCAGCTTCATCACCATGTGCAGCGGCTGCCCGGTCTGCTTGTCCATCGAGATGAAGGGCTGGTTGATCTCGGTCTGCTGGGCCGAGGAAAGTTCGATCTTGGCCTTTTCGGCGGCTTCCTTGAGCCGCTGCAGCGCCATCTTGTCGAGGCTGAGATCGACGCCGTGCTCCTTCTTGAACTCGTCGGCGAGGTAGTTGACGATCCGCATGTCGAAGTCCTCGCCGCCGAGGAAGGTGTCCCCGTTGGTGGACTTCACCTCGAAGAGGCCGTCGTCGATTTCCAGGATGGTGATGTCGAAGGTGCCGCCGCCAAGGTCATAGACCGCGATGGTGCGGGCTTCCTTCTTGTCCAGACCGTAGGCCAGCGCGGCCGCGGTCGGCTCGTTGATGATGCGCAGCACCTCGAGGCCGGCGATCTTGCCGGCGTCCTTGGTGGCCTGACGCTGGGCGTCGTTGAAGTAGGCGGGCACGGTGATGACGGCCTGCGTGACCTTCTCGCCCAGGTAACTCTCGGCGGTCTCCTTCATCTTCTGAAGGATGTAGGCCGAGATCTGGGCGGGGCTGTACTTCTCGCCGCGCACCTCGACCCAGGCGTCGCCATTGCCGCCGTCGACGATGTTGTAGGGGACAAGCTTCTTGTCCTTCTCGACCTCGGCATCGCCGAGCCGGCGGCCGACAAGCCGCTTGACGGCGAAGACCGTGTTGGTCGGGTTGGTGACGGCCTGACGCTTGGCCGGCTGGCCGACCAGCCGCTCGCTTTCGGTGAAGCCGACGATCGAGGGCGTGGTGCGCGCCCCTTCGGCATTCTCGATCACCCGTGCTTGGGAGCCGTCCATGATGGCCACACAACTGTTCGTGGTACCCAGGTCGATTCCGATGACTTTGGCCATGTGCTTACCTCTTCTTTCGGCGATGTCTTGAGGCGACGGTCCCATCAGGCTCCGTTGCCCCGATCCCTTTGACCCGGTGGATGCCCGCGCGGCATCACCCGGCTTCGTCGGCTATATAGGAAGGCGTTTTTGGGCCTGCAAGCGGTGGGTCCACCGCATTTTGCGTTCTGCGTCCTTCGATCAGTTGGCGAAAAGCGCGATTATCGCGGGCAGCGTGGCCACGCTGATCGCCGTCGAGATGAGGATCGCGGCCGAGACACGGGCGATCGCGATATTGAAATGCTGGGCCAGGATGTAGACGTTTCCGGCAACCGGCAGCGCCGCCGCGGCGATCAGCACGCCGGCCTTGAACGGCTCGACCTTGAACAGCAGGAGCGCCGCCACGCCGACCGCCGCCGGGTGCAGGATCAGCTTGGCGAAGCTGAGCCAGCCGGCAACGGTCAGCCGTTCGGCGCGATTGTTGGCAAGCGACGCGCCGATCGCAAAGAGCGCGCCGGGGGTCGCCGCCGCCCCCAGAAGCACGAGGAACGCGTCCACCGGTTGCCAGAGCGCGAGGCCCGTCGCCGACCAGGCGAGGCCGAGCACCATCGCCACGATCATCGGGTTCCGCAACAGGCCCAGGCCGATGATCCGCGGCAGGTCGGGCGACAGGCGCCCCTCGCGCGTGAGCGTCACGATGACGGTGAGAAGCGTCGAGAACACCACAAGATCGATGGCGAGAACCAGGATGATCGTGCCCGCCGCGGCCTCGCCCAGCAGCAGGACCAGCATCGGCACGCCCAGAAAGCCGGTGTTGCCGATGACCGCGACCTGCGCTTCCATCGCCGCCTCGGCGACCGGCCGGCGCCGGGCGAAGGCCACCGCCATCGCGATCGCATAGACCAGCGCACAGCCCCAGAGATAGGCGAGCGCAACGCGCAGGTCGAAAAGCTCGCTCGCCGGCATCGACGCGGAAAAGCCGAACAGCATCGCCGAGAGGGCGAAGTAGAAGACGAACTTGGTGAGCCAGGCGGTGGCCTCGGCCGGGAAGAAGCCTGCCCGCCCGGCGCTGTAGCCCAGGGCGATGACCGCGAAGAACGGCAGGGTCTGAATGAAGACCGCTAGCATGGTTTCGGGTCAGCACGCGAGCCGCTGTCCGGCGAACGGCGCACGCGATGCCCCGGTCAGTTGCCGTAGCGGTTCAGGATCGCGTCCAGCCGCTGGCCCTGCACCGACGGCGTGCGCGCGCGTGACGCGCCGCCGAACGCGCTGGAATAAGCCTCGACGTCATAGGTCGGAATGCCGAGGTTCAGGGTCTGGACGGTCAACTGGCCGGTGGATTCCAGCAGGGAATAGCTGGCGAGTTGCAGCGCCGCCGCGGCCTCGATCCGGGCGAATTGGGCGTCGAGCAGTTCCTGTTCGGCGTTGAGGACGTCCAGCGTGGTGCGCGCGCCAAGCTCGGCCTCGGCGCGGACGGCGTCGAAGGCGGCGCGCGCGGCTTCGATCTGCTGGTCGCTCGCGCTCAGCCGGGCGCGCGCCACCGCCAGCCGCGACCAGTTCGACGCGACCGCCTGCTGCGTCTCGGCCACCGTCTGATGGAGCGACGCGCGCTGGCCTTCGGTGCGCGCGATCGCCTGCCGTTCGCCCGAGGCCAGGCGACCGCCCTGATAAAGCGGCACGTTCCAGCGGACACCGGCGTTCAGGTCCGAGTTGGTCCTTCGGCCGGGCAGGCCCGGTTGCGGCGCGTGCGTGACATCGGCCGAGATCTCGCCGCTGACCGTCCCGTAGCGTTGGGTGCGGGCGATCTCTCCGCCCAGCTCGGCGGCGCGGACCTGGTGCTGCGCCTGGGTGATCGCGGGATACCGGACGCGCGCCGTCGCCACCGCGGTGTCGAGCGAGGCGGGCAGTTGCGGAAGCCGCGGCATCGCCGAAAGCGCGCCGGGATAGCGCCCGACGGCAAGTCGGAATTCCTCGCGCGCGACGGCCAGGTCGCCTTCGGCCGCGGATAGCGCCGAGCGCGCCGCGGCGAGTCGCGCCTCGGCGATGGCGACGTCGGTGCGGGTTGAATCGCCCAGTTCGAACCGCTCGCGCGCGGCGCGCAGTTCCTGTTCGATCAGCCGCACGTTGCTTTGCCGCAAGCCGATGACCTGTGCCGCCGTCTGTATGTCGACATAGGCTGCGACAGCGCGGAACAGGACGGCCTGCTCGATCCCGATCAGGGCGGCGCGCAGGGCGAGAACCTGTTCGCGGGTCGCCGCGACCCCCAGCCGGCCGCGCCCGAAGTCGATCAGCGTCATCTCGGCGACCAGCCGCGCCTGGGCGCTGTTGCGGGTGGCGGAGGTGACGAAGTTCAGCACCGGCAGCAGCGCCGCGCGGGCCTGGACGACATCCTCGTCCGTGGCGCGGAGCAGGGCGCGGTTCTGGTCCAGCAGGTTCGAGTTGCGGTAGGCCGCGACCAGCGTGTCGGCCAGCGTCTCGGCGCGCGCCGGAAGCGCCGCCGATGTCGCCAGCAAGGTCAGGGCGGTCAGCGCCGTGAGGATACGTCGTTTCATGCTCATGCCTGCACCTTCGTTCACCGCGCCTTTTTGCGGCGCTTCATGCGACGGGCCGGCACGCCGGCCCGTCAAAGCGCGAAGCTTTGCTCGCGCGCGAAACCTTCCAGAACCGGGGCCGAACTGTTGAACGCATCCCGCCAGCGCAGCACACCCTTGCGCTTGATGCCCAGCCGCGCCGTCCCCAATGCGCCATCCATGAACAACGCCGCCGCGCGCCCGCCTTCCTTGATCTGGTCTTCAATCTCGGCGGGGAAGCGCTCGATCCCGCCCTGGATGATCACCGCGTCGTAGGGGGCGTGGCGCGGCGCGCCACCCGGTGCCGGGGCGTTCACGACGATCACGTTGCCGATCTCGCTCGCGGCGAGGGCCGTTTCGGCCTCGGCCGCAAGGTCGGCGTCGGGTTCGAGCGCGATCACGGCTTCCGCCAGTTGCGCGATGACCGCGCTTGAATAGCCAAGCCCCGGCGCCACGTCGAGGACGAGGTCGGTGGGGCCGATCGCCAGCGCGTCGAGCATCTTCGAAAGCGTTCGCGGATCGAGGATCACCCGGTCCGGCGAAAGCGTCAGGTTCTCGCCCAGATAGGCGATCTCGGACAGGGCGTCGGGGACGAAACGCTCGCGCGGGACGTGAAGCATGGCCTGGATCAACGGAAGCTTGGTCACGTCCGAGGGACGCACTTGCGTGTCGACCATCATTCTACGAAGGGCGGCGAAATCGGGCATAACGGAGCCTGTCACTAGCGCATTCACGACCTCATGCCACAAGCCGTCGAGCCTGGCAACTGCGGCGCTGCGCGTCATGGCGGGTTGTGACCTTGACACGCCACCCGATCCGCAGGTCAGCGCGCGGCATCGGGTACTGGGCCTTTGCCGGGTGCCTCAAGCCGGCGGTGACGGCGACCGGCAGTATCTGAAAGGGCTTGGAGGCAGGCGCGGCTTGGCGCAGACTATCCGCGGGGCGGCGCAGACACGCCCCGGGGACAATCAGGAGGGGCGGATGCTCAAGGAGTTTCGCGATTTCATCGCTCGCGGCAATGTCATGGACATGGCCGTCGGGATCATCATCGGCGCGGCGTTCACCGCGATCGTCACCTCGATGGTCGACGATCTTGTCAATCCGCTGATCGGTCTGTTCGTCGGGGGGGTCGATTTCAGCGCGGTCAGCTTCGGGCTGGGGGAGGCCCAGTTCATGGTCGGCAACTTCATCAACGCGGTGATCAAGTTCCTGATCATCGCCTGGGTCGTGTTCCTGCTGGTGAAGGCGGTCAATGCGATCCGCGATCGGGCGCTGCGCCGCGAGGCCGAGGGCAAGCCCGAGCCCGAGGCCGCGCCGCCGCCGCCGCAGGAGACGCTGCTGGCCGAGATCCGCGATCTGCTCAAGACGCGCCAGGTCTGACCCCGGGGCCGCCCGACGCGGGCGGCGCAGGGTCTTGCGAGGCACCGCAGAACGGGGGTGCACAAAATTGTGCGCCCCATTCAACACGCTGAGAAGATTGCGTAAAAGTTGCCCCGCTAACCGCAGCGAAACCTTTGGGCGGTGTCGCCCGGGCGAAACGAAAAAAGGCGGCCCCGGGGGGCCGCCTTTCACATCCGGTCGCCGAGTGGCTCAGGCGAGGGCGAGATTGATCGCCGACTCGCGGCCGTCGCGGCTCGTTTCCAGATCGAAGTTGACGGCCTGGCCGTCTTCCAGTCCGCGCAGGCCCGCACGCTCAAGCGCGGTGATGTGCACGAACACGTCCTTGGAACCGCCATCGGGCTGGATGAAACCATAGCCCTTGGTGGCGTTGAACCATTTTACTTTTCCACTGGCCATGTTGGCCTCCTGTAGTCTGATCGCTGCCCGCAGAACGCGACAGCCTGGCTCAGTCAGTTCAAGATCGGTCGCCAGCAGTCAGAAGACAGGTCAGCAAGTCGATAGAGATAACGTCGCGACGAGGGTTATGGCAGAAATCGCACCCTCGCGCAACTGTCCGCTTGGCGGCGGGCGGGGGTCTTGTGCTACCCTGACGCCGGAGTGAACGGAGCGCGCCATGCCCAGCATCGACTTCTGGTTCTCGATCGGCAGCACCTACAGCTACCTGACCGTCATGCGCCTGCCGGAGGTCGCGCGCCGGACCGGGCAGGCCTTCATCTGGCGCCCGTTCGACGTGCGCCGGATCATGGTCGCGCAGAACAACATCCCCTTCCGCGACAAGCCGGTAAAGGCCGCCTTCATGTGGCGCGACATCGCCCGCCGCGCCGCCGCGCAGGGCCTTTCTCCGCTGCTGCCCGCCCCCTATCCGCTGGCGCAACTGACGCTGGCCAATCAGGTCGCGCTTCTGGCCGCGCGCGAGGGCTGGTGCGAAGCCTATGTGATCCAGACCTACCGCCGCTGGTTCGAGGGGGGCGACCCCGCGGGCGAGGATCCCAACCTTTCCGACAGCCTGCACGCCATCGGCCAGGACCCGGCGCGGGTGCTGGCCGCGGCGACCGCGCCCGCGATCGCCGACGCGCTGGTGGCCGAAACCGAGGCGGCGCGCGACATCGGCGTCTTCGGCGCGCCCAGCTTCGTCGTCGGGGCGGAGGTCTTCTGGGGCGACGACCGGCTGGAGGACGCGCTCGACTGGGCCCGCCACGGCGCGCTGTCGCCGCGCGGCCCGCGCGCGCACTGAGTGTTGTCGCCGCGCGGGCCGGGCGCGCACTAACCCTTTGTCAACCGCTTTCATCGCAGGGTGGCCGCGCACCACACGGGCCCGCGATGAAGAACTCTCGCCCCATGCTCATGCTCGGACTGATCCTGGCGCTGACCGCGCCGGGGGCGCAGGCGCGTCCGGAACTGTGCGAGGACGCCGCGCGCCGCGCCGCGCTGGAAACCGGCGTGCCGGTCGATGTGCTGCACGCGATCAGCCTGGCCGAGACGGCGCGCGCCCATCAGGGACGCATGCGCCCCTGGCCCTGGGCGGCCAATATCGACGGGCAGGGCTTCTGGTTCGACGGGCCGGAAGCGGCGCAGGCCTTCGCGCGCGACCAGCTGGCGCGCGGGCGGCGCAGCTTTGATCTGGGCTGCTTCCAGATCAACTGGCGCTGGCACGGCGAGAATTTCGCCGCGCCGCGCGACCTGCTGGACCCGCTGCGCGCCGCCCGGTATGCCGCCCGCTTTCTTGGCGCGCTCTACGATGAACTGGGCAACTGGGAGGCGGCGGCGGGCGCCTACCATTCGCGCACCCCGCACCTGGCCGAGAGGTACCGCGCCCGCTTCGCCCGGTTCCGCGCCGGGCTGGGGGCGACACAGTTCGCGCTGTCCGACCCCGCCGGGAACGGGCCGCAGCTGCACGGGCCGCAACTGGTCGCGGAGCCGCGCGTCAACACCTTTCCCTTCCTGCAACTGACCGCCGAGGCGCCCGCCGGCGCCGCGCTGGCCTCGCTGGTTCCGGGGACCAGCGGTGCCAGACCCTTCCTCTCGCTCGACGGAACGCATTGATGACGCTCTCGATCGCCCAGGTCTTCCGGCCCACGGTTCTGCTTGCGCTGGCGCTGATGGCGGTCATCGTCATGATGATCCTGCCGGTCCCGGCCTGGCTGCTGGATATCGGGCTGGCGGCGTCCTTCGCGCTGGCGATCCTGATGTTCACGGTGACGCTGTTCATCGAGCGGCCGCTGGATTTCTCGATCTTTCCCACCGTGCTGCTGGCGTCGCTGATGCTGCGGCTGTCGCTGAACGTGTCGTCGACGAAGCTGATCATCGGCGAGGGGCACACCGGCACCCATGCCGCCGGGGCGGTGATCGAGGGGTTCGCGGGCTTCGTCATGGGCGGCAGCGTGTTCCTGGGCGTCGTCGTCTTCTGCGTGCTCTTGATCGTCAACTTCATCGTCATCACCAAGGGCGCGGGCCGCATGGCCGAGGTCGGCGCGCGCTTCGCGCTGGACGGGATGCCCGGCAAGCAGCTGGCCATCGACAGCGACATGTCCGCCGGCGCCATCGACCACGCCGAGGCCAAGGCCCGGCGCGAACGCGAGCAGCAGGAAACCAACTTCTTCGGCTCGCTGGACGGCGCGTCGAAATTCGTCAAGGGCGATGCCGTCGCCGGGCTGCTGATCACGCTGCTGAACCTGGTCATGGGGCTGATCATGGGCACCATCGTCCACGGCATGCCGCTGGGCCAGGCGTTCGAGACCTATGCGATCCTGACCGTCGGCGACGGGCTGGTGAACCAGATCCCGGCGGTGGTGATCTCGGTCGCGGCGGCGCTGCTGCTGGCGCGTGGCGGTGCGATCGGCGCGACGGATACGGCGCTGATGGCGCAGATGGGCCGCTATCCCGCGGCGCTGATCACGGTGGGCCTGCTGATGGCGATGTTCGCGCTGGTGCCGGGCATGCCGTTCGTCCCCTTCGTCGTCGGCGCGGGGGTGCTGCTGGGCGCGGGCTGGTACGCGCAGCGGCTGCGCCAGAAGGCCGCGGCCGAGTTGCCCGGCGACCCCGTCGAGGCGCCGAAGCCGATGACCATGGGCGACGTGCTGGACCTGGACGACATCCATGTGAAGTTCGCGCCCGATCTGGTGCCGATGGTGCTGGACCCGGCGACCGGGCTGGATGCGCGGATCACCAACATGCGCAACCATGTCGTGCGCAGCTACGGGCTGATCCTGCCCGAGATCCGCCTGACCGACGAGCCGGCGCTGGCGCCGGGCGAATACTGCGTGCTGATCCAGGGGGTCGAGCAGGCGCGCGACCGCCTCTACCCCGACCGGATGCTGGCGCTGATGCACGACGACCAGCCCGACCCGCCCGACGGGATCGAGGTGCGCGAGCCGGTCTACGGCGCGCCCGCCCGCTGGGTCCCCGCCGCCGACGAGGAGCGCGCGGCGATCCAGGGCCTGACGGTGGTCAGCCCGCCCGAGGTGCTGGCGACGCATCTGCTGGAGATCATCAAGGCCAGTTTCGCCCGGCTGCTGACGCTGCGCGGCCTGCGCCGGATGCTGGACGAGTTGTGCAACCTCTCGGACCCCAAGCGGGCCGAGGCCAACCGCCGCCTGATCGACGAGCTGGTGCCGGACAAGGTGCCCGTCGATCTGCTGCTGTCGGTGCTGCGCCTACTGCTGGACGAACGGGTGTCGGTGCGCAACCTGCCGCTGATCCTGGAAGCCATCGCCGAGTTGCGCGTGCAGAACCTGGCGCCCGAGGTGGTCTGTGAACATGTCCGCCAGCGGCTGGGCTTTCAGCTGGTAGCACCCCTCAAACGCCCCGACGGGACCATCCCGCTGGTCCAGCTGGGCCAGGACTGGGAGGAGCTTTTCGCCGGCTACCAGATGGAGGGCGAGCGCGGGATCGGCGACATCGCCCTGCCGCCCAACGAATTCGGCCGGCTGGCCGGCGCGCTGGCCGAGAAGTTCAACGCCCTGGCCGAGGCCGGCACGCAAGCCGCGCTGGTCACCTCGTCCCGCCGGCGGCGGTTCCTGCGCACCGTCATGGCGGCGCGGGGCCTGGCCAACCCGGTGCTGAGCTTCGAGGAGATCGGCATGGAGGCGCGTCCGGCGCTGGTCGGCCAGATCACGGCATGACGGCGCTGGCGTTCTTCGACGCGCTGGCGGCGCTGGCCGAGGAGGCGCGCGCGGCCTTCTTCGCCGGGTTTCTGGTCTTCGCGCGGATCGGCGCGATCATCGCGCTGCTGCCGGCCTTCGGCGAACAGGTCGTGCCGCGCCGGGTCCGGTTGTTCGTGGCCCTTGCGCTGACGGCCGTGGTCGCCCCCGCGGCACTGCCGCTGATCGACGTCCGGCCGCAGACGATGGGCGAGGTCGGCTTCTACATCGGCTCCGAAGCCGCCGTCGGTCTGGCGCTGGGCGCGGGTATGCGCCTGCTGGTCATGGTCCTGCAGATCGCCGGCACGATGGCGGCGCAATCCACGTCGCTGGCGCAGTTCTTCGGCGGCGCGGGCGTCGATCCGCAGCCGGCAATCTCGCAGGTGCTGGTGATGGCGGGGCTGGCGCTTCTGGTGATGGCGGGCCTGCCCGAGCGTGCGGCGCAGTTCCTGATCCTGTCCTACCAGTTGCTGCCGGCCGGTCAGTGGCCCGACGCGGCCGTGCTGGCCGAATGGGGCGTCGGGCGCGTCGCGCATGCCTTCGCGCTGGCCTTCGTGCTGGCCGCGCCCTTCGTCATCGGCTCGGCCATCTACAACCTTGCGCTGGGCGCGATCAACCGGGCGATGCCGCAGCTGATGGTCGCCTTCATCGGCGCGCCCGCGCTCACCTGGGGTGGGCTCGTGCTGCTGATGCTGGCCGCGCCGGTCATGATCACCGTGTGGTTCGGCGCCTTCCAGACCTATCTGAGCGACCCGGCGACGGTGCCCAGACCATGAGCCAGGGCGACGACGAATCCGACAAGCCGTACGAGGCGACACCGCGCAAGCTGGAGGAAGCCCGCAAGCGCGGCGAGATCCCGAAGATGGCCGACCTGACCGCCACCGCCGCGGTCGGCGGCTTCCTGCTGCTCGCGCTGCTGCCCGGCGGGTGGATGCCGCTGAAGCTGGGGGAGTTGGGGCGCGGGCTTTTCGATTACGCCGACGGTTTCTCGCGCTTGCTGCTGGGCGGCGGGCAGGGGGCGTTCGATCTGCTGATGGGGCAGATCGCGATCGCGCTGCTGCCGGCGTTCCTGCTGCCGGTCGCGGCGGTGCTGGGCGTTCTGCTCGCCTTCCGCGGGCTGGTCTTCGCGCCCGAGAAGCTGAAGCCGAAGGCCTCGCGCCTGTCCATCGTGCAGAACGCCAAGCAGAAGTTCGGCCTGTCGGGGCTGTTCGAATTCGCCAAGAGCACCGTCAAGCTGGTGATCTATGCGGCGGTCCTGTGGATGTTTCTTGCTGCGCGCCTGCCGCGGCTGATGGCCACGATGCAGCAAAGCCCCGGCCAGGTCGTGGCCGAGATGATGCGCCTGGTCGTGGAGTTTCTGGTCATCGTCGTCCTCATCATGGCGCTGATCGGGGCGATCGACTTCTTCTGGCAGCGCTACGACCACCTGCGCCGCCAGCGCATGAGCCACCAGGAGCTGCGCGAGGAATACAAGCAGTCCGAAGGCGACCCGCACATGAAGCAGGCGCGGCGCCAGCGGGCGCAGGAAATCGCCACCAACAAGATGCTGATCGAGGTGCCCAAGGCGGACGTCATCATCGTCAACCCGACGCATTTCGCCGTTGCCCTGAAATGGGATCGCAGCAGCCCCGGCGCGCCGGTCTGCGTTGCCAAGGGGGTAGATCAGGTGGCATTGAAGATCCGCGAACTGGCGCAGGACGCCGGTGTGCCCATCCATTCCGACCCGCCGACGGCACGCGCCCTGCACAGCGGCGTCGAGATCGGCCAGGAGATCGCGCCGGAGCATTACGCGCCGGTCGCCGCCGCCATCCGCTTTGCCGAGGCGATGCGGCTCAAGGCGCGCGGACGCGGCTTCGGCCCGCGGGATGACCGCAGATGAGCCGACGCGCCTCGGACCCCGCCACGCGCGCGCGGCTGGAACGTCTGCGCACCGTCGCGCGGATGAAGGCGGATGCCGAGATCGCGAAGCTCGCGATCGTCGCGCAGGGGCGCGCGCGGCTCTTGCAGTCGCTCGACGCCCTGGCGCGCGCCGAGGAGCCGCTGGACCCCGATCCGCAGGCCGGGGGCAGCGATCCGGCGATGGTGCAGGCCCGGCTGGCGCACAGCCGCTGGCTGGACGGCCAGCGGCGGATGCTGAACGAACGGCTTGCGCTGGTGCAGGCGGATTTCCTGACCCTGCGCCCGCAGGCGCAACGGGCCTTCGGCCGCGCCGAGGTTCTGGACCGGCTGCAGGAGGGGCTGCAGGCGGAGGCCCGGCAGAAGGCCGCCCGCCGCGATTCGGAGCCGTGATCGGCGGCTTTGCGGGGCGCGAAGTGCTTGACTTTGACGCCGCGATGGCCGATAGACCGGCCCGCAAAGCCCCGCGTCCGCGCGGGGTTCGCGCATTTTCAACATTCTCCGCAAGCGCGGAGACGCAGTCCGCAGGCGGCTTCGGCCCCGAACGCCCGAAAATCCGGGGGCCACAGGACGCGGCAGAGATGGAAGGATGGAGCCGATGTTTGCGGTTCTGAAAACCGGCGGAAAACAGTACCGCGTGCAGCCCGGCGACGTGCTGCGCGTCGAACGGCTGGCCGCCGAGGCGGGCGAGACCGTCCAGTTCAACGAGATTCTCATGGTCGGCGGCGACAGCCCCGTCGTCGGCGTGCCGCTGGTCGATGGCGCCGGCGTGCAGGCCACGGTGATCGACCAGATCAAGGCCGACAAGGTCATCCACTACGTCAAGCGCCGCCGCAAGCACAGCTCGCAGCGCACCAAGGGCCACCGCCAGAAGCTGACGCTGGTGCGGATCACCGAGATCCTGGCCTCGGGCGCCGACAAGTCGGACGTGAAGGCGGCGATCGGCTCGGGCAAGGTGAAGGCCGACGCGCCGGGCACCGAGGCCGCGGCGGAGGCGCCGAAGGCGAAGAAGGCTGCCCCGAAGAAGGCCGCACCGGAAAAGGCGGACGCGAAGAAGGCTGACGCCAAGAAGGCCGCGCCCAAGAAGGCCAAGGCCGACGACGCCGCCGAGGCGAAACCGAAGAAAAGCGCCGCGAAGAAGCCCGCGGCCGATACGCAGGAGTAATCCCCCATGGCACACAAGAAAGCAGGCGGTTCGTCCCGCAACGGTCGCGATTCGGCCGGTCGGCGCCTGGGCGTGAAGATCTTTGGCGGCCAGACCGTCAACGCCGGCAACATCATCGTGCGCCAGCGCGGCACCAAGCACTTTCCCGGTGAAGGTGTCGGCATGGGCAAGGACCACACGCTCTTCGCGCTGGTCGAGGGTCGCGTGAGCTTTGCCAAGGGTCTGAAGGGGCGCAGCTTCGTCTCGATCGAGCCTGTTTTCGAAGCCGCTTCCGAACCGGCCGAGTAAGGCGAAATCTTTACAATTGAGCGCTAGGGCGGGGGTTGCTGGTGGCGACCCCCGAACCTTGTGTTGTTACCGAGCGCGGCCACGGCGCGAATTGGGGTGGCGCGAATTGGGGTCAGGTCTTTCCGCTGCCGCCGGCTGGTGGTATTCTGTCAGGAGCATTGGTGCCATGAATTTGAAGTTCACTGCCCCCGACGATGCCGCCCGCAGCGTGCCCACGCTGACCAGCGAGCGGCTGACCCTGCGGCCGCTGGGGCTGCAGGACCGGGGTTTGCTGGCGCTCTACGTCCGCGACCGCCGCGTGGCCGAGGGCGCGCGCTCCATCCCGCACCCCGCCCCCGAAGGCACGGCGCTGTCCTTCATCGAACGCGCGCAGGCGCCGACGCGGGACCGCGATGTCTGGGCGATGGACGGCTCGCCCATGGGTTCGGCGCCGCTGGTCGGGATCATCTCGCTCAAGCCGCTCTGCCGCGGGCAAAGCCAGATCGGCTACTGGGTGGCGCCGGCGTTCTGGAACACCGGCCTGGCCTCGGAAGCGGTGCGCGCGATCATCGCCGCCAACCCGCACAAGAACCGCACGCTCTTTGCCGAGGTCTTTCAGGACAATCCGGTTTCGGCGCGTATCCTGACCAACGCCGGCTTCGAATACATCGGCGAGGCCGAGGCGTTCTCGGTCGCGCGCAATGCCGCCGTCCCGACCTGGACCTACCTGCGCCGGATGGACTGACCGGCGGGGCCTTCGCCAAAGGTTTCGTTGCGGTTAACGGCTGGCTTTTCTGAATTGAAAACAATACCTTGCCAAGGTGCTCAAATTTGAGCACCCATTGGCGGGACCGGGGGTTTTCCGCGCGCGGCCCTTGATCTGCGGCGCGCGCGGGGCTATCGCCTGATCCAGCTTGCGCGAAAGGCCGCCGCGATGAAATTCCTCGACCTTGCCAAGGTCCAGATCCGCTCGGGTGCGGGCGGGGCGGGCTGCGCCAGCTTCCGGCGCGAGAAGTTCATCGAATTCGGTGGACCCGACGGCGGCGATGGCGGCCGCGGCGGCGACGTCTGGGTCGAATGCGTCCCGGCGCTGAACACGCTGATCGACTTCCGCTACCAGCAGCACTTCTTTGCCCAGAACGGCCGCCCCGGCATGGGCCGCCAGCGCACCGGCAAGGATGGCGAGGACATCGTCCTCAAGGTCCCTGCCGGCACCGAGATCTTGGAGGAAGACCAGGAAACGGTGGTGGCGGACCTGACCGAGGTCGGCCAGCGCATCCTGCTGGCCAAGGGCGGCAACGGCGGCTGGGGCAACGCACGCTTCAAGACCTCGACCAACCAGGCGCCGCGCCGCGCCAACCCGGGGCAGGAGGGGGTCGAGCGCACGCTCTGGCTGCGGCTGAAGCTGATCGCGGATGCGGGGCTCGCCGGGTTGCCGAACGCGGGCAAGTCGACCTTCCTCGCGGCGGTGTCGAACGCCCGCCCGAAGATCGCGGATTACCCTTTCACCACCCTCCACCCCAACCTCGGCGTTGTCGGCGTCGATGGCCGCGAATTCGTCATGGCCGACATCCCCGGCCTGATCGAGGGCGCGTCCGAGGGGCGCGGCCTGGGCGATCAGTTCCTCGGCCATGTCGAGCGCTGCGCGGTCCTGCTGCACCTGGTCGACGGCACGTCCGAGGATGTCGCCGGCGATTTCGCAATCATCGACCGCGAACTGGAACTCTATTCGGCCAAGGTCCACGCCAAGCCGCGCATTGTCGGGCTCAACAAGATCGATGCGCTGACACCCGAGGAGATCGAGACGCGCAAGGCCGCGCTGGAGGACGCCAGCGGGCAGCGCGTCCACACCCTGTCCGGCGTGGCCGGAACCGGGGTGCAATACGTCCTGCGTGCCCTCTGGTCCGAGATCGAAGCCTCGCGCCGGCCCGCGCAGCAGGAGGAGGAGGCGCCGTGGCAGCCCTGACCGCCGCCAGCGCCGTGGTCTTCCGGCTCAGCGCCGCCCGCCGGCTGGTGGTCAAGATCGGCTCCGCGCTGCTGGTCGACGCACAGACCGGCGCGCTGCGATCCGATTGGCTGGCCGGGCTTGCGCAGGACGTGGCCGCGGCGCGGGCGCGCGGCACCGAGGTGGTGCTGGTGTCCTCGGGCTCGATCGCGCTGGGGCGCCGAGTGCTGGGCCTGCCGCCCGCCGCGCTGTCGCTGGAGCAAAGCCAGGCCGCCGCCGCCGTCGGCCAGATCAGGCTGGCGCGCGCCTACGAGGAAGCGCTGGCGCCGCACGGGATCACCGCCGCGCAGGTCCTGGTCACGTTGGAGGATACGCAGGACCGCCGCCGCTACCTTAACAGCCGCGCCACGCTCGAGACACTGATCAACCTCGGCGCCGTGCCGATCGTTAACGAGAACGACACGGTCGCCACCGACGAGATCCGCTACGGCGACAACGACCGGCTGGCGGCGCAGATCGCCGTTACCACGGGCGCCGATCACCTGGTGCTGCTGTCTGATGTCGACGGCTTCTACAGCGCCAACCCGTTCACCGACCCGGCAGCGCGCCGGTTCGATGTGGTCGACCGCGTCACCCCACAGATCGAGGCGATGGCGGGCGAGGGCGTTTCGGGCCTGTCGAAGGGCGGCATGCGCACCAAGATCATGGCCGCGCGCACCGCGACGGCGGGGGGCTGCGCCATGGTCATCGGGCAGGGCAGCGTCGCCCGGCCGCTGGCGGCGATCGAGGCCGGCGCGCCCTGCACCTGGTTCGCGCCGCAGGGCGACCCGCAGACCGCGCGCAAGCGCTGGATCGCCGCGATGAAGCCGCGCGGCACGATCCGGGTCGACGCGGGCGCCGCGCAGGCGCTGGATTCGGGCAAGTCGCTTCTGCCGGCCGGCGTCACCGCGGTCGAAGGCCGCTTCGGGCGCGGCGAGGCGGTGGCGATCGCCGGACCCGACGGCGCGCTGCTGGGCACCGGTCTGGTCCGCTACACCGCCGAGGAGGCGCAGGCGATCCGGGGCCGGAAGTCGACCGAGATCGCGGCGCTTCTGGGCTATCCGGGGCGCGCGGCGCTGGTGCATCGCGACGACATGGCGATCTAGAAGGCAAGGGGGCGCTGCCCCCTCGCCCCGCTGGCGCGGGGCTCACCCCCGGGATACTTGGGGACAGATGAAGGGGAGAGGCGGAATGAACATCGCGGAGGGGACGACCGATGTCGCGACGCTGATGGCCGGGATCGGCGCGCGGGCGCGCGCGGCGGCGGCGGAACTGGCCTTCGCCCCGGCCGATCAGCGCCGCGCGGCGCTGGAGGCGGCGGCCGACGCGCTCGACGCCGACAGCGCGGCGGTGATCGCCGCCAATGCCCGCGACCTGGAGGCCGGGCGCGAAAAGGGCCTGTCGGCGGCTATGATGGACCGGCTGGCGCTCGACGCGGCGCGGGTGCGGGCGATCTGCGACGGGCTTCGGGCGGTGGCGGCGCAGGAGGATCCGGTCGGCGCGGTGATGGACGAGTGGACGCGGCCCTCGGGCCTGACGATCCGGCGGGTGCGCACGCCCCTGGGCGTCGTCGGCGTGATCTATGAAAGCCGCCCGAATGTCACCGCCGATGCCGGCGCGCTGTGCCTGAAGGCGGGCAACGCGGTGATCCTGCGCGGCGGGTCGGAAAGCTTCCATTCCTCGCGCGCGATCCACGCCGCCATGGTCGCCGGGCTGACGGCCGCGGGCTTGCCCGAGGCGGCGATCCAGCTGGTCCCGACCCGCGACCGGGCGGCGGTCTCAATGATGCTGCGCATGGTCGAGCATATCGACGTCATCGTGCCGCGCGGCGGCAAGGGGCTGGTCGGCCTGGTTCAGGCCGAGGCGCGGGTGCCGGTCTTCGCGCATCTGGAGGGCATCTGCCATATCTATCTGGACCGCGCCGCCGACCCCGAAAAGGCGCGCCGCGTGGTGCTGAACGCCAAGACCCGGCGCACCGGCATCTGCGGGGCGGCCGAATGCCTGCTGATCCACCGCGACCTGCTCGATGGCCTGGGCGCCGAGGTGATCGCCGATCTGGTCGCCGCCAGGGTGGAGGTGCGCGCCGGCGAGGGGCTTCGGCATCTGCCGGGCGTGGTGCCGGCATCACCCGACGATTTCGGGCGCGAATACCTCGACAGCATCATCGCCGCGGCGGTGGTCGATGATGTCGACGCCGCCATCGCCCATATCCGCCACTACGGCTCGCAGCATACCGACGCGATCCTGACCGAGGATGCGGCCACCGCCGCGCGGTTCTTCGAACGGGTGGACAGCGCCATCGTCATGCACAATGCCTCGACCCAGTTCGCCGACGGCGGCGAGTTCGGCATGGGCGCCGAGATCGGCATCGCCACGGGCAAGCTGCACGCGCGGGGCCCGGTGGGGGCGGTCCAGTTGACCAGCTTCAAGTACCTGGTCAGCGGCGACGGGACGGTCAGAAGCTGAGTTGCAGCAACTCGTCTTCAAGCTGCATCGTCAGCTGACGCCCGGTATCCGACAGCATCTGCGGCACCAGGGCGAAATGGACCTCGGCGGGCGAGGGGTTCGCCGGGGGCTCGCCCTGCGGCAATCCGTCCCACAGCGCCGGGTCGATTTTCAGCCGGCTCGCCTGGCCGGAAAGCTGCCATTCCACGCCCTCGTGGGCGATCGACAGGACGCCGCCCCAGGGCATCGCATTCTCGCAGCACTGGACCAGCAGCAGCAGCAGTTTCGCTTCCTGCCGCGACACTTCGATTGGCAGCGACCACGCAAAGCGCAGCTTGCCGCCCTTGCCGAGCCCCTCCAGGATCGATCCGATCTCGCGCCCGCTGATCCGCTGCTCCTCGCGCACCGTGCCGAAGGCGATGCGGAACATGCGGATCCGCGCCTGCGCATGGGCGACGCTGTCGGCGATCAGGTCCAGTTCGGGCGAGGCGGGCAGCGTCATGCGCAAAAGCTCGACACCGTTGCCGATCGCCCCCAGAGGGTTGATAAGATCGTGGCAGATGCGCGAGCCGAGCAACGCGGCAAGATCGTGCGGGTTTTGCGACATGGCCTCATGACGGGGCGGGGGGTACGGGTATGTCATCACTCTTACAACCTGGAATGTTGGTGCGTCACCCCGAAAGACCGGAGTGGGGACTGGGACAGGTACAATCCTTCATCGGCACGCACGTCACCGTGAATTTCGAGGAGATGGGCAAGCTGGTTCTGGATACCCGCCATGTGCGCCTTGAATGGGTTCCCGATGCCGGCCGATGATCTCGACATGGGCCCAGCATAACTCTACCTAGGGTTGCGTCAACAGGTTTTTTCTTCGCCGGGTCGCCCGCCGTGGCTTCGGGGGCACAAGGTGTCCGCGCCCGCCTCGCGCCGGATTGTCTTGAAACGCTCATCAAGGTGGCCTAGGCCAGAAGTCGGAGGACACGAAAGACCCGATGATCGAGGAAGCCACCCAACCGCAGCTTCAGCGCAGGGCACCCGGTTTCGATGTCCGCCTGGCGCGCTGCGACGACGACATACTCGGGGCGCAGCGCCTGCGCTACGCCGTCTTCGTCGAGGAGATGGGCGCGGGTGGCGACATGGTCGATCACCTCAACCGGTTCGAGCGGGACGAACTGGACCCGTTCTTCGACCACCTCCTGCTGATCGACCGGACCCGGGACCCCGCCACGCACGAGCATGTGATCGGCGTCTACCGGCTTCTGCCCTGCGACCGGGCGCGGGCGCTCGGCCGCTTTTATTGCGATTCCGAATACGACCTCGCCCCCCTGCGCCAGAGCGGCCGCAAGCTAGTGGAGCTTGGCCGCTCCTGCGTGCACCGCGATCATCGTCGCGGGGCGGCGATGCTGCATCTGTGGAACGGGCTGGCCGACTACGTGCTGTCGCGCGGGATCCAGATCATGTTCGGCGTCGCCTCCTTCCCCGGTATCGATGTGACGCAGCATGCGATGGCGCTCAGCTATCTGTCCGTGGCCCATCGTGCGCCCCCGGCGCTGCGCGTGCGCGCGCTGCCGCAGCATTTCCAGCCGATGGACCTGATCCCGCCCGAAGCGATCGACCGGCAGGCCGCGCTGGCCGCGATCCCGCCGCTCATCCGCGCCTATCTGCGGCTGGGCGGCTTCGTGGGCGAGGGGGCGTTCGTCGACCGCGCCTTCAACACCACCGATGTCTGCCTGATCATGGACACATCGGCCATGTCGGAAAAGCACCTTGATTTCTACGCCCGAAAGGCGCCCCGCGCCTGACCCGACCTGGACCTCGCCCGAGGGCGAGGCGCCGCGGGTCGCCATCGGCCCCCTGGGCTGGGCGATGATCGCCTGGCGGCTACCGCTGATGGCGGGCGTCGTCTTCGGCGGGCTGGTCCTGCTCCTGACCCTTCGGCTGATCGAGCGTTCGGTCTTCGGGCTGCGCCGGCCGTTCACGCCCTTCGTCACCCAGGCCGTCTGCCGCGCGGTCTTTCCGGTCATGGGCATCCGCCTCGTCCGTCACGGGACCCCCATGCGCCGGCGGGGCGCCATCGTCGCCAACCATTGCAGCTGGCTCGACATCTTCGCGCTCAACGCGCTGGCCCGCGTCTGCTTCGTGTCGAAGTCCGAGGTCGCGGGCTGGCCCGGCATCGGCTGGCTGGCGCGCGCCACGGGCACGGTCTTCATCACCCGCAACGCCCGCGACGCCCGCCAGCAGAAGGAGGTGTTCGAGGCCCGCCTGCGCGCCGGCCACCACCTCGCCTTCTTCCCCGAGGGGACCAGCACCGACGGCCGCCGCGTGCTGGACTTCAAGCCCACGCTCTTCGCCGCCTTCTTCACCCACGGGCTGGACGCGATCCTGTCGATCCAGCCGGTCAGCCTCGCCTACACCGCCCCGCCCGGTGAGGACCCGCGCTTCTACGGCTGGTGGGGCGCGATGGATTTTGGCGGCCACCTGCTGCGCGTGCTGGCGCAGGCGCCGCAGGGTCGGGTCGAGGTCACCTTCCACCCCCAGGTCCCGGTCGCCGAGACCGCCGACCGCAAGGCCCTCGCCCGCACCTGCGAGGCCGCCGTCCGCGCCGGGCTCCACGCGCATCTCCCGCCGGTCTGAGCGCCGACCCCGCGTCGATTCGCGCGCCGGGCGGCAACGCCGATCCGCCGCTCATGCGCCAGACGCCCGCTACAATTCGCACGGCTCGGTTGAACTCGCCGCAGCCCCCGTCAACCCGTGATCGCACCAGCGCGGAAATGATTGACAAATCGTGAATTTTTCCTTGACCCGGCAATGCGCCTCACGGAACGCTCACAGGCACGTGTAAAAAAAACAAAGTTGAGAGGGTCATGAAACATATTCGCACACTCGCCTTGGCCACCGCCGTTTCGGCGCTCGGGACCGGCGCCTTTGCATCGACATTTACTCTAAACTACACAGGTGGTACTGCTAGCGGTACGGTCCAAACCAACATGACCTCCGGCAATATCGGGGCGTTCGGTTTTAATATGACCTCCACCGATCCGGCAGCGCCCGACTATCTGAGCAGCTTCGTCGCGTGGTGCCTTGACCTTGGCGCTACCCTACAAAGTCCCGCAAGCTACTCGGTAAATAACACGAACCCATACGCAAACGGGCATACGCTCAGCAGTGATCAGAAGAACGCCGTTAGAGCGGTTTTCGCCGCCAACTACTCCACGGTTGAAAGCACTCTGACAAACAACGTCCAAGCGGGATTCCAGATCGCGCTCTGGGGAGCCGTGTATAACAACGCTGCGCTGCTGGACGGCAACATTGCTGGAATGTTCGCGAACGTCGGAACCAATACTAATCAGCTGAAAATAACGTCGGGTTCTGCTACAGCCATCTTAAACGCGGAAGCATATCTGACGAGTGCGCTTGCAAGGATAAATGATGGGCCAGTGTCATACAATCTCACCTTCCTTGAAAGTGCCGTGGATAGCGACGGAAATCGCCTTAGTCAGAATCTCGTCACCACGGCAATCCCACTGCCCGCAACGGGGCTGCTGATGCTCGGCATGATGGGTCTGGGTGGTATCGGTGTCGTGGCGCGCCGTCGCCGGGACAAGGCGGCCTGACCGCGCAGGCGCAAGATCGAATTTGGTGACGGCCCCGGCACTTGCCGGGGCCGTTTTCGTTTATCAGGCCTTGGGGATCGAGCGGGTTCCTGAAGGGCCGCGCATCAGCCAGACCGGCCAAGCGGAAACGTAAAGAATCCGTTTCGATTTACACGATTTACAAATTACTTCATGGGCTTATGGGTCAGTGCGCAATTTGCGCGCCCCGCCCAAATTTGCGCACCCTGCCTATCCGCCGGGCATCGGCTGCCCCAATGCCCGGCGGTTTCGTTTGTCCAAGCCCCCCGGCGCTCTACTCCGCGGGCATCGCGGCGGGCTCCACGACCAGCGGGTGGGACAGGTGGGTCAGCATCTCCTTCGGGCAGACCTGCAGGAAATGGTCCTTCTCGCTGTCCCAGCGGCGCAGGATCTCGGCGGCGCGGGTGCTGCCGGTCTCGGTGGCGTGGCGCTCGATCAGGCCTTTCAGCTGGGCCTCCCAGTGCGTGACCGTCACCTTGCAGGTGAGCAGCGAGTCCATGTTGATCAGCGGCGCCGACAGCCCCTCGGGGTCATAGAGATAGGCCATGCCGCCGGTCATCCCGGCGCCGAAATTGGCGCCGATCGACCCCAGGATCACGGCGACGCCCCCGGTCATGTACTCGCAGCCGTTCGACCCGCAGCCCTCGACCACGACCTCGGCACCGGAATTGCGCACCGCGAAGCGCTCGCCCGTCCGCCCCGCGGCGAACAGTTGCCCCGCGGTCGCGCCGTAGAGCACCGTGTTGCCGATGATCGTGTTCTCATGCGCCACCAGCGGCGAGGTCATGCGCGGCCGCACCACGATCGTGCCGCCCGACAGCCCCTTGCCGACATAGTCGTTGGCATCGCCGAACACCTCCAGCTTCAGCCCCCGCACGGCAAAGGCGCCCAGCGACTGCCCGGCATTGCCAGCCAGTTTCACCGTCAGATGGTCGGCCTGCAACTCGTTGCGCATCCCGAACCGGCGCACGATATGCGACGACGCCCGCGTGCCCACCGTGCGATGCGTGTTGCGCACGGCGTAGCTCAGCTGCATCTTCTCGCCATCCTCGAAGAACCGCGCGGCATCGCGGATGATCTCGGCATCCAGCGTGTCGGGCACGGCGTTGCGCGGCTTGTCGCGGTCGTAGCGGATGCGGTCGGCGCCATCGACGGTGATCAGCAGCGGGTTCAGGTCCAGATCGTCCAGATGCGCCGAGCCACGGCTGACCTGCGTCAGCAGATCCGCCCGCCCGATCACCTGGTCGAGCGACCGCGCGCCAAGCTGGGCCAGGATCTCGCGCACCTCCTGCGCGTAGAAGGTGATCAGGTTCACGACCTTGTCGGCGGACCCGGTGAACTTGGCGCGCAGCGCCTCGTCCTGCGTGCAGACGCCGACGGGGCAGGTGTTCGACTGGCACTGGCGCACCATGATGCAGCCCATGGCGATCAGCGCGGCGGTGCCGATGCCGTATTCCTCGGCCCCCATCATGGCCGCCATGACGATGTCGCGGCCCGTCCGCAGGCCGCCATCGGTGCGCAGCGTCACCCGCTCGCGCAGGTTGTTCATCGCCAGCACCTGATGCGCCTCGGTCAGGCCCATCTCCCACGGCAGGCCGGCGTACTTGATCGAGGTGCCGGGCGACGCGCCGGTGCCGCCATTGTGCCCCGAGATCAGGATCACGTCGGCCTTGGCCTTGGCCACCCCCGCCGCGATCGTGCCGACGCCCGAGGACGCCACCAGCTTCACCGTCACCTTGGCGCGCGGGTTGATCTGCTTGAGGTCGTAGATCAGCTGCGCCAGATCCTCGATCGAGTAAATGTCGTGATGCGGCGGCGGGCTGATCAGTGCCACGCCCGGCGTCGCGTGGCGCAGCTTGGCGATCAGCTTGGTGACCTTCATCCCCGGGATCTGCCCGCCCTCGCCGGGCTTGGCGCCCTGGGCGACCTTGATCTCTAGCTCCTCGCAGGCGTTCAGGTATTCGGCGGTCACGCCGAACCGGCCCGAGGCCACCTGCTTGATCTTGGCCGACGGATTGTCGCCATTGGCCAGCGGGTGGTGATGCGCCGGGTCCTCGCCGCCCTCGCCGGAATCGGATTTCGCGCCGATCCGGTTCATGGCGATGTTCAGCGTCATGTGCGCCTCGGGCGACAGCGCGCCCAGCGACATGCCCGGCGTCACGAACCGCTTGCGGATCGCGGTGATCGACTCCACCTCCTCGATCGGGATCGACCGGCCCAGCGGCTTGAAGTCCAGAAGGTCGCGGATATGGATCGGCGGGTTGGCCTGCAGCGCGGTCGAATACTTGCGCCACAGGTCATAGCTCGCCCGGTCGCAGGCCGATTGCAGCAGGTGCATGGTCTGCGCCTCCCAGGCGTGCTTCTCGCCCGAGCGCCGCGCCTTGTAGAACCCGCCCACCGGCAGCACGCCGGCGTCGCCCCGCCATCCGGTGGCGTGAATCTCCTCGGCCTTGCGCTGCAGCCCGGCCAGCCCGATGCCCGAGATGCGGCTCTGCATGCCGGGGAAATACTCGGCGACCATGGCGCGGCTCAGGCCCACGGCCTCGAAGTTCAGCCCGCCCCGGTAGGAGGAGATCACCGAGATCCCCATCTTCGACATGATCTTCAGCAGCCCCGCGTCGATCGCGTCGCGGTAGCGGCGCATCGCGTCGGTCAGGTTGCCGTCGATCAGCCCGCGCCGCAGCCGGTCGGCGATGGTGTCCTGCGCAAGGTACGCGTTGACCGTCGTAGCACCGCAGCCGATCAGCACGGCGAAGTAATGCGGGTCGATGCATTCGGCCACCCGCAGGTTGAGCGAGCAGAAGGTCCTGAGGCCCCGCCGCGTCAGCCAGGAATGCACCGCGCTGGTGGTCAGGATCATCGGCATCGCCACCCGGTCGCGGCCCTGGCCCTCGTCGGTCAGCACGATATGCCCGGCGCCCGAACGCACCGCGTCCTCGGCCTCGTGGCGGATGCGTTCCAGCCCGGCGCGCAGCGC
Source organism: Pararhodobacter sp. SW119 (assembly GCF_017811755.1). GTDB lineage: Bacteria > Pseudomonadota > Alphaproteobacteria > Rhodobacterales > Rhodobacteraceae > Pararhodobacter. Next base: position 14,822 of record NZ_JADDJF010000023.1, on the reverse strand, counting down.
GTCGTCGCCCGCCCCGCGCGGAAAGGTGCAGTCGATCCGCACCAGCGCGTCGCCGAATTCCTCGGCCATCACGCGGAATTCCTCGTTGGCGATGAACGGGCTTTCCAGCACCAGGATCTCGGTCTGGGTGGAGCTTTCGTCGAGCACGTTCTTGAGGTTGCCGAACCGCGTCTTCAGGCTCATCACCCGCGCCTCGCGCAGGCTGTCGATCGGCGGGTTGGTGACCTGGCTGAAGTTCTGGCGGAAGTAATGGCTCAGCGGCCGGTAGACCTTGCTCAGCACCGCGGCCGGCGTGTCGTCGCCCATCGAGGCGATCATCTCCTTGCCGTCCTCGGCCATCGGCACCAGCACCTGCTCGATCTCCTCCAGCGAGTAGCCAGCGGCGATCTGGCGGCGGCGCAGGTCCTCGCCTTCGTGCAGCGCAGCCTCGGGCAAGTCGCGCAGCAGGCTGTTCAGGTCGACGATCTTCTCGATCCATTCGCCGAAGGGTTGCGCGGCGGCCAGCCGGTCCTTGATCTCGGCATCGTGAAACAGCTTGCCGTCCTTCATGTCGACGGCGATCATCTGCCCCGGCCCCAGCGCGCCCTTCTCGCGTACCGTGTTCTCCTCGACCGTGACCATCCCGGCCTCGGACCCGGCGATCAGCAGCCCGTCGCCGGTGACCACATAGCGCATCGGGCGCAGCCCGTTGCGGTCCAGCCCCCCGCAGACCCAGCGCCCGTCGGTCATGGCCAGCGCCGCCGGCCCGTCCCAGGGCTCCATCACCGCGTTGCAATAGGCGTACATGTCGATCCAGGGCTGCGGCAGTTCCACCGCCTGCTTCGACCAGGCCTCGGGGATCAGCATGGTCTTGGCCATCGGCGCGCTGCGCCCGGCGCGCACCAGCATCTCGAAGACCGCATCCAGCGCGCCCGAATCCGACGCCCCCTCGGGGACGATCGGCTTGATGTCTTCGGCCATCTCGCCGAACGTGTTCGACGCCATGCGGATCTCGTGGCTGCGCATCCAGTTCAGGTTGCCCTTCAGCGTGTTGATCTCGCCGTTATGGGCCAGCATGCGAAAGGGCTGCGCCAGCCACCATTGCGGGAAGGTGTTGGTGCTGTAGCGCTGGTGATAGATGGCGAAGGCCGACTCAAAGCGTTCGTCCTTCAGGTCGGGATAGAACTCGGCCACCTGCTCGGCCAGCATCATGCCCTTGTAGATCACCGACCGGCAGGACAATGAGCACAGGTAAAGCCCCTGGATCTGCGCCGCGGCGGCGGCCTTCTCGATCCGGCGGCGAATGACGTAAAGCTCGCGCTCGAAGGCTTCCTCGTCCATCGCCTTGCCGTCGCGGATCAGGATCTGCTCGATCTCGGGGCGGGTGGCGTTGGCCTTCTCGCCCAGCACCGTCGTCTCGACCGGCACGTGCCGCCAGCCGTAGATCGCGTGCCCCATGCGCAGCACTTCGGATTCCACGATGGTCCGGCACCGCTCCTGCGCGCCGAAATCGGTGCGCGGCAGAAACACCTGGCCCACGGCGACATGCGCCTTCGCGTCCGGCTCGTGCCCGGTGCGGCGGATCTGGTCGTGAAAGAACGCGACGGGGATCTGCACATGGATGCCGGCGCCGTCGCCGGTCTTGCCGTCGGCATCGACCGCGCCGCGGTGCCAGACCGCCTTCAGCGCCTCGATCCCGGCAATGACCACCTCGCGCCGGGGCTTGCCGTCCAGCGCCACCACCAGCCCGACCCCGCAGGAGGAATGCTCGTCCTCGACGCGGTAAAGCCCCTCGGCCGCGATGCGCGCGCGGTGGGCTTCCTCGGTCCGCACCCAGTCCTTGTCAAACCCGTCCATGCTCATGCTCCCGCGCCATACTTCTTCATCGTCTCTTCTCCGGTCAGCCGCTCGTGCGCGCCGGCCAGAAGGTAGGCCCCGGCGGTCCCGTCCGCGAAGACCTCGTTTTCCAGGCTCAGCCCCTCGAGCGTGTCGAGCGTGCCGGCCGCCATCGCCGTCCAGCCCGCCATCTTCCCCGCCGTCACCCGGTAGAACAGCGTCGAGCCGCAGTCGCGGCAGAAGCCGCGCTCCGCCCAGGAAGACGAGGTATAGACCGCCGGTTCCCCGGCTACGAATCTGATCGCCTCGCCCGGTGCGTCAAGCGACACCAGCAGGCTGCCGGTATGCCGTCGGCATTGTTCGCAGGAACAGCCGCCAAGGCCCGTCTTTTCGGTTGTGATCGTGTAGCGCACCGCGCCGCAAAGGCATCCGCCCGTCCGTTCCGTCATCGCGCGCCCTCCCGCGTCGCATGCGCCCGATGGGTCAGCGATGCTGACCCATGCGTTGCGCCAAATTCCGTCAAGCGTCCGCTGCTGCCATACGCTTGCCATACGCTTGCCATACGCCTGCCAGCCACATTCCGGCACCCTCTGTCCCGGTCGGCAGCCTCGCTTACCGCGCGCCGCCGGGGTCGAAATGGGGCAGGGGACCGGCCCATGCCGCCGCTACTCCGCCGCCACCGCCGGCGCATCCGCCAGTTCCGCCAGGATCGCATCCGCCGCCTCGCGCCCGTCGCGGATCGCCCAGACCACCAGGCTCGCGCCGCGCACGATATCGCCCACCGCATAGACCCCCGGCATGGCGGTCGAATGGGTGGCGAAATCGGTGCGCACGGTGCCCCAGCGCGTCACCGGCAGCTGCTTCTCACCCCAGAGCGTCGGCAGATCCTCGGGCTCGAACCCCAGCGCCTTGATGACCAGGTCCGCGGGTTCGGTGACGATATCGCCCTCGATCGGTTCCGGCGCGCGGCGGCCGGTCAGGTCGGGCGTGCCCAGACGCATCTTCTGCACCCGCACGCCGCGCACGGCGTCCGCGCCCTCGAACCCGTCGGGGGTGGACAGCCAGACGAACTCGACGCCCTCCTCCTCGGCATTCGCCACCTCGCGCTGGCTGCCGGGCATGTTCTCGCGGTCGCGACGATAGAGGCATTTGACGCTCGTCGCGCCCTGCCGCACCGCCGTGCGCACGCAATCCATCGCCGTGTCGCCGCCGCCGATGACGACCACGCGCTTGCCGTCGGCGTTCAACTCGCCGGTGTCGAATTCGGGCACCTCGTCGCCGAACCCGTGCCGGTTCGACGCCGTCAGGTAATCGATTGCCCGCACGATCCCCGGCAGGTCCGCGCCCGGCCCGCCCAGTTCGCGGCTCTTGTAGACGCCGGTGGCGATGATCACCGCGTCGTGCTGGCCGCGGATGGCGGCAAAGCTGATATCCTCGCCGACGTTGCAGTTCAGCACGAAATCTACGCCGCCGTCCTGCAGCTGCTCGATGCGCTGCATGACCACCGGCTTCTCCAGCTTGAAGCCGGGGATGCCATAGGTCATCAGCCCGCCGGCGCGGTCGTAGCGGTCGTAGACCGTGACCTGCACGCCGGCGCGGCGCAGCCGTTCCGCCGCGGCCAGCCCGCCGGGCCCCGCGCCGATGATGCCCACCGACTGGTCCAGTTCCTCGGCCGGGCGGATGGCACGCACCCAGCCTTCCTCGAACGCGGTGTCGGTCAGGTACTTCTCGATCGCGCCGATGGTCACCGTGCCATGGCCCGACATCTCGATCACGCAATTGCCCTCGCACAGCCGGTCCTGCGGGCAGATCCGGCCGCAGATCTCGGGGAAGGTATTGGTGGACTGGCTCAACTCATACGCTTCCTGCAGCCGCCCCTGCGCGGTCAGCATCAGCCAGTCGGGGATGTTGTTGTGCAAGGGGCAATGCGTCTGGCAATAGGGCACGCCGCACTGGCTGCACCGCCCGGCCTGCTCCGCCGCCTTCTCGCGCGCATACTCGCGATAGATCTCGCCAAAATCCTGCGCCCGCTCCGCCGCCCGCCGCTTCTCCGGCGTCTCCTTGCCCACGGTCACGAACTTCAACATACGCTGCCCAACCATCCCCAACCCTTTCCACCGCCGAACCCCCCGCCCATACCACCCTCCAAACAGCAATAAAAGTCAGTATAGGTTACCTATATGCCTGAAATTCGCGCCTTGGCGGCGAAAATTCGGCGCAGGACATAGTAAAAGGGTCACGTACAATTACCTAATTCTTGGGTTTCGCTTTCCGATCAGGCCGCTATGGTGCGCCGGATCCCCTTACAGGCATTCTCATGACCCTCTTCAACCTCCTGATTCTGGCTGTCGTACAGGGAATCACCGAGTTTCTGCCGATCTCGTCCTCGGCTCATCTCGTACTTCTGCACGAACTCGGCGGTCCCTCGGCCGAGGCTCTTGCGCTGGACGTCGCCGTCCACCTGGGCTCGATCCTCGCCGTGGTGCTCTATTTCCGGCAGGATGTCGCCCAAGCCCTCAAGGGCATTGCCCCCGCCCTTCGCGGCCGGCTGGAAAGTTACGAGGCTCGCCTCGCCTTCGGTCTGGCCGTCGCAACCCTGCCAGCGCTCCTTCTCGGGGCGCTCCTGTCGATCACCGGCTGGATCGAGCATCTGCGAAACGTCACAATCATCGGCTGGATGATGATCGTTTTCGGCGTTCTGCTGTACATTGCACACCGCTACGCGCCCGAAGTTCGCCGCGCCGAGGAATGGAGCGTGCGCGACGCGGTCCTCATGGGACTATGGCAGGCGGTCGCGCTGGTGCCGGGGGTCTCGCGCTCCGGCATCACCATGACGGCTGGTCGCATTCTGGGCTTCGACCGGCATTCGGCGGCAAAGATCGCGCTGCTGATGTCGATCCCGATCACACTGGCCACTGGCGCGCATATCGCCATGCAACTGCGCAACGCCGAACTCGACACCACCACGTTGCTTGCCAACTCTCTGATCGGCGGAGCCTTTGCATTCATCGCCGCCTATGTTGCACTCGCGACGATGATGAAGCTTCTGCGCTTCGTCAGCTTCACGCCATACGTGGTCTATCGCGTGATCCTGGGCGTGGTCCTGCTGGCGATCGCCTACTCCTGACGGCGCAGGTTCCCGGCAGAGTCGCGGATGTCCTCGTATTGACCGATCGGCCGGTACGGCCACAAATAGCCGGGCAGGATCAGTTCCATCGGAACGGGTGCGATGCCCAGTTCTGCAAAACCTTTCGCATCCTCGCTCACCACGTTGTCGCGGCGAAGCTGCTTGAGTTGGTCGCGCGTCAACTGGTTGTTCGTGAAGAGACCCACGCTGACGGTTTGCAGCAGATCGAAGGCCCAGGCCGCAAATCGCGCGGCAAACCACGGCAGGGTCACGATCACGCGCTTGCGCCGGATCTGCCCCAGAAGGATCTCCATCAGTTCCCGGAAGCTGCGCACGTCGGGGCCGCCCAGTTCATAGATGCCCGGCTCGGCACCGCCCTGGGCGGCCAATGACGCCGCCTTTGCGACGTCGTCGACATAGACCGGCTGGAAGCGCGTTTTGCCCCCCGCGATCGGCAGGAAGGGTGAGAAACGCGCCATCCTGGCGAAGCGGTTGAAGAACTGATCCTCGGGCCCGAAGATAATCGATGGACGCAGGATGACCGCACCGGGAAACCCCTTGCGCACCGCCTCTTCGCCCGCCGCCTTGGTGCGCGCATAAGCGCTTTCGGATGCCGCATCCGCCCCGATCGCCGAGATCTGGACGAAATGTAGGGCGCCGGCCTCGGCGGCCATCCGCGCGACCCGTTGTGCGCCCTCCACCTGTACCGATGCAAAGCGGTTCTTACCGGTTTCGTTCAGGATACCGACGCAGTTCACCACCGCATCCGCCCCTTCGACCGCCGCGCGGACCGACGCGTCATCACGGATGTTGCAGAGCATCGGTTCGACCTGCCCGACAACGCCATAGGTTCGCACGAACATCGCCTCGTTCGGGCGCCGCGTGGCAACCCTGACGCGCCAGCCCGCTTTCGCCATGCGCCGAGCGATGTAGCGCCCAACAAATCCCGAACCGCCCAGAATCGTGATCAAACCGGTCATGCCGCCCTCCGTGCCGTCTGTCTCCCATACCTGCCGCCCCTCGGTCAGACAAGTCCGTTCACCCTGGACCGCTCATGCAGGAAAGCGGTGTTCGATCCGAGGAGAGCGCACGCAGCGCACGATTCTTCTCTCGACGATCTTTCCCCAGTTGACACCTCTTGGAGCCCCGGGTAACCAGCCTGCACGCAACCTGCCCAGGTGGCGGAACTGGTAGACGCGCTAGCTTCAGGTGCTAGTGCCCTCACGGGCGTGGAGGTTCGAGTCCTCTCCTGGGCACCAATATGCTTAAATATACCTCTAAAATCAATGGCTTGCCGGGCGTGCCTTGAAGGCCCCCGCCCATTCCCCCACCATCTTGATTGCGCTTGCCTGAGACATCGTGAGCAGTTTCCTTGCCCACGCCGCAACCCCGGCCGCTATAAGGCAGACCCCCCGCTGCGAGATGGCTCGCTTTGCGCGTGCAGCGAAGCGTTCGGCGATCCGCCGCCGTTTGATCGCATGAAATTGGCTCTACATGACACGTCGATCTCGCCTTCCGAGACGAAGGCGGCCGGTCAGCGGCAGCGGCGCACCCGAGGGCGCCGCTGCCACGCTTAGCATCACCAGGCGCGGTGCAGGGTTTCAAGGTCGGTGCCAGCGTTGTGCCAAGCCGCTTGGAACCTCGCGGCCGCGCCCTCGGCCGCCTCATGCTTGCCTTGCGCCTTCAGGCTGGCAGTCAGCCCATGAAGCGCCCAGCCATTTTCGGGATACTCATCCAGATCGGCCTGGAAGACGGCCGCCGCCTCCGCCGGCTGATCGGCCACCAGGTGCGCCCGGCCCAGATTCAGGCGTGCCGAATTGAACCAGTAGGGTGGCTCCATGTAGGGCAGCGCGTCTTGCAGCTCGACTGCCTGTCGGAAATGATCGACGGCGGTCTGGGGATCGCCTTCGGCCAGCGCGATCTCGCCCGCAAGCGTTCTGTCCGCAACTCGCAGGATCGTGTGCGCGGGAAAGAAGGCCTCGGGCATATCCATCGCCGCCGCTTCGTCCGATGCGGCGAAGTCGGCAAGTGCCCCGGCCTTGTCGCGGGCCGCATCAAGATCACCCCGCGCGGCATGCGCCATCCCGCGGGCGAAGCCGTGCAGCTGCGTGACAAAGGCCAGGTCGGCCGGCGGATCCGTTGCCATGACCGCGTCCCAGTCCGCGAAGCGCACCTCGACCAGCACCGGCGCGACGAGGAAGTTTTGCAGGAACGGCACCTCGGCTGCCAAACCCGTCGGCGCGGCGGCGAGCAACGCCTCGGCCGCGCTGCGCGCGCGGTCGTGATGCCCCTCGACCGAGGCGGTCCAGGCCAGGAAGTGGTAGTTGTGCGGATGATAGAGAACCGGCACCAACCCCTCTACATCGTAGGCCGAAAGGTAGGTCTCGTCGGCGGCGACCGCCGCCTCGTTGGCGCGCGAGGCGTCGTGCCAGCGCCCGATCCGCGCATAGATATGCGATGGCATGTGGATCATGTGCCCGATCTGGATGTCCAGATCGCGCAGGGTGTCGGCCGCGGCCTCGGCGGCTTCGGGCGTGGGCGAGTTCTCCATCACGTGGATGTAGAGATGCGCCGCGCCGGCGTGGCGGGGATCGCGCGCCAGCACCCGCTCCAGCGCCGACACCAGCCGCTCGGTCTCTGGCCGCGGACTGCCGTCAGCGGCCCAGTAGTCCCAGGGCACGAGGTTCATCAGCGCCTCGGCATAAAGCGTCCAGGCGTCAAGGTCGCTCGGATGCTCCTCGGCATTGCGCCCCATCGCCTCGGCATAGGCGCGGTCCAGGTCGCTGCGGTCCTCCGGCGACTCAGCGGCGTAGCGCTCGGCCAGCGCCGCGATATAGGCCTGCTCGCGCTCGGTGGCGTTTTCGGCCAGTTCCTGGGCGCGGGTGGCGGCGGCGAAGGCCGGCTCGGCCGCCGCCGGGTCCATCGGCGCATTGATATGCGGCCCGAGGGCGAGCGCGACGCCCCAGTGGCACATGGCGCAGTCGGGGTCGTGGCGCACGGCTTCCTCGAAGGAACGCACGGCTTCGAAATGGTTGAAACCGTAGGTAAAGATCAGCCCCTGGTCGAAGTACGCCTGCGCCTCGGGTGAAACGGTGCTGATCGCGAAGCGATGATCGCCGAGACCTTCGAAGAGCGGCACCGCGGCATCTTCAGGAATGGTGAGAGCATGGGCGTGATCGTTGCCATGTGCATGGTCATTGTCGGCCATGGCGCCGCCAGTGAGACCAGCAAGGGCAAGGGCGGTCACGGCGGCCGATGCGTAGAGACGGTTGAGCATTTTCTGATGTGTCATGGGTACCTCCTGTTGCTTGTTGACGAAAGCGTCGGGTGCGGCGGCATCGTTGCGAAATCGCCCCGTCAGCCAGGCTTGCGGGCCGAGACGCGCCAGGAGCCGGACGGCATGACGATGCCGCCGCCCTGCTGGCAGGGGGCGAGGGCCGCGCGCAGGGCAGCCTCGACCTCATCGCGCCGTTCCTCGGCCAGGCCGCTCATCAGGATCTTGCGATAGCGTTCGAATGTCGTGGCCAGCGTGTCGTTCCAGAAGGCGACGAATTCGCTTTGCAGGTTTTCGGCGCGTGAAATGTGCTCCTCCTTTTCGCGTCGGGTGCGTGCGGCATCACCGCGCGCGTCGCACGACCTTGCTGCATGGCGGATTTGCCGCGAAAGGCGTTCTGCTGTATCCTGCCACGCAACGTCGCGCTGCGCGGGCCCGGGCCGAACCCAACTGGCCGAAACCATCGTGCGCAACCCGACAGCCGCGCGCATTTGAAATGGTAGCGATGCGCCAAGCGCCCTGCCAGAGCCGTTCTTCGCACGAACGGTCCATTCTAATCACCGGAGGCTGCGATGCCGGCCACCAGCGACACGAAGCGCGTGAGCATCCTCGCCGTGCCGACCATGTCGACCGGAACCCCGATCAACGGCCTTTACGAGACGCTGGCGCTGGGCGAGTCTATCTTGGGTGAAAAGCGACCCGAGGCGCCGGACCTGTTCCAGGTCGAGATCGTGGGCCTGGAGCGCGGCATCTTCGCCGGCGCCTGCGGCCTGCCCTTGCAGGTGCACCGCGGCGTGGCGGAGGTGGCACGCACCGATATCGTCATCATACCCTCGATGTTCTTCTCCGAAGAAGGGTGGGTCAAGGGCCAGCAGCCCGAGATCGTCGACTGGCTGCAACGCCAGCATGCCGAGGGTGCCGATCTATGTACCGCCTGTGCCGGCGCGCTGCTTCTGGCCGAGACGGGCCTTCTGGACGGGCGCGAGACCACGACGCACTGGGCCTTCGCCGAGACGTTCCGCCGCAACTTCCCGCAGGTGCGCCTGCGGCTGGAGGAGTTGCTGATCGTCGGCGGGCCGCGCGGCGAATTCGTCATGAGCGGCGCGGCCAGTTCGTGGCAGGATCTGATCCTCTACGTGATCGCGCGCCATGTCAGCCCGCGCGCGGCGCAGACGCTGGGCAAATTCCTGCTCTATCAGTGGAACACGCCCAGCCAGGTGCCGTTCATGCCGTTCACGCCGCAGACCGATCACGGCGACGGCGTCATCCGGGCAGTGCAGGAGGCGCTGGACGCCGACGTTAGGCTCGGCCTGACAGTCGACGAACTTGCCGATCGGACCGGGCTGGCGCGGGCGACCTTCAACCGGCGGTTTGCGCGCGCGACCGGCCACGCGCCGATCGATTATCTGCAACGGCTGCGGGTCGAGAAGGCCAAGGCGCTGCTGGAAGAGACCACCCAACCGATCGAGGAGATCGGCTGGCAGGTTGGCTACGAGGAGCCGGCGGCGTTCCGGCGCCTGTTTCGCAAGGTCACGCGTCTGACGCCAGGCGAGTACCGGCGCAAGTTCCGACTGATCCGGGTCGATCGGACACCGCGCGCCGGCGAAGCCGCCGCATCGGCATGAGCCGCCCCGCCGCCCTTGGCCCGTCGCCCGGACTGTCCACGCCGACCGCCGCAGCGGACGGCCGTTCGACAGGAGACGGTCGGGAGCGGCGCGCCTTTCCCGGTCGGGCCCCTCAGCCGGCCGCGGGGCGCTGGCGCGCGGCCGGCGCGGCGACGAGCGAAAGCAGCAGCCAGCGCCGAATTGCAGCACCTTCCGCCCCCACGGCAGCGTGCCTGTGACGTGATCGGGCGGACACGTTCTCGATCCGTCACCGGTACTGGCGCACCAACACGATCCGCGCGCGCGCCTGCGCGCACTCGCATCCGAGCTTCGCCGGTTGGCCTCCCGGCAGCTCCACGTGCTGCTTGGGCGAGAGGAACAGGTAGTGAAACGTCGGAACAGACTGAACTGAAATGTTGAAACGTCCCGACCGGGAACGACATCGGCCGCCCAATTCCCGGCGCTCAGGCGACCCCGGCGCGCGCCAGCCCTTCCATATAGCGGCCGAGTTGCGCCCGCGACTTGAGGTAGAAAAGCCGCCCGCGCGCCATCTCCAGCGAGAAGTCGGGTTTCGCGCGCATCAGGCCGGTGCGGGCGCGCTCGATCCGCCGCCTGTCGCCGGTATGGCCAAGCGCGGCGAGCAGGTTCGCATGCGCCGAGTAATGCGCGTTGGGGACCTGGACCGCCCGGCCGGCGGCGCGCGCCGCGGCCTCGAACTCGGCCCCGAAGAGATGCGCCAGCGACCGGTAGGAATGAAACGCCCAGCGGAACGGATCGTGCGGGCTCAGCTGGATGGCGCGTTCGAAATGCCGGATCGAGTCGTCGATCCGCCCCTCGTAGGCCAGCGAATCGCCCAGCCCGCAATGCGACACCGCCAGGTAGGGGTTGAGGTCGAGCGAATGCTCCAGCGCGTCGATGGCCAGATCGTATTCCTGCCGCGCCAGGCGCACCCGGCCAAGCGCGAAATGGCCCTGCGCGTCGCGGTCGTCCAGCGCCAGCCCGCGCAGCGCCAGGTCCAGCGCGTCGTCCAGGCGTGCCGCGCTCACCGCGCCCTCGAAATAGACCATGCTCAGCGTGATCGCGTAAGCGAGGCGCGTGTAGGGTTCGGCGAAGTCGGGCTCGGCGCGGATCGCCATGCGCAGGAATTCCTGTGCCCGCCGGTTGCTCTCGGCGGTGAACTTGTAGAACTCGGCCATGCCCAGGTGATAAAGTTCCCAGGCGCCCCGGTTCGCGCGCGGCAGGGCGCGCGCCTTCTGCTGTTCCGACACGCCCAGTTCGGTCGCCAGCCGCGCGGCGAGGGTGCCGCAGATCTCGTCCTGGAATTCGAAGACCTGCGCGATATCGATCTCGAACGTATCCGACCAGAGGCGTCGCATCGCGTGTACCTCGACCGCCTCGGCGCCGATCCGCACCCGTTCGCCGGCCTTGCGCAGGCTGCCGGTGACGACATGCGTGGCGCCCAGCTGCCCCGCAATCGCATCGAGCGGCTCCAGCGTATCGCGGAAGGCGAAGGCCGGGTTGCGGGCGACGACGCCGATCCAGCGATGCCGGCTCAGCGCGTTCAGGATGTCCTCGGTGATGCCGTCGGCAAAGACCCGTCCGCTGGCATCGCCCGACAGGTTCTCGAACGGCAGCACGCCGATCAGCGGGCGGGCCGAGGCCTGCGGCGGCTCCGGGCGTGCCGGCGCGGCCTCTGCCGCGACCGGCGTGACCGCGCGCAGGAAGCGAAAGCCGCGGCCGTGGACGGTGCCGATCGTGTGCTGCGCGCGGCCGCTGTCACCCAGGGCCTGACGCAGCGCCTTGACCTGGCTGCTCAGCGCCGTGTCCGAAACGATCCGCCCGTCCCAGAGGCTGGCGAAGATCTCGTCGCGCGCAACCACCCGGTCGCGGTTCTGCACCAGCAGAAGCAGCAGATCGAAGGTCAGCGGCTCCAGCGGGACGGGTTCGCCCTCGCGCCGCAGCTCGCGCCTCAGCGGATCGACCGTGAAATCGCCGAAGCGCAGGCAGGCGGTGGCCGGCGCGACCTCGATCCGGCGGGCGCGGAACGCCTCGATCGGAAGGGGCATGGGCGCCGCCTCCACCGGCCCCCGCGGGTCGAAGGCGACGCCCGGCATCGGGCTTATCGCCGCGCGCGCGGTGGCCGAGATCAGTACCTCGCCCGGCTCGGCGCACCGCGCCAGGGCCTGCGCCACCGCCGCGCCCTCGTCGCGGGCGTCCGGATCGACGGGCATGTCGATGCCGCCACGGATGCCGCCATGCCCGGTCGCAACCGGCAGCACCGCCAGCAGGTCGAACGCGCAGCGGATCGCCCCGGTGCCGGTGGCGAAGGCGATCTGCGCGCCGCCGTCGGCCCAACGCGTCCCGCCCGCGCCATGCCGGCGCGCAATCCCCTCGATCAGGTGCCGGTCCGATCCCTCATCCGGGACAGGCCTTTCCAGCATCCTGCGGGGAATCTCGAAACAGGCAAATGTTGTCATCGTCTGCGGCATCGCTCCCCCTTCAACGGTGGCGTGCGAGGCCCTGCCGAGCCGGCCGGATCGCGAAGGCCCCGGCGCATGACGCCGGCCCGCGTTCCGTCCTGGCTGGCCAGCGACACCATCATCATCAAGGAAAACGCCGCGAAATGCAAATTTCGCTCGGGTGCGCCGTACCACGCGCCGCCCGGCGGCAGCGCGGCCGCAGGGGTCGCGCGCCCCTCAGCCGGCGGGATTGCGGGCCGAGATCATCCAGGATGAGCTTGGCATCACGATCCCCTCATCCTCGCGCCGCTCGCGCTCGATCGCCTCGGCCAGCGCCGCTTCGATCTGCGGGCGCTTGCGTTCGGCTTCCTCGCCGGCTTCGCGGAACACCTCGCCCGCCGGGCCGATGGCCAGTTGGAAGTCGATCGCGTCCTTGACGTTGCGCCCGACCAGGACCGGCGCGTCAATCCGCTCGAATTCGATATCCTCGTAGCCGGCGATCTCCATCATCTGCCGCACCGTCGCCTCGTCGGCCATGGAAAACGGCCCCGGCCCGCAGGTGCGCGCATCCTCGCCCGGCGCCGGCAGGAACCGCAATACGACATCCTTGGCCATCGACAGCCACGGATTGTCCTTGGGGTCGCGCCAGACGATATGCACCATCCGCCCGCCGGGACGCAGCGCGCGGCGCATGTTCCGCAGCCCCGCGACGGGATTGGCGAAGAACATCGTGCCGAAGCGCGCGAAGGCAAAGTCGAACGCGTTCTGCGGCAGCGAAACCTCGGCATCGCCGCGCACGAAGTTCACGTTTTCAAGGTCGGTCTCGGCCAGTTCCTCGCGCGCGATATCGAGGAACATGTCGCAGCAATCGATCCCCACGACCGATCCTTTCGGCCCGACGATACGGGCCAGCTTCATCGCCGTGTCGCCCCAGCCGCAGCCGACATCGACGACGCGGTCGCCCTCGTACACCGGCAGCTTGGGAAAGACCGCCTCGCTGTGATGGGTCAGCCCGCCCACCAGGATGTGCCGGAAGCGGTTGAACTTCGGTCCCAGCACCTCGTTCCAGAACTGGACGAACTCCGAATCCCCGCCGATCGGGGGCAGGTCGGTCTGCGTGCGTTCGGTCTGCGTATGTGCCATCGCGTCGCTCCTTGCATAGGATGTTTCGGATGGCGGGATTATGACTTTACGCGCGACACGACGCTTGAGCGGGATGTGGGGAAATCGTGGGGAGTCTTGGGCCCCTCGCCCCAATCGGATCGCTGCCGTCGATGGCGATGGCTCGCCCTATCCGCGCCGGGGCGTGCAGAAAGACGCCCCTGCGATCACCCACTGCAACCGATTACACCATATGTTGTATGCGGTTGGCCTCGTGTGCCACAAGGCACCTCAATAAATCCCGACCCCGAAAATCGTCGAAATTTTTCATGTTTCGGGTGTTTTGCGTTTCTGTTTTTCATCTTCAGGCCAAAACTGACGTTTCCGAAACGGATTCACCCGCCGAGCGGCAGGTTGCTCAACCTTGAGCACCCTCGCCCCATTCCACCGCCCCTTCCCGCCCACCGACCCCTCCTGCGGCACTACCGCCGGCTGGTACCGGCTGGCCGCCACCCCCAGGAAAAGACCACATCCGCCCCACGCCATCGCCAAGCTTTGCCGCGGGCATCGCGCCAGTATCGTCCCATGACCGCTGCCCCGCCAAAGGCGCCCCGACGCGCCCCCGGCCCCGGTCCAACGCCGCCCGTTCGGACGCAGGACTTCGCCGGGCCGTTCCCAGGGACAGTCAGCTAAGACCAACGAAAAGGAGCATCAGCCATGAAGACACCCACCCTTCCCCTCGTTACCGCCGCCGCGATCGGACTCGCGTCGACCGGCGCATCGGCCGCCGATCCCGGAGAGCACTTCATCATCCACCAACTCGACCATCCCCCCGAAGGCGCCGCCGCGATGGTCCGCTCCCACGCCGAGGCCGAGGACGACTGGCTCTTCCTCGCCGAATTCGGCCTCGCCGGCGGCAGCGTCATCGCCCTGAAGATCTGCTATCCCGCCATCGGCCCCGACGTCGTCGCCGCCGGAATGCACACGATGGCGATGATGCCCTGCGGCCACCTGGCCTTCTACGAGGAGGACGGCCAGTCGACGCTGTCGATGCTGGACATGTCCTTCATGACCACGCTCGACCCGCATCCCCGCCTCGAAAACGCCGCCGCCACCGCCCGCCCCGCCTTCGCCGAGATGCTGAGCGAGGTCCTCGGCGTGGACTGACCATCCGACCCGCCGGCACCGAAACCGCCACCGGCCCCGCGCTTGCCGGCAGCGCAGATTTAGAGTCTTCTAGTTGGCGGATGCCGCCCATGCGAACGAGGCTTGCTCAGATGCAGCGAACGGCAGAAAGGGCCGCTCCTTGCACGTGCGCCTACGAATCCGCTTCGGTCGGCATGAACGACGGGCGTGCGGAAGCTGCGCTGCGGCATGCTGTCGAAGCCGAAGAGCAGGTTTGGGCCGGTCGTCACGGTCTGAGAGGCCGATTTGAAACTTGT
>NZ_JADDJF010000022.1 GCF_017811755.1 Pararhodobacter sp. SW119 | reverse complement strand
TCTAAAGCTGTCCACTTGCCCAAGTCTTTCTCGTACGGAGTTTTCGACTTCTGCTGTCCGGCCTCAAGATCAAAGAAAGTCGGTGGCGGTGGCTCAACCGCGGATGCGGAAACACTGCGGTGCGCACGCATTGACCGAGGCGAAACCCTGTCCGCATGGGCCATCATCGTCGCCAGCATCAGCCACAGTTGATCTTGAAAGGCTTCGGGAATTTGGTGGAGCCGAGGGGAATCGAACCCCTGACCTCGTCATTGCGAACGACGCGCTCTCCCAACTGAGCTACGGCCCCACAGGTTCGGCGCTGGCGGGTGTTCTGCCTTGCGCCGTCGTCGAAGCCGCGATGCACCGCCGCCCGACAGTCGAGGCGCATAGCACCCTGCGATCCGGTGCGCAAGATGTTCGACGATGCGGATCGGCGCGCGGGGCGGGTGTGGCTGCCTGCCACTTGCCGAGGCGACTGTGTCGCAAGCTTCCCGAGCCGTCGGGGCCGCGCGGACATTCGTGGTTTCAGCTTTCGCCACCGATCAGTTCCGTCGAGATCCGTTGCACGATGGGGCGGGCTTCGGCCTCGGACATGCCGGGCTGAAGTCGCGGATCGTAGTGGATGCGCAGCAGGAGCGTATCCAGTGCGGTGAGGAAGGCGTATTCCTCGTTGTCGTTGAACACCGACGGCCGGGCGAGAACGCTGTCGTTGGCGAGCCCCAGACCTTGTGCAATCTCTTCGTGGTAGCAGGCGAGCCGGGTCAGGTCGGGGTGTTCGGCGCGAATGATCGCGACCGCATCGGAATAGGCGTCGTCGTCTTGCCGCGAGAAAGCGAGCACGAGGCAGAAGGTTTCCCTGGGCATGTCGGTGACCAGGCTCAGGGCGGCGGGATCGATCCCGGGGATGAGCGCGCGCAGCCGCGGCGCGATCGCACGCCGCTCGGTTTCCGAGAGCACGAGGATGTGGAAATTGGCGCCGTCATTGCCTCCCGGCGGCAACAATCGCATCGGATGGCGGGTGATCGACGAGATCCGGTTGACCAGAGAAGCGACCTCGGACCGGTCGTTCGCCCGCTTTGCCGCCGACATGGAGGCGCCGAATTCCAGGCGCAAGCGCACGGGTTCCTCCCAGCGGCGCAGGGGGGCGGCGGTCGAGCGCGCGATGAAGCCGCGCGCAGTGCGCAGGTATTCGTCGCGCAGCGCGATCTCGACATAGATATCGGTCAGTCTTCCGACCGACAGCGCCATCTGGTCCGCGCCGGAATCGGTTCGCATCAGGCCGCGTGCGCGGCGATCGGCCTCGATCCGGCGATAGTATGCGGCGAGTTCCGCCGATATCGCATCCTCGGGCGAGGCCTCTGCGGCCGGTTGCGGCGCCGGGCTGGCGGTCGGAGCGGGGGGCATTCCCAGCGTGCCGCAGCCGGCGAGCCAGCCGAACCCGGCAAGGGCCAGAACGCGCCCCGATACCGCGGCGCCATCGGTGATCTGCCGCGCGCGCGGCCGTTCAGCGGCTGTCACGCGCACTGGCTGCGGCGAGCGACTCGCGCAGCTCGGCCTCCATCTTCTGCAGCTCCTGCTCGGCCGCGGCACGCTTGGTGCGCCCGGCATCCGCGATCTGCAGGCTGTCCTCGATCGTGGCGATCAACGCATCGTTGGCGCGTTGCACCGCCTCGATGTCGAAGGCGCCGCGTTCGATCTCCTCGCGCACCTCGCGGTTGGCCTCGCGCAGGTTGTCGGCATTGGCGGTCAAGAGTTCGTTGGTCAGGTCGTTGGCCGCGCGCACCGCCTGCGCCGCATCGCGCGAGCGCTGGATGGTCAGCGCCTGGGCAAGCTGCGTCTCCCACAGGGGCACGGTGTTGACCAGGGTCGAGTTGATCTTGGTGACCAGCGACTTGTCGTTTTCCTGCACCAGCCGGATCGAGGGCAGCGACTGCATCGTGACCTGCCGCGTCAGCTTCAGGTCATGGACCCGCCGTTCCAGATCGTCGCGGGCGGCGCGCAGGTCGCGCAGCTCCTGCGCCCTGAGGATCTTGTCGTTGTCGTCCGCGGCGTCGACCGCCGCTTCGCGCGCGGGGATCGTCTTGGCGTCCAGTTCCCTCAGCTTCTCCTCGCCGGCGGCGATGTAGAGCGCAAGCTCGTGATAGAAGGCCAGCGTCTTCTCATAGAGCAGGTCGAGCGACTTGATGTCCTTCAGAAGCGCCGTTTCATGCCCCAGCAGGGTCTCGGTGATCTTGTCGATCTGTTGCTGAACATCCTCGTACCGGGCGATGAAGTTCGCGATCGGCGCCGCCTTGCCGGTGAGCCGCTCCCACCAGCTGCGCTGGCGCCGCGCGTCCAGTTCGGTGACGGAAAAGCCGCGGATCGTGCCGACCATCTGGCGCAGGGCATCGCCTGCGGGGCCGACGTCCTTGTTCTTGACGTCGGCCAGCATCGCCTGGCTGATCTGCTGCAACTCCAGCTGCGCGCGCGACCCGAAGCCGATGATCGACCCGGTCTCGCCCATGTCGATCTCGCTCATCCGCGTGCGGATCGCCTCGACCTGGCCGGAATCGGCGCTGTCGAGCGTGATCACTTCGGCGGTCGGCTCGGCCAGTTTCAGACCCGCGGCCTTCTCGATGGCATCGGTCAGTTCCTCGGCTTGCCGGCGTACGTTCTCGGTCATCGGGTCGTCCTTTCAGGGGAGGAAGGCTCGGGAAGGGTGGAATCGTCGGGGATCACGGGGCGCAGCCCTTCGCGTTCAAGACGCTCGCGCAGCACCTCCATCTCGATATCCAGCGCCTGTCGGTCGCTGTCGAGCAGGGTTTCGGTCCGCAGCGTGAAGTTCTGCCGCAGATCGTCGAGGAGCGAGAGGTAGGCCGCGCGCGCCTTTGGATCGCGCTCGCGTGCGTAGAGGTCGGCGAACTTGACCGTCGCGTCCCGCGCGCCCAGCAGATAGACGCCCATGTAGCGCCGCGCCGCGGTCAGCCGGCGCGGATCGTTTTCCACCGCGCGCAGCAATTGGCGCACATGGGTCTGGAATTCGGCCAGCCGCTCCTCGACCCCGCGGTCGCGGGCGCGCAGGACCGCGTCGGACATCGCCGAAAGGTGGCTCTCGGCCTCCTCGACCGCGCGGGCGACCCGGTCGGTCTGGAACTGATCCACGCCTTCCAGCCCCTTGTCGCGCAGCGGGTCGGCCCCGAAGGCGGCGAGGTGCAGTCCCGCCCCCAGCGCCGCAAAGATCACCGCGTTCACCAGCCCGCCCCCGGCCAGTCCCGCCAGCCCCAGCCCGAGGCCCATGGCGGCCGCGCCGAAGATCTTGCGCGGGATCGCCGGACGGCGGGCGACGCGGCGCGCGTCATAGGCATCCTGCGCGATCACCCCCTCGCGCGTCAGCCAGGCCGACAGAAGCAGCAGCGCAAAGACGCCGAGGTTGGCCAGCAGGCCCGCCGGGTCGCGAAAGAAGGCGCTGAAGGCGAACAGGAACGGCAGCACGAAAAGAAGGTTCGTGCGCAGTCCGACCGGGGCGCGCCGGGCCGGCGCCACCGGGGCCTTGGCACCGCCGCGTGCTCCCGGGCTGTAGGTTCCGCCGAAACGCCGCGCCATGCTCAGCCCCCCGTCATCCAGACATAGAGAACCAGCGCGATCAGAAGCGCGTAAGACGTTCTCTGCAGTCCCTGTGTCGACACTGGCCCCGGCCTCCTTGACTGCCACCTGAAAACGGATGGCGGCGCTGACGCCATGCCGCGCCGCGCCGCATGGGCTCAACATATATCCCCGCAAGCGGTTCCTTGAAAGGCCCGCCCTTAGCGGCGCGGGCCACTTTCGCGCGGTTTTCGAGGTGTCGTCACCGCCTGATGGCGTTTTGTTCCGTGCGAGCGTGGCTTCTTGCCGTCGCCGGGTGCCGTCGTGGCTTTGTTGCCGTCGCGCGTGTCGTCGTCCCTGCCGCCGGTGCGGCCTCCGTGGCTTTTGGTGGCCCAGGACCGGAATTTCCCCGCCGGTGCCGGCTCAGCACCCGCGTCGGCGGCGCGGCCCGGCCCGGCGGCGCGCGCCGGACTTGGGCGTTTGCGCGGGGCGGTCGTCCCGGTTGCTTTCCCGGCGCGGGGTTCGGCCGGCGGCGGCGCCGGGATATCGAGGCCGAGCTGGTCGCGCAGGACGCGCGGGCGCACCTCCTCGACCGCGCCGGGGGCCAGATCGCCCAGCTTGAACGGACCGTAGCCCGTGCGGATCAGCCGGTTGACGATCAGCCCCACGGCTTCCATCGCGCGCCGCACCTCGCGGTTCTTGCCCTCGCGGATGCCGACGGTCAGCCAGGCGTTCGCGCCTTGCTGGCGGTCGACCGTCACCTGCATGGGCTGGAAGCGTTCCCCCTCGACCGTGAGGCCCTGGCGCAGCGGCTCCATCCGCGCGTTGTCGGGCGTGCCCTTCACGCGCACCCGGTAGCGGCGCAGCCAACCGGTGGAGGGCAGTTCCAGCCGGCGCTTCAACTCCCCGTCGTTGGTCAGCAGCAGCAGACCTTCGGAATTGATGTCCAGCCGGCCCACCGAAACCACCCGCGGCATTCCCTCGGGCAGCGTTTCGAACACGGTCTGGCGGGCCTTCTCGTCGCGGGCCGAGGTCACCAGGCCCAGCGGCTTGTGATAGAGCCAGAGGCGCGGCGGCTCGGGCGCGGCCAGGGGCTTTCCGTCGACCAGGATGCGATCCTGCGGCGTGACATTCAGCGCCGGGCTGTCGATGCGCTGGTCGTTCACCTGCACCCGGCCTTCCGCGATCATCGCCTCTGCCGCGCGGCGCGAGGCGACCCCGGCGCGCGCCAGCACCTTCGCGATGCGTTCGCCGGCAGGGGCGGCTTGGTCGGGGCGGGGCGGAGGGGACATGGGGCACCGGATCGGGAGGGCTTGCGTTGCGCAGGCTTGCGCGGCGGGGGGGCAGCGGGCATCTAGGCCCCATGAACCGTGTCGCCGCCCCCATGTCAATCGCGCTGCTCGAGGCCCGTGCCGCCGCCGCGCGCGGCGAGGTGCCGGTGGGCGCGGTGGTGCTGGACCCCGCGGGCGGGGTGGTGGCGCAGGCTGGCAACCGGACGCGTGAACTGTCCGACCCGACCGCGCATGCCGAGATTCTTGCCCTGCGCGCGGCCTGCGCGGCGGCCAGGTCCGAACGTTTGCCCGGCCATACCCTGTGGGTCACGCTGGAACCCTGCCCGATGTGCGCCGCGGCGATTTCCTTCGCTCGCATCGCCCGGCTCTATTTCGGCGCGTCCGATCCGAAATCCGGCGGGGTGCTGCACGGGGCGCGGGTCTTTTCGCACCCGCAATGCCACCACGCGCCCGATGTCTACGACGGGATTGCCGAGACCGAGGCCGCGGACCTGCTCCGCGCCTTCTTCGCGAACCGCCGGAACGGCTGTGGCTGATTCCGCGCGCGAAACAGGTCGTCGCGGCGCCGCGCGGGTTTTCGCGGGACAGGCCATCTGCGTCCCGAAACCCTTCCGAACGGCCCCGAGGGGGCGAAATCTCGGCAAACTGCCATACGTTTGCCATACACTTGCCATACGCTTGCCATACACATGCTGGCAGGCAGGAATCCTGCAATATCAAGGGCATGGCGCCTATTCGGGCGCGCGCGGCCAGCCCCCTGCGGACGACGCGTCAAGCTTTCGTCAACCTGCACTGCCGCGCCGCCCGCCGGGATCTCGGGGCCGCATCAGGGCCTCGATGGCAGGACGTGAACCCGGCCGCGAACAAGACAGGAACACGCACTTGGCGTTCCGGCCGGTCTGCGCTAGAGTCGCCTGACGCAGAAGCGGGGCAAGAGCATGAGCAGCGGATCGGGGCCCAGCCTGTCGCAACTGGCGATGGCGCGGGCAGGGCAGGGCGCGCAGGCACGGTATTTCGACGGGCTGAACCCGCCCCAGCGACAGGCGGTCGAGGCGCTGGAGGGGCCGGTGCTGATGCTCGCCGGCGCCGGCACCGGCAAGACCCGCGCGCTGACCGCCCGGATCGCGCATCTGCTGGCCACCGGCACGGCGCGCCCGAACGAGATCCTTGCGGTGACCTTCACCAACAAGGCCGCGCGCGAGATGAAGGCGCGCGTCGCGGCCCTTCTGGGCGAGAGTGTCGAGGGGATGCCCTGGCTCGGCACCTTCCACGCCATCGGCGTGAAGCTTCTGCGCCGGCACGCGGAACTCGTTGGTCTGAAACCCAATTTTACCATCCTCGACACCGACGACCAGATCCGCCTGCTCAAGCAGATCATCGCCGCCTTCAACATAGACGAGAAGCGCTGGCCCGCCCGGCAGATGGCGTCGATCATCGACAACTGGAAGAACCGCGCCTGGCGCCCCGAGTCGGTCCCGGCCGAGGAGGCGAGCGCCTACAACAACCGCGGCACCGAGGTCTACGCCGCCTATCAGGACCGCCTGCGCACGCTCAACGCCTGCGATTTCGGCGACCTGCTGCTGCATGTGGTGACCATCTTCCAGACCCACCCCGACGTGCTGTCGCAATACCAGCGCTGGCTGCGCTTCATCCTGGTGGACGAATACCAGGACACCAACGTCGTGCAGTACATGTGGCTGCGGCTTCTGGCCGGGGCGCACCGCAACATCTGCTGCGTGGGCGACGACGACCAGTCGATCTACGGCTGGCGCGGCGCCGAGGTCGGCAACATCCTGCGGTTCGAGCGCGACTTTCCCGGCGCGCAGGTGATCCGGCTGGAGCAGAACTACCGCTCCACCCCGCATATCCTGGCCGCTGCGTCGAAAGTGATCGCCGGCAACGAGGGGCGGCTGGGCAAGACCCTCTGGACCGACCTGGAAGGCGGCGAGAAGCTGCGCCTGATCGGCCACTGGGACGGCGAGGAAGAGGCCCGCTGGATCGGCGACGAGATCGAGGCCGTGGAACGCGGCATGCGCGGCCTCGAGCCCCTGTCACGCAACACCATCGCGATCCTCGTGCGCGCCAGCCACCAGATGCGCGCCTTCGAGGACCGTTTCCTGACCATCGGCCTGCCCTATCGCGTCATCGGCGGCCCGCGCTTCTACGAACGGCTCGAGATCCGCGATGCGATGGCCTATTTCCGGCTGGCCATCACGCCGACCGACGATCTGGCCTTCGAGCGGATCGTGAACACGCCCAAGCGCGGCCTGGGCGACAAGGGGCAGCAGACGATCCAGAAGGTGGCGCGCGCCGCCGACGTGCCGCTGCTGCAAGGCGCGGCGATCGCGCTGCGCGACGGGCTGATCTCCGGCCGGGCCGCGGGGGCGCTGCGCGGCTTCATCGAGAACATGGCCCGCTGGCACGACGCTGTGCGGCAGGGCACGAACCATATCGAGATCGCCGAGCAGATCCTCGACGAATCCGGCTACACGGCGATGTGGCAGAGCGACAAGACCCCCGAGGCGCAGGGGAGGCTGGAGAACCTGAAGGAACTGATCAAGGCGTTGGAGGAGTTCGAGAACCTGCAAGGCTTCCTCGAACATGTCGCGCTGATCATGGACAACTCGTCGGAGGACACGACCGAGAAGGTCACGATCATGACCCTGCACGCGGCGAAGGGGCTGGAATTTCCGGTGATCTTCCTGCCGGGATGGGAGGACGGGCTGTTCCCCAGCCAGCGCAGCATGGACGAACAGGGCCGCAAGGGGCTGGAGGAGGAGCGCCGGCTGGCTTATGTCGGCATCACCCGGGCCGAGCGGCTGTGCACGATTTCCTTCGCCGCCAATCGGCGCGTCTACGGGCAGTGGCAAAGCCAGCTGCCGTCGCGCTTCATCGACGAACTGCCGGCCGAGCATGTCGACGTGTTGACGCCGCCGGGGCTTTACGGTGGGGGCTACGGTGCGGCGGGTATGCGGCCCCCGGCGCAGATCGAGGCCGGGCTGGAGGATCGGGCGGCGCGGGCCGATGTCTACAACTCGCCCGGCTGGAAGCGCCTTCAGGCGCGGACGGCGACGGCGACCGCGCGCGCGCCTAGCCAGCCCGCCGGCACGGACGTGATCTTTCGTGCCGGCGAGCGGGTGATGCATGCGCGATTCGGGACCGGAACGGTGATCGCGGTCGATGGCGACAAGCTGGCCATCGCGTTCGATCGAGCCGGTGAAAAACACATCGTCGCGCGGTTTCTCAGCCCCGCGGAGGGCGTCGATGATGTGCCTTTCTGAAGCGAGAGGTCACCACGGGGCGTCCTGTGACGATGACTGTCCAAATTTGGACGCTTCGCCAAATAATTGATATAGAAGGCTAAAGATCAGAAATTAACCGCAATGAAAGTTTTGGCCAGAGGCCTGCAGAGCGGGGCCGACGCGGGCGCCCGCGGGGAAAGAACCCCAAGACGTCCGGTTGCCGCCGCAGAAGCTTCGGGGGAGCGTTGCGAAAAGAAAAGGCGCGGCTGCCGAGGGAGGAGGAGGGCAACCGCGCCGATGCCGGCCGACCCAGGGAGGAGGAGGGGCCGTACCGTCTTTTCCGAACAGCCGCCAGGGAGGAGGAGGGCGACCGTCCTTACGAAGGACCCAGGGAGGAGGAGGGGCCCAACGTCTGATGTCGAACCACCCGCGGGCGGTTCGGAATTCGTTCAGGCCTTCGGCCCGTAGGCGGCCTCGTAGGCCACGCGTGTGATCATTGAGCGCGAAAGGCCAAGGTCCGACAACTCGCGCGTGCTCAAGGCGTCCAGTTCCGCGTAGGTCTGGCGGAACCGCTGTGCGCTTTGCCAAGTATCGACAACCGCCGGCAGCATCGACCTGACCTTGTCGAACAAGCCTTCCCGACCGGTTGTCTGCGTCAGATACGCCATTTCGAGTGCTCGCTTCCGTTTCAGACGCAGGCCGTTCAGGTTCTTTGTGCGCCGTGTTGCAGTGAAGATGGACCCGATGCTGCATCCGCACAATCCCTAATTGCTGCATTGCAGCTATGCAGCGGTAACATGGTGACGTTGCGTAAATTTTAACCGGAAATCAGCGTGTTCGCTCATGATCTGACCGGTTCTGCCCGGATCGCGAAGGCGCGGAGGTCAGCTAAATGCCCTTGTCCGCCGCGCGAAAGTGCACAGGTATGGGGCAGATCAAGGCGCATGGGACTTCCGGCGCGAAAGTCAAGGAGACGCGGATGCGCACCCCCTCTGAAACCCGGCGTGAAGATGTGCTCGACGCGCTCAGTCTGGTGCAATTGCCGGATGGCGGAAATCTGGTCTCGCGCGATCTGGTGCGGGCGCTGGTCGTCGAACAGGGCGCGGTACGCTTTGTCATCGAGGCCGAATCGCCCGAAGCCGCCAGAACCCTTGAACCCGTGCGGTCCAGGGCCGAGGCCGTGGTGCGCGATCTTCCCGGGGTGGAGCGCGTCAGCGTGGCGCTGACCGCGCATGCGCCCGCCGCCCGCCGCGCCCCGCCGCCGGGAGAGGCGCCGTCGCTGAAGATTGGCCGCCATCCGACGGCAAGCGCCGGCCCGCAGGCCGTGCCGGGCGTCAAGCGGCTGATCGCCATCGGTTCAGGCAAGGGGGGCGTGGGCAAGTCCACCGTATCCTCCAATCTGGCCGTGGCATTGGCGCGGGAGGGCTGGCGCGTCGGCCTGCTGGACGCGGATATCTACGGACCCAGCCAGCCGCGCATGATGGGCGTGACCCAGCGCCCCGCCTCGCCGGACGGCAAGACGATCATTCCGCTTCAGGCGCACGGGGTCACCATGATCTCGATCGGGCTGATGATGAAAGAGGATGACGCGGTGATCTGGCGCGGCCCGATGCTGATGGGCGCGCTTCAGCAGTTGCTCACCCAGGTGCAATGGGGCGAACTGGACGCGCTGATCGTCGACATGCCGCCGGGCACGGGCGATATCCAGCTGACGCTTTGCCAGAAGTTTCAGGTCACGGGGGCAATCGTCGTCTCGACCCCGCAGGACGTGGCGCTTCTGGATGCGCGCAAGGCGCTGCGGGCGTTCCAGACGCTGAAGACACCGGTTCTGGGCCTGATCGAGAACATGTCGACCTTCATCTGTCCGAAATGCGGACACGAGGAGCATATCTTCGGCGAGGGCGGCGTGCAGCGCGAGGCCGAGAAGCTTGGCCTGCCGTTCCTCGGCGCGCTGCCGATCTCGGTCGAGGTGCGACTGTCGGGGGATGGCGGCGTGCCGGTTGCGGCGACCGACAGTCCGGTCGCCGACGCCTACCGCCGGATGGCGCGTCGACTGATCGAATCGAGCGTCTGACTCCCGCGCGCGGGTCTTGCGGCACCCGCCGCCACGGCCTGTCATCCGATCCTGTCTGGAACCGCATGGCACCGGTGCGATTCGGCCGCCCGCAGCGATTCGATGCGTTGCATGTGGGTTTCGCCGGGAATCTGTTGCGGGGTTGCCACAGACTCGCCCTGGATCATGGTTTCGGGGTGGTTAAGGCACTCGAATTGCCACGGTTTCATCTTGTGGTTGTATTCTGGATTCACTCAACATATAGTTGGTGGGGCGAGATGTGGCGTCCCAGATGCTGTGGAACAAAGGGAAGCCGGCAAGAAAATCGTGGTCGGACCATAAATTCCCATTGCGTACCATGAAGTGCCATGTCATCTTCTGGCTATCGGAAAGCGGACAACAAAAAAACGAACCAAGCAGGTTTCATACAGGCACCCCGCAATCCCGAAGACGAAAGATCCGGCGCGCAAGCGAGCAGAAATCCCCCCCCAGGAGGTTTGCGCAAGCCGGGCACCCAGAGATGGGAACGAGGGCGGCGGTTCGGGCAGTGGCAGCAGCCCGGCCGCCGTTTTCATTGGCGGGGCGGGCAGTGAGGCACAGTCGGCGTGTTGCGCAGATTTCGCGGCGAATATCACCAGAAGGTGGATGCGAAGGGCAGGGTGTCGGTCCCGGCCCTTTTTCGGCGTGTGGTCGAGGCGGGCGATCCCGAATGGCGTGACGGTCTGCGGCCCAACCTGGTCATCGTCTATGGTACCGACCGGCAGAAGCGGCTGGACTGCTTCACCATCGAGGCGATCGAGAAGATCGACCGCCGCATCGACCGGATGAAGATGGGCTCGCCGGAACGCAAGGTTCTGGAACGCATATATCACGGCCATTCCTTCCCGACGCAGGTCGATGACGACGGGCGGATCATCCTGCCCTCGAAGCTGCGCGAGAAACTGGATCTGGGCGAGGCGGCGTTCTTCATCGCCGCCGGCGATCATTTCGAATTGTGGAAACCCGAAACCTACGATGCCGAAGAGCGCGCCAAGGCCGATGCCTGGCTCGACGCGCAGGACGAGGATTTCGATCCGAACATGCTGCTGCCCGATTTGCCTGACGAGCCATGATGGAAGGATGATGCCGACGCGCCGAGGCGACGCCCCGCATGTTCCGGTCCTGATCGGCCCGCTGATCGAGGCGGCGGTGCCGATCGGCGGGCTTTGGCTGGACGGCACGCTGGGGGCTGGCGGTTACGCCCGCGCCTTGCTGGCGGCGGGCGCCGAGCGCGTCATCGGGGTCGACCGCGACCCGCTGGCGCTGGATTTGGCGCGGGACTGGGGCGCGGAGTTCGGAGGACGCCTGCAGCTGGTGCGGGGCAATTTTTCCGAACTCGACATCCATGCCGCCGCGCCGCTGGACGGCGTGGTGCTGGATCTGGGCGTTTCCTCCATGCAGCTGGATCAGGCGGAACGCGGCTTTTCCTTCACGCGCGAAGGTCCGCTGGACATGCGGATGAGCCAGGAGGGCCCCAGCGCGGCCGATCTGGTGAATACCGCATCTGAAGCGACGCTAGCCGACATCCTGTTCCATTTCGGCGAGGAACGGGCATCGCGGCGGATCGCGCGCGCGATCGTCGCCGCGCGGGCTGAAGTGCCGATATCCTCGACCCTGCAACTTGCCGAGATTGTCGCGCGCTGCCTGCCGCGGCCGAAGCCCGGGCAGATCCATCCCGCGACGCGAAGCTTTCAGGCGATCCGAATCGCGGTCAACGCCGAGTTCAACGAACTGGTCGCCGGGCTTGAAGCGGCGGAACGGGCGCTGAAACCCGGCGGCGTGCTGGCCGTGGTGACCTTTCATTCGCTGGAGGATCGCGTCGTCAAGCGATTCCTGCAAATGCGCGCGGGGCAGGGCGGCGGCGGTAGCCGCCATGCGCCCGAGATCACCCCCGATCCCGCGCGGTTCACGCTTCTGACCCGCCGGGCCGTCGCCCCCGACGCGGAAGAGATTGCCGCCAACCCCCGCGCCCGCTCGGCCAAGCTGCGCATCGCCCGGCGGACCGAGGTCCCCGCCGGACCCGTCGACCGCACCGCGCTTGGCCTGCCGCAACCCGTGCTTGAGGAAGACCGCTGATGCGAGGACTGCTCTACCTGCTTTCTGCCTTGAGCGTGATCGGCCTCGCCGTCTGGGCCTACAATGAAAATCACAAGACCCAGCAGGCGATGGCGGAACTGCGCGAGCTGCACCGCGAGATCCAGAGCCTGCGCGAGGCGATCGGCGTGCAACGGGCCGAATGGGCGTATCTGAGCCGGCCCGAGCGCCTGCAGGAACTGACGAAGATGAACTTCATGCGCATGCGGCTTCTGCCGTTGTCGGGCGCACAATACGGACGGATCGAGGAAGTCGCCTATCCGATGCCGGCCGCGCTGGATGATCCGACCGAGGATGAGGAGCCGCCGCTGTGACCCGTGTTCCCCTGCGACCCCTGGCCCGCGTTCTGGATGCCCGCGCGCAAGGGCGCAATCCGCTTTACATCGAGCGCGAGAACCTGCGCCTGCGCCATGAGCAGATGCGCGATGTCGCCCGGCGGCGGGCGGAATGGCGGCTGCTTTTCCTCGCCGCGCTCTTCTTCATGGGCTATGCGCTGATCGCCGCGCGGATGGGCCTCTTGGCCATGACCCCGCCCGAGGAGCCGGCGCGCTACCAGCCCGAGCAGATCGCGGCCCACCGATCCGACATCGTCGATCGCAATGGCCGGCTGATGGCGACGAACCTTGTCACCAACGCCCTTTATGCCGAGATGCGCCATATGGTCGACGGCGAACGCGCTGCCCGGCAACTGGCGCAGATCTTTCCCGACCTGAACGCCGAGCAGTTGACGACACGTCTGACCGACCCCAATCGCCGCTTCGTCTGGCTGCGTGCACGCCTTTCGCCGGAACAGCAGCAAGCGGTGCACGACATCGGCGAACCGGGGCTGCTTTTCGGACGCCGCGAGATGCGGCTTTACCCGAACGGGCGGCTTGCCGCGCATGTTCTGGGGGGCGCCAGCTATGGCCAGCAGGGCGTGACCGCCGCCGAGATCATCGGCGTCGCCGGAATCGAGCACCGGATGGAAGAGCGGTTGCGCGACCCGAGCCGCGCCGATGCGCCGCTGCAGTTGTCGCTCGATATATCGGTGCAAGCGGTCGCCGCAGAAGTGCTGGAAGGCGGCATTCGGATGCTGAATGCGCGCGCCGGGTCGGCCCTGATCATGGACGCGTCCTCGGGCGAGATCGTCACCATGGTCTCGCTTCCCGATTTCGATCCCAACAACCGACCGCCGCCGCCGACCGAGGGCAATCCGACCGACAGCCCGATCTTCAACCACGCGCTGCAGGGGGTGTACGAACTCGGCTCGGTGATGAAGGCGTTCCCGGTCGCGCAGGCGCTGGAGCTGGGCCTTGTGCGGACGGACACGATGGTGGACACCCGCGGGCCGATGCGGGTATCGCGCTTCACCATAAACGATTTCCGCTCGCTGGGGCCGCAAGCCTCGGTCGCCGACGTATTCGTGCGCTCGTCGAACATCGGGACCGCGCGGCTGGCGCAGATGATCGGCCCCGAGCGCCAGCGCGAATTCCTCGACCGGTTCGGCTTTCTCGATATCGCGCAGATCGAACTTGCCGAAAGCGCGCGCGCGCGGCCCATGTTCCCGGAACGCTGGCGGGAACTGTCTTCGATGACGATCGCTTATGGGCACGGGCTGTCCACCTCACCGGTGCATGTCGCCGCTGCCTATGCCGCGCTGGTGAACGGTGGCCGCAAGGTGACGCCAACATTGCTGCGCCGGCCCGACGCGGTGCCCGGAGAACGGCTGCTTTCGGAGCGGACCTCGGCGATCATGCGGCAACTGATGCGCGAGACAGTAACCCGGGGGACGGCCTCGATGGCCGAGGTCGAGGGATACGCGGTCGGTGGCAAGACCGGGACGGCGGACAAGCCCAATCCCCAGGGCGGCTATCACCGGGATCGCGTGATCGCCACCTTCGCGGGGGCCTTCCCGATCCACGAGCCGCGCTATGTCATCATCGTCACACTTGATGAACCGTCCGAGGCATCGGGGGCCGAGGTGCGCCGAACGGCGGGTTGGACGGTCGTGCCGGTCACCGCCGAGATCGTGCGCCGGACCGCGCCGCTACTGGGACTGCGTCCGCAGAGCACGGCAGAGATTGAACGGGCCCTCGCCTTGCGCTAGGGACCTGCCGTGACGGCGGGGGGTGCCGATGACCACGCAGAAAACACTGGACGGATT
This sequence comes from Pararhodobacter sp. SW119, assembly GCF_017811755.1. GTDB lineage: Bacteria > Pseudomonadota > Alphaproteobacteria > Rhodobacterales > Rhodobacteraceae > Pararhodobacter. The sequence goes on along the minus strand of NZ_JADDJF010000022.1, from coordinate 39,464 downwards.
GGGGCTGCGGGTGCGGCAGGGCGACCCACGAACGCAGATCACGTCGATCACGCTCGACAGTCGCGAGGTGAAACCCGGCGCGCTGTTCGCAGCACTGCCCGGCACGCGCGTCCACGGGGCGGAATTCATAAGGTTCGCGCTGCGCATGCAGGTCGCGGCGATTCTGACCGACCGCGCCGGCGCCGCGCTGGCCGCTGAGGAAATTGCCGCCCATCCCGGTGTCGCGCTGGTCGTGGCCGAGGACGCCCGGGAGGCGCTGGCGCGGGCCGCGACGCTGTTCTTTGCTGCGCAGCCCGACTGCACGGTCGCGGTTACCGGCACGAACGGCAAGACCTCGGTCGTCAGTTTCACGCGCCAGATCTGGACCTCGCTGGGACAGAGCGCGATCAGTGTCGGGACGACCGGGATCGAGGGGGCATGGGAAGCGCCGCTTGCCCATACCACGCCCGATGCGGTCACCCTGCATCGGTTGCTGGCCGAGGCGGCCGCGGCCGGCGTGACCCATGCGGCGATGGAGGCCAGTTCGCACGGGCTGGAACAGCGCCGGCTGGACGGTGTCCGCCTTTCCGCCGCCGGCTTCACCAACCTGAGCCAGGACCATCTGGATTATCACGCCGACATGGAGGCCTATTTCCAGGCCAAGGCGGCGCTGTTCACGCGGCTGCTGCCGCAGGATGCGCCCGCGGTCGTCAATGTCGACTGTCCTTGGGGGCTGCGGCTGGCCGGCCTGATCGACGGGCCGTTGATCCGCGTGGGCGCGGCACGCGATGCCGAGTTGCGCATCCTCGCGCAGAGGTACGAGCCCGAAGGCCAGCATCTGCGGTTTTCGTGGAAGGGCGCCACGCATCAGGTACACCTGCCGCTTGTCGGCGGGTTCCAGGCGGCCAATGCGCTGGTCGCACTCGGTCTGGTGCTTGCCACCGGAAGCCAGGACGACGCGGCCGTTGCCGCGCTGGCCCGGCTGAAAGGTGTGCGGGGGCGGATGCAGCTTGCCGCGAGGCGTCTCAACGGCGCGCCGGTCTTCGTGGACTACGCGCATACGCCGGCCGCGCTGGAAACCGCGCTGAAGGCGTTGCGCCCGCATGTGATGGGGCGGCTGATCGTCACCTTCGGGGCCGGGGGCGACCGCGACCGCGGAAAGCGGCCGCTGATGGGACGCGCTGCCGCCGAGAATGCCGATATCGTCTATGTCACCGACGACAACCCGCGTTCGGAAGATCCCGCCGTCATCCGGCGCGCGATCCTGGCGGCCTGCCCAGAAGGAAAAGAGGTCCCGGACCGGGCCGAGGCGATCCTGCGCGCGGTCGATGCGCTGCTACCGGGCGATGCGCTGCTGATCGCGGGCAAGGGCCATGAACGTGGGCAGATCGTCGGCGATACGGTCTATCCGTTCGACGATCTGGAACAGGCCAGCACCGCCGTCGAGGTGCTGGACCGGAGGGTGAAATGAGCATGCTCTGGACTTCAGACGAGGTCGTTGCCGCGACCGGCGGCACGGCGTCCGCCGAATTCGGCGCGTCGGGGATTTCGATCGATACGCGCACGCTGCAACCGGGTGACCTGTTCGTCGCGCTCTCGGCGGCACGTGACGGGCACGACTATGTCGCAGACGCATTCGGCCGCGGTGCCGCGGGCGCGCTGGTCAGCCGCATTCCGGATGGAGTCACTGGTCCCTGTGTCGTTGTCCCCGACGTGCTGTCTGGCCTGACCGCGCTGGGCGTGGCGGGGCGCGCGCGCGCGACGGCGCGCGTGATCGGGGTCACCGGGTCGGCGGGTAAGACCTCGACCAAGGAAATGCTGCGCGTGATGCTGGCCGATTTCGGCGCGGTGCACGCCGCCGAGGCAAGTTTCAACAATCAATGGGGCGTGCCGGTGACTCTGGCGCGGCTGCCGGCAACTGCCGATTTCGCCGTCATCGAGATCGGCATGAATCATCCTGGCGAGATCGCCCCACTCGCGCGTCTGGCGCGTCCGCATGTGGCGGTCATTACGACTATCGTACCGGCCCATCTGGAGGCGTTCGGCACGATCGAAGGTATCGCGCACGAGAAAGCCGCGATCTACGAGGGGCTGGAGCCGGAAGGAACCGCGGTTTTCAATGCGGATGTCGCGACCGCACCGATCCTGGCCGAAGCCGCAGGTCCGCTCGGGGTGGGCTTTGGCGAAAATGGAAAAGACGTTCGCCTTGCACGGCTGAGGTCCACCCCGGCGGCGCTGGTGATCGAGGCGGAGGTGGATGGCCTTCCCGTGTTGGTGCGGCTGGCCGATGCCGGTGCGCATTTCGCGGTCGGTGCGTTGGCCTGCCTGGCCGTCGCGCGCGCCCTCGGCCTCGACATCGCGCTGGCTGCGCAGGCGCTTGGCCGCTGGTCGCCGCCAAAGGGCCGCGGACGGACCGAGACGATCCGGCTGGACGCGACCGAGGATGCGGCGCTGACGCTCATTGACGATGCGTTCAACGCCAATCCGGCCTCGATGGCGGCGGCGCTTGATCGCCTGGCGACCTTGACCCCCGGCCCCGGTGGGCGGCGCATAGCGATCCTGGGCGACATGCTGGAACTGGGGCTGGAGGAGCGGGACATGCATCGCGCCCTTGCCGATCATCCGGCGATGGAGGGGATCGCGCAGGTGCATTGCGTGGGTCCCCGCATGACAGCCTTGTGGGATGCGTTGCCCGACCACCGTCGCGGCAAGGCGGTCGCCGGTTCGGAAGATCTGATCGTCAGGATTCACGCGTTGATCCGGCCCGGCGATGTGGTGCTTGTCAAGGGTTCGAAGGCGAGCCTCGTTTCGCGTCTTGTGGACGTTCTGCGCAACCTTGGCCACCATACGCCCGGCGAGGGCACGAAAGGAGCTGCCTGAATGCTCTATTGGCTCACCCTCCTGGCGGACAGCTTCATCGGCTTCAATCTTTTCCGCTACATCACCTTTCGTGCCGGGGGCGCGTTCTTCACCGCGCTGGTGTTCGGGTTTGTCTTCGGTCGGCCGCTGATCGAACTGTTGCGGCGGCGGCAGCGTCGCGGCCAACCCATCCGATCCGACGGCCCGGAGAGCCATCTTCTGACAAAGCAGGGCACACCCACGATGGGGGGGCTGCTGATCCTTTCGGCACTGGTTGTATCCACGCTCCTCTGGGCGCGGCTGGACAATGCCTATGTCTGGCTGGTCCTGCTGGTGACCGTCGGCTTCGGGTTGATCGGATTCGCCGACGACTATGCCAAGGTGTCCAAGGGCAACCACAAGGGCGTGTCGGGGCGGGTGCGGATGGCGCTGGGGCTGGTCATCGCCGCGCTGGCGGCGATCGCTGCGATGTTCATCCATCCGCCGACACTTTCGGGGCAACTGGCGCTGCCGCTCTTCAAGGATGTGCTGCTCAATCTTGGCTGGTTCTTCGTGCCATTCGCGATGTTCGTGATCGTGGGCGCGGCGAATTCGGTGAACCTGACCGACGGGCTGGACGGGCTGGCGATCATGCCGGTGATGATTGCCGCGAGTACGCTGGGAGTGATCGCCTATGCCGTGGGGCGTGTCGATTTCACCAGCTACCTTGATGTCCACTACGTCCCCGGAACGGGCGAATTGTTGATCTTCACCGCCGCATTGGCGGGCGGGGGTTTGGGCTTTCTCTGGTACAATGCCCCGCCGGCCGCGGTTTTCATGGGCGATACGGGCAGTCTGGCCCTGGGCGGCGCGCTGGGTGCGATAGCGGTGGCGACCAAGCACGAGATCGTGCTGGGCATCGTCGGCGGCCTCTTCGTGATCGAGGCGCTGAGCGTGATCATCCAGGTGTTCTATTTCAAGAGCACCGGCAAACGGGTTTTCCTGATGGCGCCGATCCACCACCATTTCGAAAAGAAAGGCTGGGCCGAACCGCAGATTGTCATCCGGTTCTGGATCATCAGCCTGATCCTGGCGCTGATCGGCTTGGCGACCCTGAAGATACGCTGAATCCGGACGGTGCGACCGAAGCGGCTGGGCGACGGAAGCGCGAAAAGCGCGTCAGCCTGCGCGCAAACGCTTAAGCAGCGAGCCGTTGCGGCAGTAGGAGGGCGCGACGCTGCTGCCTCCGGCGTGTTCGGCAAGCCAGCCGGGGCAATCGGCGGCACCTGCGCAGGCCGTGCAACTCAGCACCGCGCCGCGCAGCGCTTCCGGCGGCAACTGGCCGCGGAACACCGCCTCGCCGAGATCGACGCCGACGGTATCGGCCATGGTCTGGAACAGGTTGGTATGGTGATCGATTCGAGCAAGAAATCCCATCGAGGCCTCCAGCGATTGTCGATTGTTGTTGCAATTGCAACCAATATCATCGCCAGCGCCGGTGCTCCTTGATCTGGATCAAGTCATTTCGATCCGCCGCGGGCGGGTCGGATGTGCTTTTTCAGCCGTGAGGGCTGTGCTGCCTTGCGGTTTCGGTAGGGATTGGCCGCCGCCTGGCTGCGCAGGAACAGGCGGATCGGGGTGCCGGGCATCCCGAAGCTTTCGCGCAAGCCGTTGACCAGGTAGCGTTCATAGGCTTTCGGCAGTTCCTGTGGGTTCGAGCACATGATCACGAAACCCGGTGGCCGGGTCCGGGCCTGGGTGATGTAGCGCAGACGGATGCGCCGGCCGCCCGGGGCAGGGGGGGGGTGCGCCTCGGTCATTGCGGCAAGCCACTGGTTGAGCCGGGCGGTGCCGATGCGCCGGTTCCAGATCGCATGCGCCTGGACGATGGCGTCGTGCAGGCGGTCGAGGCCGCGACCGGTCTTGGCCGAGACTGTGATCAGCGGCGCACCCTTGAGCTGGGGCAGCGCTCGCTCGAATTGCTGGAGCAGCGCCTTGAGCTTCTCCTGCTTGTCGCTCTCCAGGTCCCATTTGTTGACCGCGATCACGACGGCCCGCCCTTCGCTTTCTGCCAGATCGGCGATGCGGAGATCCTGGGTCTCGAACGGGATCGCGGCGTCAAGCAGGACAACCACCACCTCTGCGAACTTCACCGCGCGAAGCCCATCGGCGACCGAAAGCTTTTCAAGCTTCTCTTGCACGCGGGACTTGCGCCGCATCCCGGCGGTATCGAACAGCCGCATTGGTGTGCCGGCCCATGAAAAGGGCAGGCTGATCGAATCGCGGGTGATGCCGGCCTCGGGCCCGGTCAGCAGCCGGTCTTCGCCGATGATGGTGTTGATCAGCGTGGACTTGCCCGCGTTCGGGCGACCGATCACCGCGACCTGCAGCGGGCGTTTGGCCGTGGGGGCCCAGTCGGGGGCGTCTTCGCCGCCGGTGTTGTCGATCTCGCTGCCTTCGGGGACGGTGACATCGGTCACTGGGGCTTCGGCTTCGGTGCGTTCGATGAAGGTTTTGGCCAGCGGGCGCAGCGCGTGATAGAGGTCGTCCATCCCCTCGCCATGTTCGGCGGACAGCGGGATCGGCTCGCCCAGGCCCAGCGACCAGGCATCGAGGACCCCGGCCTCGCCTGCGCGCCCCTCGGCCTTGTTGGCCGCGAGGATCACGTGGTGCGCGCGCTTGCGCAGGATCTCGGCGAAGATCTCGTCAGCAGGCGTCACGCCGGTTCGGGCGTCGATGAGAAAAAGGCAGATATCCACCATCTCGACCGCGCGCTCGGTCAGGCGGCGCATCCGGCCCTGCAGGCTGTCGTCGGTGACGTTTTCCAGGCCGGCGGTATCGATCACGGTGAACCGGAGGTCTGCGAGTCTTGCCGTGCCTTCGCGCAGGTCGCGGGTAACGCCGGGTGTATCGTCGACCAGCGCCAGGCGCTTGCCCACCAGTCGGTTGAACAGCGTGGACTTGCCCACGTTGGGCCGGCCGACAAGGGCCAGGGAAAAACTCATCGCGCCCTCCGAGGGGTCGGGGTGGAACAGACCGAGGCAGATAAGCCCGTTGGCGGTCGGTGTGAAGGGTCGCGGGTCAGCGGAATGCGTGCAAGACGCCGTTGCGGCCCAGCACATAGAGGGTACGGTCGGCGACGATGGGGGCTGCGGCCGCGCCTCCGGGAATCTCCAACCGCGTCACCTCGCCGCCCGATACCGGATCGAAGCCGCGCAGCATGCCGTCACCGGACGCGATCCAGAACCGCCCGCCGGCCAGGACAGGGCCGTGCTGGGGATATATCTCGGCGCGGCGGCGCGGCCGCTCGGTCGTGTAGAGCGGCAACTCGACCGCCCAGATCGCACTGCCGTCTGAGGCATCGAGGCGCATCAGGCGGTTTTCGTCGGAGACCAGGAAGACGGAGTTGCCGATCGGCCAGACCGGGCCGTAGGCGGCTTCGCGCGCGCTCCAGTCGCGGGTGCCGGTGCGGGCGTCCAGCGCCATCACACGGCCGGACTGGTTGGCCGCAAAGACCCGTCCGCCGGCGACGACCGGGTCGCCGCTGATCGCGGAAATCTCGGCATAGGCGGCGCCGGCGCGGCGGCCGACGACGGCGGTATCCCAGACGATGGCGCCGGTGGCGCGCCGGACGCCCAGCAACTCGCCCGCGCCGGTCGGCATGATTGCCAAGTCGCCGCTGATCGCCGGGGCGGGGCCGCGCGCCAACAGCGAGGCGCTGCGCGCGCCGGCGATGGACCAGTCCACCCGTCCGTTTGCCGTGTCGATCGCCCAGAGCGTGCTGTCGCTTATGCTGACGAAGACGCGGTCGCCAGCGACGGCGGGTGCGCCGGTGACCGGCGCGTCGAATTGCTGGCGCCACATCTCGGCGCCCGTCGTCGCGTCGAGGACGGCAAGAAACCCGTAGGCCGAGGTGACGTAGAGCCGGTCGCCCGCCACGGCCAGCCCGCCGCCGGATGCGCTGGTCGGGCGCTGACCGGCCGGGGTAAGGTCACGCGCCCAGAGAACCGCACCATTGGACGCGGTCGCCTGCACGCGTGCGGCGGCGTCCAGCGTGAAGATACGCCCGCCGGCCGCGACCGGGTCGGTCTGAAGCCGCGTACGTCGCGCGTCGCCCTGACCGATCGGCGCCGACCAGGCAAGCTGCGGGCTGGGCGAAAGTGCCGGATGTTGCGGGCGGCTGCCGTTCTCGCCCTGGCGGTGGGTCCAGGCGGCATTCGCGACCTGTGCCGGCAGGCTGATCGGGCGCGCCTCGTTCACCACAGCGCTGCCGCCGCCCCATGGGGCGCGGATATCCACCCGTTCGCCGGGCAGGATGAAGTCGCGCGAGCAACCGGCGAGTGCGCCGAGGATGCCCATGATTGCCGCCAGTCTCACCAAGGTCACGCCGGTGTCCCCTTCGCCCTGTCCTGCTTTCCGGCTTGCCGGAAATGTCCTGTGCCTAGCCCAGATCGCTTTCGACCTCGCCGCCAAGCACCACAATCAACTGTGTCACGCGCCGGCGCAAGTCCGCCGTCAGGTCGGGTTCCGACAGCAATGCCTCGAGTTGCGCGCGCGCGGAAGCGCGGTTTCCGGCCTCGAGTTCCAGAAGCGCGAGTTGTTCCAGCGCCAGCGGCCGGAAGACCTGTCCGGGTGCCGCGAGCCCGGTCAATGTCGCCTCGCGCTCGTCCCGCGGGATCTGATCGCCGCCGAGGATCGTGCGCTTCAGGGCCGCGAGTTGCCGGTAGCTTTGCGGCAAGGCGGAATCGTCGGCGACGCGCTGCAAGGCCGGCAGCGCCGCGTCGGTTTCACCGCGCTCCATGGCGTCGGCGGCAAGAAGCAGGTTCAGCACCGCGGCCCGCTCCGATGCGTTGCTGCCCGACTGCGTCGAGGCGAGCGCTTCAAGCAAGCTGCGCCGCTCTGCAGGTGCAGGGGTCTCCAGCGCGGCTACGACGGAATCGCCCAGGGCTTGGGCACGCGCCTCGGCCTGGGATTTCGACCATTCGTTCCATGCCGCGAAACCGACGATGCCGATCACCGCCACGATCACGATCCAGCCATAGCGGCGCATCAAGGCAAACAGCCGATCGCGCTTCAGCTCTTCGTTGACTTCGTCGATGAAACTGTCGGGATTGCTCACGCGGCCTCTCCGTTGCTGGCGCCTGTCTGTTTGCGCGCCATTCATTCCGCCTTTGACGCTGTATCCGCGCCGGCGTTCCTCTTAGCGCGAACGGCCGGGTCTTGCCAAGCCCGGCACAGGTGCTACGACGATGACCAAAGCCCTTGTTCACGCGGGCTTTGCGCGGAGTGGACGTTGCGGCACGATTGCGATTTTCGGCGATTCCGGGTAATCCAAGTGCTAGAAGCGCGGCGTAATGTGTTCAGGTCCTTGATTTAGGCTCCGCTTGGCACGACATGGCGCTTGTTGAATCGCGCCGACCGAGGCGGTGCCGGATCGTGGTTTCCTGCGAGAATCGACCCGGACAGCCGAGTGGAAAGTGACTCCGATGCGCCTTGCCCCCTTGATCACAGCGATCGTCGTTCTGGCCTCGCTCTATCTGATGATCATGGAGCGCCCGACGCTGCTGGCGTTGGCGGGCGTCGCGCCACCACAAAATGAGGCGAACGAGGCGGATACGGCGGCCGAGCCAGCGCAAGAGCGCGTCAGCGTTGTTGTCGCGCGCGTTGTCGAGCGGGAGCTGGACGCCGCAATCGTTCTGCGCGGGCGCACCCAGGCCGCGCGGCAGGTCGAAGTCCGGTCCGAAACCTCCGGGCTGGTGATGTCCGAGCCCCTGTCGCGCGGGTCCCGGGTGAAGGCGTCACACGTGCTGTGCGAACTCGATCCTGGAACGCGCCGGGCAACGCTGGCGGAAGCCGAAGCGCGACTGGCTGAAGCGGAGATCAACTATACCGCTGCCAGTCGCCTGCGCGACGACGGCTTTGCGGCCGAGACCCGTGTCGCTGGCGCAGAGGCTGCGCGGCGTGGCGCGGAAGCGGCAGTGGAAGCCGCGCAGCGAGAGTTGGAGCGGCTGAAGATTCGGGCTCCGTTCGACGGAATCCTGGAAGTCGACACTGCCGAGCGCGGCAGCTTGCTGTCGCCCGGTGCGCTGTGCGGCACGGTGATCCAGCTCGATCCGATGCTGCTTGTCGCGTTCGCTGCCGAGGCGCAGATCGACCAGTTGTCCGTCGGCGCTGAAGCCGGCGCGCGCTTGTCGAACGGAACCGATGTGGTTGGACGGGTGACGTTCCTTGCGCGTTCGGCGGATCCGGCAACGCGTACCTTTCGCGTCGAGGTGACCGTTCCGAACCCGGATCTGACGATCCGCGACGGCATGAGCGCGGACATCCTGATCGCCGCCAGCGCCAACCGCGGACACCTGGTGCCCGGCTCGGCGCTAACGCTGGACGATGAGGGGCGGCTGGGATTGCGGCTGGTGGACCCGGAGGATCGGACGTTATTCGCGCCGGTCCGGGTCTTGCGCGACACCGCAGACGGGTTCTGGGTGGCCGGTCTGCCCGAGGTCGCCGATGTCGTGGTCGTCGGTCACGAATACGTCACCGATGGTGTGGTGGTGAATCCGGTGCGCCGCGAAGACGGGGAATAGCGTGATGCTGCGCATCATTGACTGGGCCGCAGCGCATGCACGCATGGTCCTGGCCTTCGTGGCAATGACGCTTGTGCTGGGCGCTCTGGCCTATACGAGCCTGCCGAAAGAGGGCGAACCCGATATCGAGGTGCCCGCGCTGTTCATCTCGGTGCCCTTTCCCGGCATTTCGGCCAGCGATTCCGAAACGCTGCTGGTCCGGCCGATGGAACAGGAACTGTCGGGCATCGACGGGTTGAAGACCATGTCGGCCACGGCCGCGCAGGGATTCGCCGGCATGGTGCTGGAATTCGAGTTCGGCTGGGACAAGAACGCCACCATCGCCGACGTGCGTGACCGGATGGGCCGGGCCGAAGGCAAGTTCCCCGAGGGCTACCAGACCTATACGATCAACGAATTCAACTTCTCGGAATTTCCGGTCGTGATCTTCGCCGTCGCAGGTGACGTGCCCGAACGCACGCTGCTGCGCGCCGCCCGTGAGTTGCAACGCGTGATCGAGGGGTTGGATCCCGTCCTCTCGGCCGAGATCGCCGGCGTGCGGGACGAGATGATCGAGGTGATCATCGAACCTTTGCAACTGGAAGCCTATAACGTCACCGCGAACGAGTTGATCCAGGCGGTCACGCTGAACAACCAGTTGGTCGCGGCGGGAGAGGTCGAAACCGACAGCGGGCGTTTCTCCCTCAGCCTGCCCGGCAACTTCCGCGGTGCAGAGGAAATCTATGCGCTGCCGATCAAGTCGGATGGCGACCGGACGGTGACGCTGGGCGATCTGGCGACGATCCGTCCGACCTTCGAGGATCGGGCCGGCACCGCGCGGTTCAACGGCACGAACGCGCTGGCCATCCAGATCGTCAAGCGCAAGGGCTTCAACCTGATCGATTCCGTGCAACTCGTCCGTGACACGGTCGAGGCGCAAGTTGCCGACTGGCCCGACGAGATGCGCGAAGCGATTACCGTGACCCCGGCGCTCGACCGCTCGAACCAGGTGCGGGCGATGATCGGCCAGCTTGAAGGCTCGGTTCTGACGGCGATCGCCCTGGTGATGATCGTCGTGCTTTCCAGCCTCGGCACCCGGTCGGCGCTGCTGGTGGGATTCGCCATTCCGACGTCGTTCCTTCTCTGCTTCATCCTGCTCGGCATCATGGGCGTGACCATCTCGAACATCGTGATGTTCGGCCTGATCCTGGCCGTGGGGATGCTGGTGGACGGGGCCGTGGTGGTTACCGAATACGCCGACAAGCGGATCCAGGAGGGCGACGGTCCGATGATAGCCTATACGCGGGCCGCCAAGCGGATGTTCTGGCCGGTCGTGGCGTCGACCGCAACGACGCTTTGCGCCTTCCTGCCCATGCTCTTCTGGCCAGGCGTGGCCGGGGAGTTCATGGGAATGCTGCCGGTCACGCTGATCTTCGTTCTGGCGGCGTCGCTGGTCGTCGCGCTGGTGTTCCTGCCTGTTCTGGGCGGGGTCACCGGGCGAATTGCGCGTCGCTTCAATCAGGGTACGGAAGCGCTGCGCCGGCTGCCCTGGGTGTTGCGACTTCCGTTCCTGTTCCTGGCGCTGGCACTTGTTCTGGGCGGTGCGATGGTATTGCTCAATCCCGCATTGCTTGCGCAAGGGCTGGAGAATGCCGGTGGTGCGACGCGCTTTCTCCCGGGTGGGCTGATGATGGTCATCGGCGCGATCCTGCTGACCATATCGGCCGGCGCCCTGGCGATCAGGCAACCGCCGGCCATGGTGCGGGCCGGGCACCGGCGCACGCTTTTCGGACGCTTCGTCGCGCTTGTGGTCGCCAATCCGGTCATGCCTTTCGTCACCATCGGCGCCGTCGTCTTCGTGGTCTTCCAGATATTCACCTTCTACGGCGAGAACAATCAGGGCGTCGAATTCTTCGTCGATACCGAGCCCGAACAAGGCATCGTTTACGTGCGGGCACGCGGAAATCTCTCGCTGGTCGAGAAGGATGCCCTCGTGCGCCAGGTCGAGGCGGTGGTTCTGGAAGAGCCCGGCGTCGCGGCGAGTTTCGCCTTCGCGGGCGATGGCGGGCTCAACGCCAACACCGCGGGTGCCCAGTCCCCGCGCGACGCGATCGGGCAGGTCCAGTTCGAACTTCTGGACTGGTCGCTGCGCGAGGACCGGCCCGACTTGCGCGGCCAGGCCGTTCTGGACCGGATGCAGGCGGCGTTCGACCGCATACCGGGGATCTTCACCGAATACATGATCATGACCGGAGGTCCTGCGGGACAGAAGCCGCTGCACCTGCGCCTGACCGGCGAGGATTTCGACACGCTGGACGCGGCAGTGCAAACGGTCCTCGGGCGCATGCGTGAAATCGCGGGGATCATCGACATCGAGGATACGCGGCCGCTGCCGGGGATCGACTGGGAGATCCGTGTCGATGTGGGCCGCGCCGGCCGCTTCGGGGCCGATGTGGCCACGGTGGGCGGCATGGTCCAGCTTGTCACGCGCGGGTTGATGCTGGACACGATGCGCGTCGACACCTCGGACGAGGAGATCGACATCCGCGTGCGCCTGCCCGAGGGCGACCGGCTTCTGGCGACGCTGGACACGCTGCGGGTGCAGACACAGGCGGGAATGGTGCCGCTTTCGAATTTCGTGACACGCGAGGCGGTACCGTTGAGGGCGCAGATCGATCGGGTGAACGAGCGGCGCTATTACGACGTGAAAGCCGCGGTTGCGCCTGATCTGGTCAGCATCAACGATGCGCAGGGCGAGACGCAGCGCGTGCTACGGCGCGACCAGATCGATCCACGCGCGCATCCGGAGGGGTCGGACTTGGCGCGCGCCGCGGCGGCCTTGCGCGAGGAAGTTCGCGCGGCGGACCACCGGATCGTCCCGATCAACGCGAACGAGCGGATCGAGACCCTGACGCGCTGGCTTTCCACCGAGGCTCCGCTACCCGAGGGTGTCGGCTGGGAATGGACCGGGGAACAGCAGGACCAGCAGGAAAGCGCCGAGTTCCTGACGCTCGCCTTCAGTGCTGCCCTGGGGTTGATGTTCGTCATCCTGCTGGCCCAGTTCAACAGTTTCTACAATGCGGTGCTGGTGTTGCTGGCGGTCATCCTGTCCACGGCGGGCGTGCTGATCGGCATGCTGGTGATGAACCAACCCTTCTCGGTCATCATGACGGGGACAGGCGTGGTGGCGCTGGCGGGGATCGTGGTCAACAACAACATCGTGCTGATCGATACCTACCAGTCCTACGCGAAGATCATGCCGCGGATCGAGGCGATCATCCGCACCGCCGAGGCACGCATCCGGCCGGTTCTGCTGACCACGATCACCACGATGGCGGGGCTGACGCCCATGATGCTGGGCGTCTCGATCGACTTCGTGAACGGCGGTTACGGCGTCGACCACCCCGCGGCGATCTGGTGGAAGCAACTGGCCACCGCCGTGGTCTTCGGGCTTGGCGTGGCGACGATCCTGACGCTGGTGCTGACGCCGTCGCTTCTGGCTGCGCGCGTTTGGCTGGGCGACGGGGTGCGGGCGCTCGCACCGCGGATTGCGGCGCTGCGTCCGGGACGCGCGCGCGAGGACCGGGCCCTGGCGCAGCGCTCACATCGTGTACGCAACGCCGAGATCATTTGGGATCCGCAAGCGGTTCCCGCTTCCTTGTTGGTGTCCGGCAAGACCGAACCGGATACGGATGCGGACACCAGCGCGTCGGGCAATCCGCTACGTGCAGCCGAGTGACAACGCGACCGACCCGGTCAGTCGAGGGATCCGGACAGCCAGGCGCGGATCAGGTGATGCGCGATCGCGCCGCGGCGGGGGGCCTTCACCTCGGGGTGGAGGCCGGCGTTCACTGTCACCATATCTTCGCGCGTAAGCCAGCGCGCATCCTCGAGTTCGTGGTCAAGCGTGATCTTGTCGCTCTTGGCTTCGGCCACGAACCCCAGCATCAGGGAATTCGGAAAGGGCCAGGGCTGTGCGGCGATGTAGCGGACGTTGGCGACGTGGATGCCGGTTTCCTCCAGAACCTCGCGGCGCACGGCGGTTTCCGGCGTCTCGCCCGGTTCGATGAAGCCGGCCAGCGTCGAATACATCCCTTCCGGCCAGCCGGGCGAGCGCCCCAGCAGAACGCGATTTCCGTGCCTTACCAACATGATGGCGACCGGATCCGTGCGCGGGAAGTGGTGCGCGCCGCAGGCGGGGCATTTGCGCTGCCAGCCGCCCTGGTGCAACTCGCTAGGCGCGCCGCAGGCTGAACAGAAGCCGTGCGTGCGGTGCCAGTTGACCAGCGCGCGGCCGGTCGCGGCGAGCGCACCCTCGGCCGGATCGAGGCGGGTCATGGCGCCGCGCAGGTCGACGAAGCGGTGATCGGCGGGCAGTTCAGGATGGCGATATTCCTTTGAATCGAAGAACATAGCCATCGCCGCGCGGTCGAGGCCCGGGGGCTCCCAGGAGGAGATATCGGCGGCGAGGCGGGGGTGATCCTGGTGGCGGCCAAGGAACAGGCGTTCGTCGTGGGCGTGGTCGAGGACCGGATGCCCGGCGTCCAGCCAGCCGAGGGTGTCGCCGGCCAGAAGGACACGGCCGCGCCAGAGCGGAAGAACCTTCGCGCCCTTCTCAAGTTCGGCATGTAATGCGCTGTCATCGCAGCGAATTTCCGTCTGTCGGTCATCCCACGTCCCGCTGAAAACCACGCCCTGCATGCCAGTCCTCCGATACCCGCGCCCCTCTATGCCGCAGCCGGCAGGCGAAGGCCAGCAGCGCCGCCCGGGTTGCCCGGGAGGGCTGCTGGCAGGGTGCCGGAAAGTGTATGGCAACGGGCTGGCAAGCGTATGGCAAGCGTATGGCAGTTCCGAACGCTGCTGCAGGGTTCTGGTAACGCCTGAGCCCGCTGTTGATGGGCTTTGGGTGAGGCGGGCAAGGGGGCGCTGCCCCCCTCTTGGCTGCGCCAATTCACCCCCGGGATATTTTCGGACAGAAAATGCCGGAGGGGGTGGGGATTGCCCGCCCTTGGCGGCGCGGCCTCTTTTCGCCGCGCGCGAAGCGCGCGGCGCCCGGCCCAACGCGAGGAAGGTTGTGCGCATAGCGCACAGCCTGACGAGGGGCGGGAGAACCTCCGTTGCCCGCTCAGCTGGGGCGCGGAGGCGGGCGTCAGGAACGGAGCTTTCCGGTCTCTTGATCGCAGGTAGGGGATGATGCCCCTTGGCACGCATCCGTGCCGTGATAGGCATGCCGCCATGCGGATCCTCTACGTCATGGCGACCGAACTCGAATACGGCCCGCACCTGCGCCGGCGGATCGCGCCGCTGATCTGTGGCGTCGGGCCCGTCGAGGCGGCGGTCACAGTTGCCGCTGAACTGGCGCGACGCCAGGCCACGGGGGCGGCGCCGCGTCTGGTCGTCTCGCTCGGCTCTGCCGGGTCGCGCACGCTTGTCCAGACCGAGGTCTACCAGGCGAGTACCGTAACCTACCGGGACATGGACGCAAGCGCGCTGGGTTTTCCGCGCGGCCAGACCCCGTTTCTGGACCTTGCGCCCGAGTTGCCCGTCGGCCCGCAGCTGGCGGGCGTGCCGCAGGCGCGCCTGTCTACCGGCGCCAGCGTCGTGTCGGGGGCGGCATACGGGGCGATTGATGCCGACATGGTGGACATGGAAACCTACGCGATCCTGCGGGCCTGCCAGCGCCACGGGATTCCGCTGCTGGCCCTGCGCGGCATTTCCGACGGGGCCGAGGACCTGCGGCAGCTCAAAGACTGGACGCAGTACCTGGAGGTCATCGACGCAAAGCTGGCCGCGCTGGTAGACCGGATCGAGGACGAGGTGGCGAAGGGGCGGTTTCCGTAGGGCGTGGCGGCACGAGAACGCGTGGCGCAGGAATCCGCGCCGCCGCGCCCGATGCCAGCGCTTTCCCGAAGAAGGACGGAGCGGAATCGATGGACACCGGGCAAGCGATGGCGCTATGGATTCGTCTCATGAAAATCGATGTTCACCAACCGCATTCCCACCAGACCTATCTGACCGCGCCCGACGCGCTGCAGGAGGGGCTGCGCCTGGGCGGCGGCGGCATCTGGCGCTGGCGGATCGACAGCGAGGTGCTGGAATGGACCTGCAACCTGGAAAGCGTCCACCAGCTGCCGCCGGGATCGTTCGACGGCACTCTGGCTAGCTTCCAGCGCGATATCCACCCCGAGGACGTGCAGCAGGTCTGGGACAAGATAAGCACGAGCATCGAGACCGGGGCGCCCTATCGCGCGGTCTATCGCACGGCACCCCGGCCGGGGGCGCCCGACATCTGGATCGAGACCTCGGGCGGGGCCACGACCGACGCCGAGGGTAACCGGTACCTGACGGGGATCTGCCTTGATGTCTCGGAGCGCGTGCGCAACGAACGCCAGCTGGAGCGGCGGCTGGCCGAGCAGAACGCCGTGGCGCGGTTCGGCTCCTTCGCGCTGAACGAGGAGTCGTTCCAGAAGGTCCTGGACGAGGCTGTGCGGGTCGCGGCCGAGGTGTTGCAGGTGCCGCTGACCAAGATCCTCGAATTCACCGAGTCGGCCGAGTCGCTGGTCCTGCGGGCCGGGATCGGATGGGCCGACGGCCTGGTGGGGCGCGGTGAGGTCGGCATCGACCGCGAGTCGCAGGCGGGATACACGCTGGTGTCGAAAAACCCGGTCATCGTCCGGGATCTGCGCGCGGAGACGCGGTTCAGCGGCCCGAAGCTTCTGCATGACCATCAGGTGCGCAGCGGGCTTTCGGTCATCATTCCCGGCCCGACGAGCCGGCCTTTCGGGGTCTTCGGCATTCATGCGCGCGACCTGCGCGACTTCGATGCGACCGATGCCGAGTTCCTTCAGTCGCTGGCGAACATCGTCGCCGGGGCGGCCCGGCAGGTGGCGGCGGCGGAGAACCAGCAACTGCTCTTGCGCGAGATGGCGCACCGCGTCGGAAACCTCTTGCAGCTGGTCAGCAGCATCGGCGCGCAGACCTTCAATGCCGCGCCGGATATCGAGGTGGCGCGGCGGTCGTTCAGCGCCCGGCTGAGCGCGCTGGCGCGGTCGAACTATGCCGTTTCGCGCGGTGGCTGGACCATGACGCGGTTTCCCGAACTGTTCGAGGAAGCGCTGAAACCGTTCGGCGACCGGATCTCCGGCACGGGGCGGGACGTGTTGCTGCCGCCGCAACTGAGCTTCGACATGGGGCTTGTCCTGCACGAGCTGGCCACGAACTCGGTCAAGTACGGCGGGCTGGGGCGCAACGACGGGAAGGTCAGCGTCACCTGGTCCTACGGCCGGAACCCGGACGGCGCGCGCCAGTTCCGGTTCGTCTGGGAGGACCCGTCCCCCGGACAGGAAGCGCCGGTCGCCGGGACCGGTTTCGGCTCGAAGCTGATCGCCGCGCTGATCGAGGGCAAGTGGAACGGCACCGTCACCGTGGACGACGGCCCCGGCTTCCGGGTCACGCTGGAGGTGCCCGTCGCCGATTGACCGGCGCCGGGACTGGGGATTGGCAAGGTCTGTGGCGGCGGGTGTCGGGCTGTGACCGGGGCGCGCAAGGGGGCGCTGCCCCCCTCTTGGCTGCGCCAATTCACCCGCGGGATATTTTCGGACAGAAAATGCCGCAGGGCGGTGGTTATGACCGACCTTGGGCGGCGTAGCATCTTTTCGCCGCGCGCGAAGCGCGCGACGCCCGGCCCAACGCGAGGAAGGTTGTGCGCAAAGCGCACAGCCTGACGAGGGGCGGGAGAACTTCCGTCACGCTTTCCGAGGGGGAGGGGGGGAGAGTGGGGCGCTGGCCCTAATCGCTGCGATCCTCGGCTTCGACGGCGCGGTGGATGGCGGCGAAAAGAACCTCCCAGGCCGGTTCCTGCGGCAGGATGACGTGATTGGCGCTGTCGAGTTGCACGAACTCGGCGCCCGGTATCCGCGCGGCGAGCGTGAGGCCCTGTTCGAGGGGATGCACCGCATCGGCGCGGGCGTGCAGGACCAGGGTCGGCACGCGCACCCCGCTCAGCCGCCCGGCGACCGAGAAATGATCCGTCGCGCGGCGCAGCCGCGCCGCCATCTCGGCATCGGTGCAGAGCCGTTGCAGGTCGGCCAGCGAGTCGATCTGCGCCTTGGTGCCGTCCGGGATGAAGATCTCGACGAAGGCGCGCACGAAGGCGGAGCCGGGCCGGCCCCAGCCTTCGCGAATGAGGGTCACCAGCGCCTCGCTCATTGCCGCGCCGCCGTCGCTGTCGCGCAGCGCGCGGCCGCGTTCGAAGCCGCCATGCAGGATCAGCCGGGAGACGCGGCCGGGATGGCGCAGCACGTATTCGATGGCGATCGGCACGCCCTGCGACGTGCCGTAGAGCGTGAACCCGTCGAGCCCGGCGGCATCCGTCACCGCCGTCAGGTCGTCCACCATCGCGCCGAGCGACAGATCCTCGGGCCGGCGATCCGACAGGCCATTGCCGCGCTGATCGTAGCGCCAGAGGGTGAAGTGCTGCGAGAATTCCTCGAGGAGCGGCCGCCAGACCGGGCTCTGCCAATCGTGTTCCAGATGCGTCAGCCAATGTCCCGCGCGCAAGAGGGGCGGACCACTTCCGCTGCGCGCCCAGGCGATGCGCGTGCCGTCGGCCGAATGGCAGAAACCGATCGTCTGATGCGCGGTTGCCGCGGCCGGTGGGCGCGGGCCCTGGGCGCGGGCCTCGCCCACGAAGCGGAAACCCCGGCGCGGGACCGTGCGGATCCAGACCTGCCGGGTCCCGTCATCGCCGATGGCCGCGCGCGCCGCGCTGATGCGTGAACTGATCGCGGCGTCCGAGACGATCCGTCCGCCCCAGACCTTTGCGATCAGGTCGTCATGCGTGACCAGGTCCCCGGCGCGCGAGATCAGCAGGTGCAGAAGGTCGAAGACCTGCGGCTCCACGGGTCGAGGCTCCCCCGCGACCTCCAGCGTGAAGGTCTCGGGGCAGAGGACGCAATCGCCGAACTGATATCGCATGGTGAAAGGATACCATCGCCGGCGTGACGCACAAAGCGGCCTTGCGCGCGCGGCGGACGAAATCAGGCAATCCGCAAGGGTTTCTCAAGACTACCGCAAGGTCGGGCTCAAGCGCCGGGCCGCGCGCGATGCGAAACTGTCCGTACAGTTCAGGAGGACATGCGATGACCCCCGACGATCAGACCCACGCGACCCAGATCCGCCGCCGTTCCGACGGCACCATCGATTTCGACCATTACGAAGCCATCGCCCGGCGCCTGCGCGCCGAGGATCAGCGCAAGGCGCTGGCGCGGATGGAGCCGCCGATTGCGCGGCTGCTTCGCGCCGTCGGCTCTCAGCCGTCGGCGCGAATACGGGCGTTGTTCGGGTCGTAGGGGCTGTCGGGGGCGACTTCGGCATCCCACAACTCGCGCAACATCCTCACCTTGAGCTTCGTGCCGGGGGTGGCGTCGTCGGGGGTGACGTAGCCCATGCCGATCTGCTTGCCGAAGGCCACCGAGTAGCCGCCCGAGGTGAGGCGTCCGACCTTCCTGTCGCCGGCATAGAGGGCTTCGCGGCCCCAAGGGTCGGCGTCGGGCGGCCCGTCGATCAGCAGCGTCACGCAGGTCGAGCGGATGCCGGTCTCCTCCATCGCCGCTTTGCCGTGAAAGTCTTTCGAGAGGTTCACGAAGCGCGGCAGGTCGGCCTCGAGCGGCGTGGCGTCGCGGCCGAGTTCGTTGCCGAAGGCGCGGTAGCTTTTCTCCTGCCGCAGCCAGTTCTGGGCGCGCGCGCCGACGAGCCTCATGCCGACGCCCTCGCCCGCCGCCATGATCTGGTCGAAAAGGTAGTTCTGCATCTCGATCGGATGGTGGAGTTCCCAGCCCAGTTCCCCGGTATAGGCCACGCGGATGGCGCGGACGGGGCACATGGCCAGTTCGATGGGGCGGTACGAGAGCCAGGGGAAGCGCTTGTTCGAGAGCACCGTGGCCGGGTCGGCGTCGCGGACGAGCGGGTTCAGGAGTTCGCGCGATTTCGGCCCGGCAATGGCGAAAACGCCCCATTGCGTGGTGACGTCGTGGATGTCGATGGAGGCGCCCTCGCGGGTGCTGAAATCCGCGGCCGCCTTGTGCAGGAAGTCGGCGTCATAGGCGGTCCAGGCGCCGGCGCTGACCAGATAGTATTCATCCTCGGCCAGCCGGACGATGGTGTATTCGGTGCGCACGGTGCCGGCGCCGGTCAGCGCGTAGGTCAGGTTGATGCGCCCGACTTTCGGCAGCTTGTTGCAGGTGAACCAGTCCAGGAAGGCGGTGGCGCCGGGGCCGCGGACGAGGTGCTTGGTGAACGCGCTGGCGTCGATCAGGCCGACGCCCTCGCGGATGGCTTGCGCCTCCTCGACCGCGTATTGCCACCAGCCGCCGCGGCGGAAGGAGCGCGCGGCGTGATCGTCGAAGCCTTCGGGGGCGTAGTAGTTGGGCCGTTCCCAGCCGTTGACCTGGCCAAACTGCGCGCCGCGCGCCTTGACGCGGTCGTAGCAGGGGGCGGTGCGCAGCGGGCGGCAGGCGGGGCGTTCCTCGTCGGGGTGGTGAAGGATGTAGACATGGTCATACGCCTCCTCGTTCTTGCGGGCGGCGTAGTCGGTGGTCATCCAGTCGCCGAAGCGGCGCGGGTCTAGCGAGGCCATGTCGATCTCGGCCTCGCCCGCGGTCATCAGCTGCGCGAGGTAGTGGCCGGTGCCGCCGGCGGCGGTGATGCCGAAGCTGAACCCCTCGGCCAGCCACATGTTGCGCAGGCCGGGCGCGGGGCCGACGAGGGGGTTGCCGTCGGGCGTGTAGCAGATGGGGCCGTTGTAATCGTCCTTCAGCCCCACTGATTCCGAGGACGGAATGCGGTGGATCATGGACATGTATTCCTCCTCGATCCGCTCCAGATCGAGAGGGAAGAGGTCGGCGCGGAAGCTCTCGGGCACGTCGTAGAGGAAGCGGGCGGGGGCGTTGCGCTCGTAGGGGCCGAGGATCCAGCCGCCGCGTTCCTCGCGCACGTACCATTTCGCGTCGGCGTCGCGCAGAACGGGGTGTTCGGGGTTGCCCGCCTTGCGCCAGTCGCGCAGGGCGGGGTCGGGTTCGGTGACGATGTACTGATGCTCCACCGGGATTGCGGGGATCTTGATGCCCAGAAGTCGCGCGGTGCGCTGCGCGTGGTTGCCGGTGGCGGTGACGACATGTTCGGCGGTGATTTCCACCTTCTCGTCCGAGGGGACGAGGTTGCCGCCCCGTTCCACCATCTTCGTGCAGGTCACGACCCATTCGCTGCCGGTCCAGCGGTAGGCATCGACCTGCAGGCGGCGGTGAATCTCGGCGCCCAACTGGCGGGCGCCCTTGGCCATCGCCTGCGTGACGTCCGCCGGATTGATGTAGCCGTCGGTGGGGTGGTAGATCGCGCCCTTCAGATCGTCCGTGCGCACCAGCGGCCAGCGGTCCCTGATCTGCGCGGGGCTCAGCCATTCGTGTTCGATGCCGACGGTTTCGGCGGTGGCGGAATAAAGGCGGTATTCGTCCATCCGCGCGTCGGTCTGGGCCATGCGCAGGTTGCCGACGACATAGAAGCCGGGGTTGAGGCCGGTTTCGGCCTCCAGCGTCTTGTAGAACTTCACCGAATAGTCGTGGATGTGGCTGGTGGCATAGCCCATGTTGAAGAGCGGCAGAAGCCCCGCCGCGTGCCAGGTGGAGCCCGAGGTCAGCTCGTCACGCTCGATCAGCATCACCTCCCAGCCGGCCCGCGCCAGGTGATAGGCGATGCCGGTGCCCACCGCACCGCCGCCGACGACAAGGGCTTTCACATGGGTCTTCATGGCGCGACTCTCCGGATTGTTTGGCGCACCATGCAGGTTGCGGCGCCCAAGGGTCCGGTGGAGCCGACGCGTGATCGTGCAAAAGCGACACCGATGCTGGCCACCGGTCCCGGCCAAAGGCACTTGATTTCCCCGCGGGGCTGGCATAGCACGCGATCAGGCACAGGGGTATAGCTCAGTTGGTAGAGCATCGGTCTCCAAAACCGAGGGTCGGGGGTTCGAGTCCCTCTGCCCCTGCCAGAAAACACAATGACTTTCGGAATTTCAGGGCGGATCGTCATCGATCCGCTCGTGGCGGCGTCCGGGAACCTGTCCTCCGGTTCCGCATGGGTGCGTCCGTCCGCGGCCGCGCGATCCGTTGCGCGCGATCCGGGTATTCGGACCTGCCCGCTCGCGCGGGGCGCTGGCCTTCGCCTGCGCGAAACGGTAGGGTCTTGGGGGCAGGGTTCATCCTTTCGAATTGAGCAGGGCGTGGCGCAAGGCGGTCCGGACACTTTGAAGAACGCCGGTCGGGACAGCAGCGCTCGGCCAGCGCCGACCGGGAGTGGGGCGGTTAATGAAAAACGCGCCGATGCGCGCGTGCCGGAGCCGGAGAAGAAAAGCGACACCGCTGTCGCAAACCCCAAGCCCGCGCTTCGGGTCGGCGACCCCGGCGGTGGCGTCGATACGAAGCCGCCGCTTTCCAGCACCGGGCCGCCAGCGAAGCGCGTGACGCGCCAAGGCTACGTGCAGCGGAATCGTGGTTTCCTGCTGAGCCTCGTCCTGCTGGTGCTGCTGCCGGTCCTGGTCAGCGCGACCTATCTGGGGGTCTTCGCGCGCGATCAGTTCGCGTCGAGCACCGGGTTCACCATCCGCCAGGGCGAGACCGAATCGGCCAGCGAGATCCTTGGCGGGCTGTCCCAGCTCGTCGGCGGTGGCAGCGCCGGCAATGCCGATCTGCTGTTCGAATTCCTGCAGAGCCAGGAGATTGTCGAGCGAATAGACGCGCAGGTCAGCCTGCTGGAACATTATGCCGCGACATGGCCGCAAGATCCGGTCTTCTCGATCTGGCCCGATGCGACCATCGAGGACCTGCACTGGTTCTGGCAGCGGATGGTGCGGGTCAACTACAACAAGAATTCCGGACTGATCATGGTGCAGGTGCGCGCCCGCGACCCCGGGACGGCGCGCGACATCGCGCAGCGGATCGTCGCCGAGAGCGAGGCGATGATCAACATGCTGAACGAAACCGCCCGGCGCGACAGCATGACCAATGCCGCGGCCGATCTGCAGGAGGCGCTTGAACGCCTGCGCAACGCCCGCGAGGAGATGGTCGGCTTCCGGGCGCGGACACAGATCCTCGACCCGATTGCCGACATCGAGGGCCGCATGGGGGTCCTGAGCAATCTGCAGCAGCAGCTGGCCCAGTCGCTGGTGGATTTCGATCTGCTGGCGCTTTCCGCCGACGCGACCGATCCGCGGGTCCGCCAGGCCGCGCGCCGGATCGAGGTGATCCGCGACCGTATCGTGGACGAGCGGCGCACGTTCGCGGCGCAGGACGTGACGGTCGACAATACCGATTATCCGCAGCTTCTGGGCCAGTACGAGAGTTTGCGGGTCGATCAGGAATTCGCCGAACAATCCTACCGCGCCGCCCTGACCGCGATGGATGCCGCGCGGACGAATTCGGAGCGGCAGCAGCTTTATCTGGCGACCTTCATCCAGCCGACCCTTGCGCAACGGGCCGAGTATCCGCGCCGGTTGTTCCTGATCGCGATGACGGCGCTTTTCGCAGGGCTGATCTGGGCGGTTCTGGCGCTGGTCTATTTCAGCCTGCGGGATCGCGGCTGACCCGGCGGGGCAGCGGTCAGGGCGTGGATCGGCCTGAGGGGCCGATGGCGCGCGCCTCGATCACGACGAAGGCCTGCGCCCAGGGATGATCGTCGCTGATCGACAGATGAACCACCGCCTCATGGTCCGGCGGGGTCATCGCCTGCAGGCGCTTTGCCGCCCAGCCGGTCAACACCAGATGCGGCTGGCCGATGTCCCGGTTGCTCACCGACATGTCGCGCCAGCCGACACCCATGCGCAGCCCGGTCCCCAGCGCCTTGGCGCATGCTTCCTTCGCGGCCCATCGGCGCGCAAGGGTGGCGGCGCGTCGCTGCCTTCGGTTGGCGGTCTCGATTTCCTCGGCGGTGAAGACGCGGTTGATGAAGCGGCTTCCGAAGCGCGCGAGCGTCGCCTCGATCCGTTCGATGTTGGCCAGATCCGCGCCGATGCCCAGGATCATTGCGCGCCTCCGTGCGAACCGAAGCGGGTGGACCAGCACGGCAGCAGATCGCCCGGTTCGGGATGGGCCAGATAGACCGCGCGGGCGATGGCCCGGCTCGTGCACAGGGCCGCGGCGTGCCCGAGTGCAAGCGCGCCACGCTCGGGCAGGGGGTGCAGGCCGGTCGCGACGCCGAAGACCAGGTCACCATCGTGGGGCGTGTGGGCCGGCACGATTGCGCGGGCGAGCCCGTCATGCGCGGCCGTGGCAAAGCGCGTGGCCTGTGCCTTGTCCAGCGTGGCGTCGGTGGCGACGATGCCGATTGTCGTCGCCTCGCCCAGACGCTTGACCTGGAACGGCGTCATCGGCAGTTGTTCGCGCGCCGGCCCGAGGCCGCCGAATTCCGCGCCGACCTCGAACGGGGCGGCCCAGAAATGCGGGCCCGCGCCCATGGTGACGCCCCCCACCGCGTTCACCGCGACCAGCGCGCCGACCGTTATCCCGCTCGGCAGGCGCAGCGAGGCCGACCCCAGCCCCCCCTTCAGTCCGGCGACCGTCGCACCGGCTCCGGCGCCGCAGGTTCCGAGTGCGAAATCCAAGTCTGCCGCCTGCATGGCGGCGCGCCCGAGCGCGGGATAGGGGGTATCGGTCCAGGCCTTGTCGCCGCCGTTGAGCAGGTCGAACAGGATCGCCGCGGGCACGATGGGCACGCGCGCATCCCCGACCGCAAAGCCGCGGCCAAGGGTGCGCAGTTCCGAAACCACGCCGCCCGCCGCGTCCAGCCCGAAGGCGGACCCGCCCGAGAGGACCAGCGCGTCGACGGCCGGAACCATCTTGTCGGGCGCCAGCAGATCGGTCTCGCGCGTGCCGGGGGCGCCGCCCATGACATGCACGCCGGCCACCATCGGCGCATCGCCCAGAAGCACGGTCACGCCGCTTTTAAGTCGCGCATCCGCGGCGTTGCCGACCGAAAGACCGGCGACATCGGTGATCAGGTTGCGCGGGCCGGGCACGATGGTGTCAGCCGACATGAATCCTCCCTTCCGTTTGACGCAAGCCTATACACGGCGGCCGAAAGGCGGAAGGCGCCATTCTGCGGGGTCGGTCACGGCGCGGCCATTGCATCGCAGCGGAGGCGCGGGCATATAGGCGCGGACGCAGACGGGTGGCCAATGAACTATCTGGAATTCGAAAAACCGCTGGCCGAGATCGAGGGCAAGGCCGCCGAGTTGCGCGCCATGGCGCGCGCCAACCCCGAGATGGATGTCGAGAAAGAGGCCGAGGCGCTGGACCGCAAGGCACAGCAGCTTCTTGCCGATCTCTATCGCCAGCTTAGCCCCTGGCGGAAATGCCTGGTGGCGCGCCACCCTGACCGCCCGCATTGCAAGGACTATATCGACGCGCTTTTCTCCGAATACACCCCCTTGGCCGGCGACCGGAATTTCGCCGACGACCATGCGATCATGGGGGGGCTGGCGCGGTTTCATGATCGGCCCATCGTCGTGATCGGGCAGGAGAAGGGCTCGGACACGAAGAGCCGCATCGAGCGGAACTTCGGCATGGCCCGGCCGGAAGGCTACCGCAAGGCGATCCGGCTGATGGATCTGGCGCATCGCTTCAAGTTGCCGGTGGTGACACTGGTCGACACGCCCGGCGCCTATCCCGGCAAGGGCGCCGAGGAACGCGGCCAGGCCGAGGCGATCGCGCGCTGCACGCAGAAATGCCTGGAGATCGGCGTGCCGCTTGTGTCCGTGGTGATCGGCGAGGGGGGCTCGGGCGGGGCGGTGGCGCTGGCCACGGCGAACCGCGTCCTGATGCTGGAACATTCCGTCTATTCGGTGATCTCGCCCGAAGGTTGCGCCTCGATCCTGTGGAAGGACGCCGAAAAGATGCGCGAGGCGGCCGAGGCGCTGCGGCTGACGGCGCAGGACCTTCTCAAGCTGGGGGTGAGCGATGCGATCATCCCCGAACCGTTGGGCGGGGCGCAGCGCGACCGGCAGGCGGCCATCAAAGCGGTTGACCGCGCCCTGAACGAGGTGCTGGAGCGGTTGGTGAAGAAGGATGCGCCGGCGTTGATCGCCGACCGTCGACGCAAGTTCCTTGAGATGGGTCGCAAGGGGCTGGCGGCCTGATACCGGGCGCCGGCGCTGGTGCGCTCAGGCGCATGACGCCCTTCGCAATGGCCGCCGCGAGCGGAAGGCGCCGATCAGGCGTTGCCCTTTCCAGCGCCGTGTCTTAGGTCTTTGCCTGCCCAGGACACGCCCGGAGGTTCGATGCTGTCGCTTCTGCAAATCGTCTATCTGATCCTCGATGTGCTGTGGTTCATCGTGCTGGTGCATGTCGTGCTCAGCTGGTTGATCAATTTCCAGGTGCTGAACCTGCGCCAGCCGATCGTGGCGCAGATATGGGATGGCCTGAACCGCCTGCTGGAGCCGATCTACAGCCGAATCCGGGCCTTTCTGCCAGACATGGGCGGGATCGACCTGTCGCCGCTGGTGTTGCTGCTGGCGATCTATGCGCTCAGGATCGTGATCCAGAACAACCTGCACGCGCTCGTCTGACCGATCCCTTGTGCCCGTGTCGTTGACCCCGGAACAGGCACTGGCGCGCATCTTCGGATTTTCCGGCTTTCGCCCGGGGCAGGAGGAGATCGCGCGCGCCGTGATCGCGGGGCGCGACGTGCTGGCGATCATGCCGACCGGGGGCGGCAAGTCGCTCTGCTATCAGTTGCCGGCGCTCTGCCGCGAGGGGCTGACAGTCGTGATCTCACCGCTGATCGCGTTGATGCGCGACCAGGTGCGCGGGCTGCAGGAAGCGGGCGTGGCGGCGGCGGCGATGACCTCGGGCAACACGCCGGAGGAAAACGCCGAGATTGCCGCGGCGCTTGCGGAGGGGCGGTTGAAACTCCTCTACATTGCGCCGGAGCGTCTGGCGTCCACGGCCAGCACGGGCATGCTCCAGCGGGCCGGCGCGACGCTGATCGCGGTCGATGAGGCGCATTGCGTCAGCCAGTGGGGCCACGATTTCCGTCCCGACTACCTGCGCATCGGCGAGTTGCGGCGCCGGCTGGGCGTGCCGCTGGCGGCCTTTACCGCGACCGCCGACGCCGCGACGCGCGACGAGATCGTCGCCCGCCTCTTTGGCGAGGCGGCGCCGCAGGTCTTCCTGCGTGGCTTCGACCGGCCGAACATTCGCCTCGCTTTCGCCGTCAAGAACAGCCCGCGCAAGCAGATCCTCGCCTTCGCCGACCGGCGGCGCGGGCAGTCGGGCATTGTCTATTGCGCCACCCGCGCGCGCACCGAAACGCTGGCCGCGGCGCTGGAGGCCGAGGGGCACGCGGCGCGCGCCTATCACGGCGGGCTGGAAGATTGGGAACGCCGCAAGGTCGAGGGGATGTTCCAGGTTGACGAGGGGCTGATCGTCTGCGCCACCGTTGCCTTCGGCATGGGCGTCGATAAGCCCGATGTGCGCTGGGTGGCGCATGCCGACCTGCCGAAGTCGATCGAGGCCTACTACCAGGAGATTGGGCGCGCCGGCCGCGATGGGCTGCCGGCCGATACGCTGACGCTCTACGGCCCCGACGACATCCGCCTGCGGCGCGCGCAGATCGACGAGAGCCCCGCACCGGCGGAGCGTCGCGCCGCCGATCACGGGCGGCTGAACGCGCTGCTGGGTCTCGCCGAGGCCACGCGCTGTCGGCGGCAGGTGCTTCTGGAGTTCTTTGGCGAGACGCCCGAGCCCTGCGGCAACTGCGATCTTTGCGCGACGCCGGCGCGGCTGTTCGACGCGACCGAGCCGGTGCGCAAGGCGCTGTCGGCGGTGCTGCGGACGGGCGAGAGCTTCGGCGCGGGGCATCTGATCGACATCCTGACCGGGAATGCGACCGACAAGGTGAAGCAGCGCGGGCACGACCGGTTGCCGACCTTCGCCGTGGGGCGCGAGTTGCCGCGTGCCGGCTGGCAGGCGGTGTTCCGGCAGATGATGGGCCGCGATCTGGTCCGCCCCGACCCCGAGCGGCACGGCGCGCTGCGGATGACCGAAGCCGCGCGCCCGGTGCTGCGCGGCGAGGAGGCGGTGCATCTGCGCGAGGACAGCATGAGCGAGGCGCGCACGCGGCCCGAACCGAAGGCGCTGGTCGCGGACGAGGACGCGCCGCTGCTGGCCGCGTTGAAGGCGCATCGGCGCAAGCTGGCGGAAGCGGCGAAGGTGCCGCCCTATGTGATCTTCAACGACCGGTCCCTGATCGAGATGGCCGAGAAGCGGCCGGCGACGCTGGATGCCTTCGCCGGGATCACCGGCGTGGGCGCGACGAAGCTGGAGCGTTATGGCGCGTCTTTCCTGGAGGTGATCACGCGCGAGGCGGTCGACCTGCCGCACCCGGCGCGGCGGAAGCTGGCGGGCGGTGCGGGGGCGGGGCTCTATGACCGGCTGGAGGCGGCGGCGCGCGACCTGGACCGGGGATCGGACGGCAGGGAAAAGCCGCTGAGCTGCTCGCCCGCGCAACTGGCACGGATCGCGAAGGAGCGGCCGCGCGACCTGGCGGGGATCGAGCGGGTCCTTGGCGAGAAGCGGGCGGAGCGGTTCGGTGATGCGTTCCTGGAGGCGTTGCGGGCGTCCGATTGAGACCGCCAGGAGGCCCCAAGCAGGGGTAAATCGACGATTTGCTGGCCCGGTCCAAGCTTGGACAAACGCGTAACCTTCTGATTGTGCTTGAAAAGTGAAAAAATCTTAACCTGATTTCAACCACCTCCCGCCACTGCCCCGCCGGCCGGATGCAGACCGCCTCAAGGCTGGTGAATATAGCTGCCGGGCGCGGGTTCCAGCGGCGGGTAGCCGGCCTCGGGCCTGCCCGTCTCGGGCGGCGTCGTGGCGCCGGAGCTGTGCGAAAGCAGCCAATCGCCCCATTCCGGCCACCACGAGCCCGGCTTTGGCGGGTGCATGGCGAGGCAGTTGTCGGCGTCGCGGTAATGCGCGCCGGGCGGGCGGTGGCCGATGCGGTAGTGCCGCCCCTTGTGGCCGGGCTCGGACAGGATGCCGCCGTTGTGCCCGCCCTTGGTCAGCAGGAAATGCAGGTCGCAGTCGGTGAAGAGCGCGGTCTTGTAGACCGAGCGCCAGGGCGCGATGTGGTCGGTCTCGGTGCCGATCACGAACATCGGCACCGCGATGTCCTTGAGCGCGATCGGCCGCCCCTCGACCGCGAAGCGCCCTGCGGTGATGCGGTTTTCCAGGAAGATACCGCGCAGGTATTCCGAATGCATCCGCGCCGGCATCCGCGTCGTGTCGCCGTTCCAGACGCCAAGGTCCGAGGGCAGGTCGGATTCGCCCAGGAAATAGCGGCGCACGGCGCGCGACCAGATCAGATCCTCGGACCGGATGGCGGCGAAGGCGCCGGCCATCTGCGGCCGGTCGAGATAGCCCCGCGACCACATCATGTCCTCCAGAAAGGCGACCTGGCTTTCGTCGAGGAATAGCAGCAACTCGCCGGCCTCGGCGAAATCGACCTGCGCGGCCATCAGCGTGACCGAGGCGATACGGTCGTCGCAGTCGCGCGCCATCTTGGCCACGGCGATAGCCAGCAGCGTGCCGCCCAGGCAATAGCCGTTCACATGCACTTTTACATCCGGCACGATGGCGTTGACCGCCTCCAGCGCCTCCATGATGCCGCGGCGGCGGTAGTCTTCCAGCGCCAGATCGGCCTGCCTGCCGGTCGGGTTGCACCAGGAGATGCAGAAGACCGTGAAGCCCCGACCCACAAGCCAGTTGATCAGCGAATTCTGCGGGCTGAGGTCGAGCACGTAGTATTTCATGATCCACGCGGGCACGATCAGCACCGGTTCGGCCTGGACGGTTTCGGTCTGCGGCGCGTACTGGATCAACTCCATGATATCGTTGCGCCAGACCACCTGCCCGGGGGTGCAGGCCAGATGCCTGCCCAATTCGAACTCGGGCGGGATGGGCTTGTGCTCCTGCGTCAGCGTGCGGACCGCGTCCTCGACGAAGTGCCCGGCGCCTTCGATCCAGTTGCGCCCGCCCGATCGCGCGGTCGCCTCCAGCATCTCGGGGTTGGCGAGCGGGAAGTTCGCCGGCGACACGGTGTCCAGAAGCTGGCGGGCAAGAAAGCCCGTGCGCTCGTTGTTCTGCTTGCGCAGGCCGCGCAGGTCGGCGGTGGCGGCGTCCCACCAGTCATGCACGGCGAGAAAGCCCTGCTGCCAGAGCCCGAAGGGCAACTGGTCCCAGCCCTCGTGACGCCAGCGCGTGTCCGAGGGTTTGAGCGGGAAAGGTTTTTCCGGGGCCTGGCCCAGCATCGTCTCGGCGCCGTAGCGCGCGAGTTTCATTGCATTGGTCTGCGCCCGCCCGATCAGTTCCAGCTGCCGTCCCGGCGCGCGGGCAAGATGCATCGCCCAGTCGGCCCAGGCGTCGATCATCGCGTGCGGGGAAAGCCCGGCGGTGAAGGGCGCGATGGCCGCCATCGCCGCCCGGTCGAGCGTCTGGTAGGAATGTTCCTGCGCGCGGGGGCGTTGCGGGGCCGGCTGGGTGACCGGCGACGCGGCCGGAACGGGGGCTGGCTTGACGGTGGCACGTGCGTCGGGCGTGGGGGTGGGGCGTTTGGGTCGCGATGTCTTGGCCTTGGGCATGTCGTTTACTCCGCCGCTTCGGCGCTTTTCGGGCGCAGGGGTGGGAAATCCTCGGGGGTGATCGTCTCGCGTTCAAGAAGGAGGGTGGCGCCCGCTTTCAGGTCGTTCGCGCGCTCGCGCAGCAGCGCCAGGGCGCGCGCATAGGCGGCGTCGAGCAGCCCGCGCACCGCCAGGTCGACCTCGCGGGCCGTCGCCTCGGAGTGGTCGCGCGGGCTGAAATGCGTGCGGTCGTCGCCCAGAAAGCCGCCGCGCTCCGGCTCCAGGACCGCCTGGCCCAGGTCTTCGTGCATGCCGAAGCGGGTGACGATCTGACGGGCGATGTCGGTGGCGCGCACCAGGTCGTCGGCGGCCCCGGTCGAGACTTCGTTGAAGCGGATTTCCTCGGCGGCGCGGCCGGCGAGCAGCATGACCATGCGGTTTTCCAGTTCCGACCGCGTGATCAGGAAGCGGTCCTCGGTCGGCCGGGTCATGGTGTAGCCGAGCGCGCCGATGGTGCGCGGGATGATCGAGACCTTGTGCACCGGATCGGCGCCGGGCAGGGTGGCGGCGGCCAGCGCGTGGCCCATTTCGTGCCAGGCGACGGTTTCGCGTTCGCGCGCGTTCAGCAGCCGTCCCTTGCGTTCCATCCCGGCGACGATGCGCTCGATGGCCTGGGTCACGTCCGTCATGTTCACCCGCTCGCCGCCGCGGCGGGTGGCCTGGATCGCAGCCTCGTTTACGAGGTTGGCCAGTTCCGCGCCGGTGAAGCCCGGTGTCAGCCCGGCGACCGCCTCGATATCCAGCGCGGGATCGACGGTCACCTTGCGCAGATGCACGCGCAGGATCGCGGCGCGGCCGGTCTTGTCGGGTCGGTCGACGACCACCTGACGGTCGAAGCGGCCGGCGCGCATCAGGGCGGGGTCCAGGATCTCGGGCCGGTTGGTAGCGGCCAGCAGCACGATCCCCTCGCGCGGGTCGAACCCGTCTAACTCGGCCAGAAGCTGGTTGAGGGTCTGCTCCTTCTCGTCATGGCCGCCGCCGAAATTGCCGATCCCGCGCCGCTTGCCGAGGGCGTCCAACTCGTCGATGAAGATGATGCAGGGGGCGGCCTTGCGCGCCTGATCGAAGAGGTCGCGCACCCGTGCCGCGCCGACGCCCACGAACATCTCGACGAATTCCGAGCCGGAGATGGAAAAGAACGGCACGCCGGCCTCGCCGGCGATGGCGCGGGCAAAGAGGGTTTTGCCGGTGCCCGGCGGGCCGGTCAGCAGGATGCCCTTGGGGATGCGCGCGCCGAGGCGGCCGAACTTCTCGGGCTCCTTGAGGAAATCGACGATTTCCTTCAGCTCCGCCTTCGCCTCGTCGACGCCGGCGACATCGTCGAAGGTCACGCCGGTGTCGCGCTCGACATAAACCTTGGCCTTGGACTTGCCGACGTTCATCATGCCGCCCAGCCCCTGACGTTCGGCGAAGCGGCGAAAGACATAGAGCCAGACGAACAGGATCAGCGCGATCGGCACCACCCAGGACAGCACCATCGCCAGAATCGTGTTCTGCACCGTGCCGTCGAATTCGGCGGTCGACCGCTCCAGCCGGCTCGTCAGATCGCCCGGCACGATGTTGGTGACGAAATGGGTGTTGCCGCCCACCGGGTCGCGATAGCGCCCCTCGATCTGCTCGGCGCGCACGGTCACCGTGGCGATGCGGTCGGCCTCGAGGTGTTCGAGGAAGGTCGAGTAGGGGATACGCTCGGTCACCGAGGCTGTGGAGAGCCAGCTCTGGAACGCCAGCAACGCAAGAAAGGCGGCGATGAAATACCAGGTGTGATACTGCTGCTGCTTGTCCATGTCCCTGCCCGTGCTCCGCCGCCGGGGCCCAGTCTATGCGCAGCGATGCCCTTCGCGACTTGACGCAGGTCAAGGGTTGGTCGGCGGCGGGGCAACGATGGCCTTGTGCCGCGGCTGTTCGAACTCGCTGACATCCTGCGCCAGAAGGACCGAGATCGGCCGCGTCTGGTCGAACGCCGCTAGGATGATCGCCAGCATCGAGGTCAGCGGCACCGCCAGGATCGCACCCGGCACACCCCAGAAGGTCGTCCAGAAGGAAAGCGCCACCACCACGACGAAGGGCGACATGTTGACCTTGCGCCCGATCATGCGCGGCTCCAGCCAGTTGCCGACGAACATCTGCGCGCCGGTCAACAGCGCCGCCAGCGACACCACCGTCGCGATCGAGCCGAACTGCACCACCGCCATCAGCACCGGAAACGCGACCGCGATGAGCGAGCCGAAATAGGGGATGTAGTTCAGCACGCCGATCAGCAGGGCCCAGAACAGCGCGTGATCGACGCCAAAAGCCCATAGGATCCCGAAGGAAATGGCGCCGATCACGAAATTGATCAGCGTCTTCACCGCCAGATACTCGCTGATCCGCGCGTTGATCGAGCGGATCACCGCCATCGTGCGCTCTGCCTGCAGCCGGTCGGGCAGCGCCACCGACAGCTTGTACGCAAAGCCCGAGGCTTCGGCGAAGAGAAAGACGGCGTAGACCACGATCAGGATCAGAAACCCGGCCAGCGCCCCCACCGACCCGGCGACGCCGCCGATCAGCCGCTGCATGTCGATGCGCCCGATGGTCATGTCCTGGATCGTGCGCCAGTCCGGGTTGCCCTCCAGCCCCAGCAACTGCATGCCCCGGGCGATCATCTGTTCCAGGTTGGCCTGATACTCGGGCGCCTGCGTGAGCAGGTCCCGGACGGTGACGATCACCACGCCGTTGAACGCGGTCAGGATCACGGTGAAGGCCAGAAGCAGGATCAGCTTGCGCAGGATCTGCGGCATCCAGGTCGTCGCGCGGAACCGTCCCAGCGCCGCCGAGGCCGAGGTGATGATATAGACCGACAGCACCGCCACGACGATCGGCATCAACAGCCCGCGCCCGATCGACAAGAGCCAGAAGATCATCAGCGCCAGCGCCAGCCCCAGGGTCAAGGCGGTCAGGCGGCGCAGGGAATCGGCAGAGTCGGGCATTCGGGCGTTCCTGCCGGGGATCGGTGGGCCAGCATAGCGGGGCGCGGGCCGCCAGCGCAAGGCAGCCGCCGGCCGCGCCGGCCCTGCGGTCTTTTCATTCCGCCAGCGGCGCAATATGACAGGCGCGCGCTACCGTCAGTCCGCTGAGCGAGGCAGGATGCAGACCATCACCACGACCGAGGCGCTTGCGGCCTTCTGCGCCGAAGCTGCCGGCGAACCCTATGTCACCGTCGATACCGAGTTCCTGCGCGAGCGGACCTATTACTCGAAGCTGTGCCTGGTGCAACTCGCGCTGCCCGTGACCCCTGCCGACAATGCCAATGACCGGGCCGTGCTGGTCGATCCGCTGGTCGACGGGATCGACCTCGCGCCGCTTTTCGATCTGATGCGCAACCCCGCGGTGACCAAGGTCTTCCACGCCGCTCGCCAGGATGTGGAGATCTTCTGGATCGACGGCGGCGTCATCCCGCAGCCGCTCTTCGACACGCAGATCGCCTCGATGGTCTGCGGCTTCGGCGAACAGGCCGGCTACGAGACGCTGGTGCGCAAGATCGCGCGCGCCAATCTCGACAAGACCTCGCGCTTCACCGACTGGTCGCACCGCCCGCTGACCGATGCGCAGAAACGCTATGCGCTGGCCGATGTCACCCATCTGCGCGTGATCTACGAGCATCTCGCCGCCGAGCTGGAACGGAACGGGCGCGCCCACTGGCTGGCCGAGGAGATGGAGGTCCTGTCCTCGCCCGAGACCTACATCACCCGCCCCGAGGACGCCTGGCAGCGGATCAAGACGCGCGGCCAGTCGGGCAAGTTCATGGCCGCGGTAAAGGAACTCGCCCGTTTCCGCGAGGAAATGGCGCAAAGCCGCAACATCCCGCGCTCGCGCGTCTTCAAGGACGACGCGATCCTCGAGATGGCCTCGACCCGCCCCGACAGCCACGAGGCGCTGGGGCGCTCGCGGCTTTTGCTGCGCGAGGCGCGGCGCGGAGAGATCGCCGACGGAATCCTGGCTGCGGTCCGCGCCGCCCAGGCGATGCCGCCCGAGGACTGGCCGGTGCCGCTCAACGGCCAGAACGCGCAGATGCAGGTCAACCCGGCGCTGGCCGACCTTCTGCGCGTCCTGCTGAAGGCAAGGTCCGAGGAGTCGGGCGTCGCGCAAAAGCTTATCGCCAACGCCGCCGACCTCGACGCGATCGCGGCGGGCCAGCGCGATCTGTCCACGTTGCGGGGCTGGCGGGCGGAACTTTTCGGCAATGATGCGCTGCGGCTCTGTCGCGGGGAACTGGCGCTGACCGCCAAGGGCGCGCAGGTCCGCACGATCGAACTGCCTGTCTGAACTGTCCTTCGCTGCCGGCCGGCGCGGTCCGACCGCAGTCGGTCAGCGACGGACGCGGCGCTGGTTCTGGGCCCCGATGACGACAATCTCGCGGACCTCGTCGAGTTCCGCCTGACTGAGCGTGGTGGCCACCGACACCGACCGAGATTGCGGGGTCGAGGTGCGCGTCGTCCGCACCGGCGAGGCGATGCGGAATTCGTAGACGACCACCCCGTCGATCGGGCGCAGGCTGGTCTGCGGCACCAGTTCGGCGTCCCACCAGCCCTGCGTCGGCGTCAGCCCCTCGGCGCGCACGATGGCGCCGGTGCTGGTCCGCTCGATCGCCAGCGACGTGACCTGCGCCACCAGCGCCCGGTTGTCGATGAACTGCGTCGTCGGTCCCAGCGTCGCGGGTTCGCTGCGCGAGGTGCCGAACCAGTTGAACGGATTGAAGCGCGAGTCGCGGACCGTGCCGCAGGCCGACAGGGCCAGGGTCAGCGCAAGCGCGGCGATCAGCGGTCTGGTCATCCTCGGTCCCTCTTCCGGCCGGGCGCTTCTTTACCCGGTCACGCCCGTCCTGCCTAGCCCATCGCGGAGGCTTTGAAAAGACGGGCCGGGCAGGGCGCTGGGGACTGGACCTTTGCGCCCCCGCGACCTACCTCTGGAAGTGATTTCAGGGGGAACGGATGGCCCAGCCGGAATTCGACGACCTTGCCGAGACCTTCGACTTCCTCGACGATTGGGAAGACCGCTACCGTCATGTCATCGAGATGGGGCGCGATATGGAACCCATGGAACCCGCGCTGAAAGTTCCGGTCAACAAGGTCGATGGCTGCGCCAGCCAGGTCTGGGTCTTTCCGCGGATCGAGGGCGAGGGCGCACATGCCCGGTTCGATTTCCTGGGCGATTCAGACGCGATGATCGTGCGCGGGCTGATCGCGGTGCTGCACACGCTGTTCGCCGGCCGGCCGGTGGCCGAGGTTCCCTCGATCGACGCGCTGAAGGAACTTTCCCGCCTGGGCCTGCACGACCACCTGTCCGCGCAGCGTTCGAACGGGGTGCGGGCGATGGTCGAGCGGTTGCAGTCCGTGGCGCAGGCGCATCTCGACCGCGCCGAGGCCTGAGCCAGCCCCGACCCGGCCGACCCCCGCGCAAGTTTACTCCGCCGCCAGCGCGTTGCGCACCGGCGGGCGCGTGTCCTCGGGTCGGTAGCGCAGGATCGCCTCGACCAGCAGCGGCTTGCGGATCGGCTTCGTCAGGTAGTGATCGAGGCCCGAGGCGATGATTTCCTCGCCATCCCCCTCCATCGCATGCGCGGTCAGCGCGACGATGGGGATCTGCGCGCCGCCCGGAAGCTGGCGGATCGCCCGCGTCGCCTCGCGCCCGTCCATCCGCGGCATCGAGATGTCCATGAAGATCAGGTCGGGGCGGTGCTTCTGGAAGGCCTCGACGGCCTGCTCGCCATCCTCGGCAAAGCTCAACTCGACATCCAGCCCGGCCATCATCCGCGACAGGACCAGCCGGTTGGTGCGGTTGTCCTCGGCCGCAAGGATGCGCATGCGCCGCTCGTCGTCGTCCGACGCCTCGGCGACCGGGCCCGCGGGCTCGTTGGCGGCGCGTTCGGGGGCCGGACCCGCCTGCCCGGTGGTGCCGATCTCGTGCAACTGACGCAGCAGTTCCCGACGCAGAAGCGGCTTTTGCAGGATCGCGCGCATCTCCGCCAGGCCCGGATGCCCCTGCGCCGCTGCCGGGTTCGACGTGAAGAGGACGATCGGCGTCGTGGTCCCCTGCGCGCGCAGCCGCACGGCCAGATCGAGCCCGCTCATCCCCGGCATCTCGTGGTCGGTGATGATCAGGTCGAACCCCGGCTCGGCGCCGCATACGGTGCGCGCCACCGCCGCCAGCGCGTCGCTGCCCAAAGCGCAGCTTTTCACCTGGAGGCCCTGCGCTTCGAGCTGGCGTTCCAGGATCGTGCGGTTGACCAGATGGTCGTCGACCACCAGGATCCGGTTCAGCCTGATCGGCTCGGCGGTCAGCGCCGGGCCCTCCTCGGCCAGCGGCAGCGTCAGGCTGAAGCCGAAGCACGACCCGCGGCCCAGTTCGGACTCCACCCAGATCTGCCCACCCATCATCTCGATCAGGCGCCGGGTGATCGCCAGGCCCAGCCCGGTCCCCTCGAACTTGCGGTTGGCCTGGTCGTCGACCTGGCTGAATTCGGCAAAGATCTTGTCCTGGTTGTCCGGCGCGATGCCGATGCCGGTATCCTCGACGGTGACGTGCAATTCGTGGCCGCCGGCGCGCTCCACCCCGGTCACGCGGATCAGGACATGCCCCTTCTCGGTGAACTTCACCGCGTTGCCCACCAGGTTCGTCATCACCTGCCGCATCCGCCCCGGATCGGCCATGAACCGCGTCGGCAGGAAGAGGTCGTAGTCGAGGATCAGGTCGACCGCGCGCCCCCGCACCCCCGACTGCAGCAGGATCAGCACCTCGTGGATGCAGCGCTCCAGATCGAAGGGTTCGGGCTGCAGCGCCAGCCGGTCGGCCTCGATCTTCGAGAAATCCAGAACATCGTTGATGATGCCCAGCAGCGCCTCGCCCGACGACCGGATGGTCTCGGCACAAAGGCGCTGGTCCTCGTTCAGGCCGGTGTCGCACAGAAGCTCGGCCATGCCGACGACGCCGTTCATCGGCGTGCGGATCTCGTGGCTCATGTTGGCCAGGAACGCCGACTTGGCGCGGTTCGCCGCCTCCGCCCGCAGACGCGCCTCTTCCAGTTCGGCGGCGTGGCGGGCGCTTTCGGTGATGTCGCGCGCCAGCGTGACGATGTCGCCGCCGCGGGCGCGCCGGTCCATCAGCCGCACCATCCCGCCATCGGCCAGCGAGATCTCCTGCGCCGGGATCTTCTCCTGCATCCAGCGCGCGCGCATCATCTCGATCCAGTCCTCGGGGCGGGTGTCGCCCAGCACCACGCGGCCCTCGCAGGCCAGCAGTTCGGCAAGCCGGCCGTAGCTGATGCCGGGCTGCACCTCGGCGATGCCAGAGAAGACGCGCAGGAAGGACTGGTTGGCGACGACCAGTTCCTGGCGGCTGTTGAAGACGGCAAAACCGTCGCGGATCGTGTTGATCGAATCCCACAGCCGCCGCTCGGCCATCAGCGCGGTCTGGTTCGCCGCCTCCAGGTCGCTGCGCACGCGCTGGCTTTCGTCTTCCAGCGCGGCGGTGCGGCTGGCCACGACCGAGGCATCGCGCAGTTCCAGCGACCTCGTGTTGAGCAGCCGCTGCGCATGGCTCAGCTCGTCCTTCAGCGCCTCGATCTCGCGCATCCGGAACTGCAGCAGACGCTCGGCGGCAAGCCGGGCGCGGCGTTCGCTGGTCAACTTGTCCAGAAGCGTCATGCTCAGCGCGTCTTTCAGAACCCCGATGCGCGCCGACCGCTCTCCGGCACGGTCAGTCGCCCGGTCACGATTGCGCCCGAGCGTGAAAACGCCCTTAATCCTGACAAGTCACAAAGCGAGGTCGCGGTTCCCGCCGACCCGCACAAAATAATCCCGCTTTCGCGCGTGACGTCGCGGAAAGAGATTTGTTTTTCAGCGGATTAGACAGAAGATGACGGATCGGCCCCGCGTTGACCGCGGGGCTAGCCGGCCGCAAGCGGCTGCAAAACCTTCAAATGCTGCCTATCTTGCGCCTCTCAGGCGCGTTCCAGCGCCAGCGCAATACCCTGTCCGCCACCGATGCACATGGTCACCAGCGCGCGCTTGCCGTCGATCCGCTCCAGCTCATAAAGCGCCTTGACGACCAGGATCGTGCCGGTCGCGCCGACCGGATGACCCAGCGCGATCGCGCCGCCGTTGGGGTTCACCTTGGCCGGGTCCAGGCCCAGCCCCTTGTTGACCGCCAGCGCCTGCGCGGCAAAGGCCTCGTTCGACTCGATCACGTCGAACTCCGCGATGTCGAGGCCGAAGCGCTCGCACAGCTGCTGCACCGCCGGCACCGGGCCGATGCCCATCACCTCGGGGCGCACGCCGGCGACCGCATAGCCCAGGATCCGCGCCCGCGGCTTCAGGCCGGCCTTCTCCGCGGCCTCGGCGCGCGCCAGCACCACCGCCGCGGCGCCGTCGTTGATGCCGCTGGCATTGCCCGCGGTGACGCTGCCCTCCTTGCGGAAGGCCGGCCGCAGCCCGGCCAGCGCCTCGGCCGAGGTCTTCTTGGGGTGCTCGTCGGTGTCGAAACTGACCTCCCCCTTGCGGGTCTTCATCACGAAGGGCGCGATCTGGTCCTTGAACCGGCCCTCGGAAATGGCGCGCGCGGCGCGGTTCTGGCTTTCCAGCGCAAAGGCGTCCTGTTCCTCGCGCGTGATCTGATGCTCGGCGGCGACGTTCTCGGCGGTCACGCCCATGTGGCCGGTGCCGAACGGGCAGGTCAGCGCGCCCAGCATCATGTCCAGAACGGCGGTGTCGCCCATCTTCTGCCCGAAGCGCTGGGCGGGCACGATATAGGGCATCCGGCTCATCGCCTCGGCGCCGCCGGCCAGCGCGAAATCGGCATCCCCCATCGCCAGGGCCTGCGTGGCCGACACGATCGCCTGCGCGCCCGACCCGCAAAGGCGGTTGACGTTCATCGCCGGCGCGCTGTCGGGGATGCCGGCCTGCATCGCGGCGACGCGGCTGAGGTACGCGTCGCGCGGCTCGGTATTGCCGACATGACCGAAGACGACGGTGCCGATCTGCCCGCCCTCGACGTCCGCGCGCTCCAGCGCGGCCTTGGTCACGTGCGTCGCGACCTCGGACAGGGGCGTGCCGGCAAGGCTGCCGCCGAAGGTGCCGATGGCGGTGCGCGCGCCGCTCAGGATGACGATCTCGTCCATGTCAAAACCCTATTGCTGAATGTTCCCTCCGCCTCTATAGCGCGCGCGGCCGGTCGGGGAAAGCGCCGCGACGCGTTCCCGCAGGTTCTCCCGCCCCTCGTCAGGCTGTGCGCTCCGCGCACAACCTTCCTCGCGTTGGGCCGGGCGCCGCGCGCTTCGCGCGCGGCGAAAAGAGGCTCCGCCGCCAAGGACGGGCTGGCCCTTC
>NZ_JADDJF010000021.1 GCF_017811755.1 Pararhodobacter sp. SW119 | reverse complement strand
CGCCGTGCCGCTGTTGCCGCTGCGCGGCAGGAGCGTCCACAGGATAGGCACCCGGAAGTGGCGCGTCACCACCGCCAACACCAGGTAGTTCACCTCCCGCTTGCCGATCGCCCATTGCGTCCGGTCGAGCACCAGCGTCCAGCGCCGATCCGGCCCGAGCAGCCCCGCCACGAGCGGCAGCGCCCAGTCCCGGCCCAGACGGACGTGCTGGAAGAACCGCTGGAGCCGGCGGTAGGTCGAGGCAGTGAGCGCTCTCCCCTCCCGCTCGCAGGCGATATGTCCGAGATTGACGGTGCGGGCGCTGATCATGCCCACCAGCAGCAGGCAGAGCGTCTCGAGACGGCTCTTGCTCAAACCCAAATGCGGGCGCAGAAAGATCTCGAGGGCGGTGACGGTGCGTCGGGACATCGGGTCGCTTCCTTGGTCGGAGTCGACCAGAAAACCACCTCTTCACCCCCTCAGCCAGACCAGTGTCGTGTAGTGTGGCCAGCCACTTTCTGGCAGGTACAAATCACGCGATTTCAGACATATAGACCCAAACGCCGCCGCGCCGGGCCAACCGCCCGCCTGCGCCGCGTCAAGCTTTCGTCAACCACCCCGCCCGCCCGCGTTTCCGACCCCGAAGGCCGCGGCACAACCCCGCTGGCATCAGACCTCGACGACCGGCTCGAACCCGCCAAAGATCAACCGCTTTCCGTCGAAGGGCATCTCCTTGTCCGCCAGGCGCGGGTCGCTCATGATCTTCGCGTTGCCGGCGTCGCGCGCTGCGCGGTCGGGCCACTGGACCCAGGAAAAGACCACCTCCTCGTCCTCCCCGGCCTGCACCGCGCGGCGGAAATCCGTCAGCTTGCCCTCGGGCACGTCCAACCCCCAGGCCTCCATGATCCAGCTTGCCCCATGGTCCATGAAGACCGGATCGCAGGCCTCGGCAAAGGCCACGAATTCGTCCCGGCGGTGTCGCGGCACCGGAACGACGAAGCCATCGACATAGCCGCCCGGTCGCGGCGCGCCCAGTTCCAGCACCGGCTCGAACGCGCCGAAGACCACGCGCTTGCCGTCGAACGGCATCGGATTCGTCTCCGGGCTCAGGCGCGGGTCGTCCATCGGCCCCTGCATCACCTTGTCGTGGACCGCCTTCGACGGCCAGACATACCAGGAAAAGACCACCGTATCCTCCTCCCCGGCCTTCACCGCGGCGGGAAACGAGGTCACTTCGCCACCCGGCACGTCGTCGCCCCAGCACTCGACCGCGGACAGACAGCCCTGATCGCGGAACGCCGCCGCCGCCTTCCCCGCGTGCGCGATGAAGGCTGTGCGGTTCGCCGTCGGCACCGCGCAAATGAAGCCCTGGATGCAGGTCACCTGAAATCTCCTTTCCTACTGTGCGTACGAACGGGCCGCGGCCTCGCCGCCGACCCTCCGGGACTCATACCTCGTGCTCAGCGCCCGGCTGCAGGATCGCCCATTGTATGCCGAAGGGATCCTCGACCAAGCCCCAGTCATCACCCCAGAACTGCCGCTCGTAGGGCATGACGACGGTGCAGCCCGCGGCAACCGCGCGGTCCCACCAAGCGCGACCGTCGGCGACGACAAGTTGCATATGGGCGCGGTTCAGGCGGTCGGGATCCGCGACATCCTCGCAACCCATGTCGGTCATCATCAGCGCCCCTCCGTTGATTTCGACCTGCGCATGCATCAGCCGCTCCGGCCTCTCGCCATCCGGCATCCGCCCAAGGTCGATCGCGCCAAAGGCCCTGGCGTAGAAATCCGCGGCCTCATTGGCGCGGCCGCCGTAGCCGATATAGGGGATCACCCCCCGCATGACGGAGGCGTCGGGGCGGGTCTCGGTGGCTGTTTCGGTCATCTCATCCCTCACTTTCCATGGTAGCTCGCGTTGTATCAGCGGCGACAGCGCCCGCCTTGCCGAGGGAGGCTGCGGTGAAGACCGTGTCGCTGGTCATCGGCGCGCCGCTTTCCAAATGGCGCACGCACGTCGCATGCATCTAGACCGCCCAGCCCCGCCGCGTCGTGCGACGCGACATCTTGGCCGCAGGGTTCTGCACTCCGGATCGGTGCACTCACTCCTCCCTCGGAATCGCCCCAGAATAGTGCCTAGCAATAATAAATTGCATATACAAGTTAAACTCATCGCGCGCACCTCAACATGGCTGAAAGATGCCGACCTCGCGACCTGCGGGAAGAATTGTTCGCATGCGAACACCCGGCCCATCCCGAGCGTCGAGGGTCAGGAACCCAACGGCGACCTGTCTGCCAGAGGGTCGGTCATGCCCGCCGAAAAACGCCCGCTCAGGCGCCGCGCCATGTGTGCCTGGCGGCCAGCCGCAGAATCGCCAGCGTCTTGGACAGCGATGTCGTCTCGCGCATCGCGCAACGGCGATTGTCCGCCGAGATGTTCCCCACTTCCTTCAACGCCGACGCCTGCCCGAAGTTCGGACCACACGATGCCAGCGTCCTTCTCCCGATCTTTCCTCAGGCAACGGACCTTCGCGCGGTGGAAGAACAAGTTCCCTATAGCAGAAGAAATCCCTCCGCATTTCAGAACGAGGTTTCGCAAGCCTCTCCTTTCCGGCTACTTACCACCCTGACTATCTCCACTTGGAAAGGGGGCTTGGGCGGCGATCAGAGTCTCCCAAAGCCCAGTGACAGCACCGCCTTTGCGCTTTTCGAGGTCCGCCCCAGCCCATGCCGACATCAGCCTTCCCGCCCATCTTGTAAATAAAATTGACAAGCCAACCGCGATCTGTTGATGTGATATGCGTTCAGGATCCATAGAAGAGGAATGGGTTCCAGCACACGGAAAACGCTGGCCGCGAAAACGCGCGGCGCGCAAAATCCGGGGCATAGCGAACACGACGCATCATCAGGGAGGACCAACATGCGTGGAATTATCTTGACGGGACTGGTTGCCGTGGCGGCGACCGTTGGACAGGCGGATGCACAGCAACTGCGGATCATGACCGGCCCGCAGGGCGGTGCCTGGTACCCGCTGGGCGGGGCGATGCAGGCCATGCTCGGCGACGAAGGCATCGGCGCACAAGTCCTGCCCGGTGGCGGCGTCGCCAATGCCCAGGGCGTGCAGGGCGGTCAGGCCGACCTGGCGTTCGGCAACTCGATCTCGGTCGTCGACGCGCTGGAGGGGCGCGAACCCTTCGAGGGGCGCGCCGACAACATCTGCCTGCTCGGCACCCTCTATCCGCAGTACTTCCAGATCGTCGCAACCGCAGCCAGCGGCGTGCAGTCGATCGAGGATCTGGACGGCAAGCGCATCGTCACCCAGCCGGTCGGCAACACCGCCGAACAGGTGACGCGCGCAGTCCTGCAGACCGCCGGGCTCAGCTACGATGACATGCGCGGCGTCGACTACGTGTCCTATTCCGACGCGGTCGGACTGCTGCAGGACGGCAACGCCGAGGTCTTCACGCTGGGCACGACGGTCCCGGCCTCGTCGATCATGGATCTCGCCAACTCCACGCGGATCACGCTCGTGCCGCTGACCGAGGAGTTCATCAACCAGATGCAGCAGGAGATCAATCCGGGCTACGCCTCGCTCATTGTTCCCGGCGGCAGCTATCCCGGCCAGGACGAGGACGTGATCGTCGTCGGCTACCAGACCCAGCTGATCGGCCGCTGCGACCTGGACGACAACGTCGTCAGCACGCTGCTCGACAAGATCTGGAACAACAAGGAAGATCTGGCGTCGATCAACGCGGTGATGGCCGACATGACGATCGAGTCGATGTCGGATGAAGGGGGCGTGCCTCTGCATGACGCCGCGCGCGCCTTCTACGAAGATCACGCCAGCGAGTAAGCTGATCCAACCTGCGGGCTGACCCTCGGGTCAGCCCCAGACCTTCCCCTATTGATCGGATACGCGCGATGCTGGCAGTGAGCGTCTGGCTGCGATACCTGACGACCGCCGTCGCGGTATCGATGAGTCTGTTTCACATATACGTCGCGTGGTACGGCCCGCCCAATGCCTTCACGCTACGGGCGACCCACTTCGGTTTCGCGCTGGCGCTGGCCTACCTCGCCCTGCCGATGACCGCTAAACGCGAGGGCAAGCCGCCGGGGATCATCGACATCCTGTTCATGATCGCGGCGCTGGCCGCGGCGAGCTATCCGATCATCAACCAGACCTATTTCAACACCCGCATGGCCTATGTCGGGCCGGTGTCGGTGATGGACCAGGTCTTCGCGGTGATGATGATCGTCACCGTGCTGGAGGCGACGCGCCGCGCGATCGGGATCATCCTGCCGATCACCGCGATGGCCTTCCTGTCCTACCAGATCTTCATCCAGGGCGCCGACATCATGCGCTTGCTGGAATACCAGTACATGACGACCGACGCGCTGTTCGGTATCCCGGCGCAGGTCTCGGCCACCTACGTGGTGCTCTTCGTGATCTTCGGCGCGCTGGCCGAACGCTTCGGCGTGGGCAAGCTCTTCATGGACTTCGCGCTGGCTCTGA
Source organism: Pararhodobacter sp. SW119 (assembly GCF_017811755.1). Classification (GTDB taxonomy): domain Bacteria; phylum Pseudomonadota; class Alphaproteobacteria; order Rhodobacterales; family Rhodobacteraceae; genus Pararhodobacter. Next base: position 50,858 of record NZ_JADDJF010000021.1, on the reverse strand, counting down.
CCGGCCACACGGCGGGCGGGCCGGCGAAGGTGGCGGTCCTCTCCTCCGGTCTCTTCGGGTCGGTCTCGGGCTCGGCGGTGGCGAACGTGATGACCACCGGCACCTTCACCATCCCGCTGATGAAACGCATCGGCTACCGCCCGCAGTTCGCCGGCGCGGTCGAGGCCGTCGCCTCCACCGGCGGGCAGATCATGCCGCCGATCATGGGCGCCGCCGCCTTCGTCATGGCCGAGTTCATGGGGGTCAGCTACCTGAGCGTGGCGGGCTACGCGCTGCTGCCCGCACTTCTCTATTTCCTGGCCGTCTTCCTTGCCGTCCATTTCGAGGCGCGCAAGCGCGGCATGAAGGGCATTCCGCGCGCCGACCTGCCCCGGCTGGGTTCTGTCCTGGTGAACGAGGGGCACCTCTTCCTGCCGCTCGTCATCATCATCGGCGCGCTGATGAGCGGCTATTCCGCCCCCTTCTCGGCGCTGGCCGGGATCCTGTCGGTCGTGCCGGTCGTCCTGCTGCGCAAGACCACGCGCGGGGAATTCTCGATCGAGAAGCTGATCGACGCGCTTAGGGCCGGCGCCGTCAACTCGGTCACCGTCGCGCTGGCCTGCGCCAGCGCCGGCATCGTGATCGGGGTGATCGCGCAGACCGGGCTGGGGCTGACCTTCACCGGGCTTGTGCGCACGGCGGCGGGGCATACGCTGCTCCTGGCCCTGGTCCTGACCATGATGGCCGGCATCATCCTGGGCATGGGGATGCCGACGACGCCGGCCTATATCGTGCAGGTCGCCCTGCTGGTGCCGGCGCTGGTGCGGTTGGGCGTGCCGATCCCGGCGGCGCACATGTTCGTCTTCTACTACGCGATCCTGTCGTCGATCACACCACCGGTGGCCATCGCCGCCTATGCGGCCTGCGGCATCGCGCGAAGTCCGGTGATGAGCACCTCGTTCATCGCGGTGCGGCTGGGGCTGACGGGGTACATCATTCCCTTCATGTTCGTCTTCGGCCCGTCGCTCTTGATGATCGGGACCTGGCAGCAGGTGATCACCACGGCGATCACCGCAGGGATCGGGGTGACCTTCCTCGCGGCGGGGCTGGCCGGCTACCTGATGCGACCCGCCGGGCTGATCGTGCGCGGGTTGCTGATCGCGGCGGCGTTCACGATGATCAACCCGGGACTGATCACCGACACGGTCGGGATCGCGTTGGGGGCGCTGGCGGCGCTGCTCAACAGCCGCGAGCCGGACCAGATCGTCGAGGACGAGATGACGCCGGTGCCGACCAGCGACACCGCCCCGCCGGAAGACGCGCGCCGGACCGGCGGAACCGGGACCTGATCGCACGCCCATTGATGCAAAGGCCCCCGTTCCGGCGGGGGCCTTTTGCTTGCGCGCGGGCGCGTCGAAACGGGAGCGGGTGCTCAAGCTTGAGCAACCGCGCCCTCACGGGCAAAAACCGTCACATTTTTCAGGATTTCGACCTGGAAGTGAAAAGAAAGAACGCATCCGGCTCGAAAAGTGAAAAGAAACGTCGTTATTCTGACCTGGATTTCTGCACGCTTTTCGGGCATTTTTGTGGCTGAGCCACTTTTACATACCGGATATGGTATGCCTTGGTGCCGAATCCACGGCAATTTCCCTGTTCATGCATGCAGAACAGGCGACTCGAGGGGGCTTCCCGGGGTCTTCCGCGCCGGCCGGCGGCGCCGCGCTGCCGTGTCGGCAAGACCCGCCAGCGCTTCCGGGATCAGTCCGACCGCGCCGCCCGCCGCCGTTCCGCCAGCGTAGGCAGGTCCGCCAGCGCGTCGCTTTCGACCTTGGCGCTGTGCCTGCCGCCGGGTCGGGCGACCACCTTGACGGGGCGGCCACCGGCGTCGGCATCCATGCGTCGGTGCAGGACGACCCGCGCCATCTCGCCCCACCGCAGCCCGATGGTCGAGGTCTGCGCGAAGACCGCCTCGGTGCAGCGCGCGCGGGCCTCGGGCCGGGCGAGCAGTTCGAACCGCGTCGCCGGCCGGCCCTTCTTGCCCGAAAGGGCCAGGGTCGTCACATCCAGCACCCCCTCCACCCGGCGCAGGTGGTCGGCGGCGACCGCGATCTCCTCGCCCGTCATGTCGTCCACGTCGCAGACCAGCACCAGCACGCGGTCGTCCGCCGCGTAGTCCGGGTCCGCAGCACGACTTTCGGTCAGCGTGACGCGCAGAACATTGGCGATGCCGGGCAGGTCCCGCGTTCCGGCGCCGTAGCCCGTCGCCAGCAGCCGCCCCGGCGGGCGCCGCGCCTCGGGCGGGCCGTCCAGCACATGCGCGAGGATGGCGGCGCCGGTCGGCGTGACCCGCTCGCCGCCGATCCCGTCGTCGACCCAGTCGAACCCTTCGAGAATGCGCAGCGTCGCGGGCGCCGGCACCGCCAGAAGTCCATGCGCCGTCTTCACCTGCCCACCGCCCAGCGGCAGGGGCGCGAGCGAATAGCTTGCGCCTTCCAGCGCCGCGGCAAGACTGCCGGCGGCAGTGACATCCATCAGCGCGTCCCAGTCCGCGATCTCGTGAAAATGCACGCGCTCAATGGGCATGGCATGGATCGCGCTTTCCGCCTCGGCGATGCGGTGCAGGATCGCGCTGGCGTGGCGGGCGGTGCCCGGCGACAGGGCCGCGCCCTCGATCGTCTCGCGCATGCCCAGATAGGTCGTCTCGTGCCCGCGCCGGGGCTCGGCCGGGCCGCGCACCAGTCGGAAGCCGCGGCTGTCGATCCCGCCCTTCTGCACGGTCGACAACTCCGCGCGCCCCGCGGCCTCGGGCAAGACGGCGGCGACATCGGCCAGCACCCGGTCGATCAGGTCGGGCCGCGCATGCAGCAGCGCCGCCACGAACATGTCGCCCGCCACCCCGCCCTGCGGGTCGAAATGCAGGTGCAGCCCGTCGCCGCCCCCCGCCCCGTCGCCGCTCATGCATCATGCCCGGGCCAGGGATTGACCAGCCGCCCGCCCTCGAACCGCAGTTCCTCCAACTCGCCCACGACCTCGATGCCCGGGCGCGCCGCCAGTTCCGGCAGCATCGCCTCGGACGCGTAGAGCCATTCCAGCTGAAGCGTGTTCGCGATGCGAAGCAGTCGCGGGCGCGCCGGATCCTCGGCCAGGCAGGTGCGCACGACGGTCTGGATCGCCGTACGGTCGTCGGGCATCACCATCGGCAGCGCCGCCTGCGTCAGCACGGTCGAGGTCAGCGCGTTGGCATAGACCGGCTCGCGGTCGAAGGCGTCGGCCAGGCGCTGCGTCACCACGTCGGCCCGCGCGGCACCATTGCCGTTGCCGGCGGTACGCTCGGACAGTCCCAGCACCGCCAGCCGCGAGATCTCGGGCCCGCCGGTCATCCGCGGCGAGGAAAAGCGGCCGGTGATGTTGGGGTCCATCCCGGTGCCGGAGAATTCCTTGCCGATCTCATCGACCACGAGCACGTCCAGCGGCCCGTTCGCCAGCGGCGCCGCCGGGTCGCCCAGCGGCAGGCGCGGCATGTTCGCCATCGCCTCGCGCAGCAGCGGCACCTCGGCGTCCATCATGCCGTCGCGGTCCAGCACGACGACGCGCGACAGCTGGTCATAGGCATTCTCGATCGTGCCGATGGCGAAGAGGACCTTGCAGCGTTCCAACTTCATCCGCGCCATCAGCGCCACGAACTCGCCGACCCGGTCGATCCCGCGCGAATGGCAGGCCTCGGCGCCGGACTGCTTGCCCAGCCCGATCGCCAGCATCTTCGCCACCCCGCTTTCCAGCGGCGCCCGGAACGAGGTGTGCGGCTTGATCCGGTTGAAGAGCACGATCCCGTCGGCCTCCTGCGCCAGCCGGTCCATCTGCACCGACATGCCGTTCTCCAGCCGGCCCACCTCGACCGTTTCCATGCTGCTTTCGATGGGGCAGCCGATCACGTCCTCGGTGACGCCCAGCTTGGCCAGGACCGCGCGCTGCCCTTCGGCGGTCGCGCCGCCGTGGCTGCCCATTGACGGCACCACGAAGGGCTGCGCCCCGCGTGCCTGCAACTCGCGGATGATCGCGGTCAGCAATTCGGGGAAACTCGCCAGCCCCCGGCTGCCTGCCGTCACCGCGATGCGCATCCCGGGCTTCACGCGCTCCGCGACGCAGGGCGCGCCCATCGCGTCCGCCACTGCGGCGGCCGGGTCGTCGATCCGCGCCGCGTCGAACCGCTGCCGGCAAAGCGCGATGCGGGGCAGCGGCGTGTCCGCGACCAGCCGGACGTAGTTGGGAAGGGTGTCGGCCATCGGCGTGCTCCTCAGCGGCCTCGTTCCTTGCGCCAGCGGGCGAAGGCCTCGGCATGTTCGGGCTTGGTCCCGGGATAGAGGCCGATGATCGCCGCGCCGCTGCGCACCTGCTCGATCACGAAATCCTCGTAGACGGTCATCTCGACCGCCTCATCCGCCACCTCCTCGGCGATCTCGTGCGGGATGACGATCACGCAGTCGTCGTCGCCGACCAGGATGTCGCCGGGAAAGACCGGGGCATCGCCGCAGCCGATGGGCACGTTCAGATCGTAGGCCTCGTGCAGGGTCAGGTTGGTCGGGCTGGAGGGGCGGGAATGGTAGGCGTGGAAATCCATCGCGCCGATCTCCATCGCGTCGCGGAAGCCGCCATCGGTGACCACGCCCGCCGCACCACGCATCATCAGTCGCGTGATCAGGATATCCCCCGCCGAGGCCGCGCGCGCGTCCTTGCGGCTGTCCATGACCAGAACATGGCCGGCCGGGCAGGATTCCATCGCCACCCGCTGCGGATGATCGGGGTTGCGAAAGACCTCGATCCCGTTGCGGTCCTCGCGCGCGGGGATGTAGCGCAGGGTATAGGCCGGGCCGACCATGTTGCGCCCCTTCGGTGCCACCGGCCGCACCGACTGGATCACCTGGCTGCGTAGGCCCCGCTTGTAGAGCGCGGTCGCCAGCGTCGCCACCGACACGCCCATCAGCTTCTCGCGCAGGGTCTCGTCCATCTGCTTCTCCTTCGATATCGCGGCCTCAGGCCAGGTCGTTGCGGGTCATGAAATCCTGCAGCATCGTCTGCTGCGCCGAGGTCAGCGGCCAGGCCGAGGGCGGGCGCGTGGGGCCGCAATCGTGCCCCTGCAACTGTAGTGCCGCCTTCACGCCGGTGACGTTGGTGCCGTTCATTTCTTCGGCGCGGATATCCTCGAACGCGCGCATCCCGGCGATGAGGGCGTTCGCGCGGGCGTAGTCGCCCCCGTCGAGCGCGGCATGGATGGCCAGCGACCGTTCGGGCCAGACGTTGATAAGTCCGGACGTGAAGCCCCGCGCCCCTACCGCATAGAGCGGCGGCGCCCAGACCTCAGCCAGGCCGCAGACCCAGGTGATTGCCGGGTCACAAGCATCCATCGCCTCGGCCAGTTTCAGAGGGTTGGGGGTGGCCCATTTGACACCCTTGACGCCCGGCACGGCGCACAGATCGGCAATGGCCCCGGTCCCGATCGCGTCATTGCGCAAATAGAGCATCATTGGCAGCCCGCCCGAGGCATCAGCGACTGCGCGCAGATACTTGGCGATGCCTCGCGGGGCGACGAAGGGGTCGGGCGGCTGATGCACCATCAGAGCCGCCGCCCCGGCATCGGCCGAGGCGCGTGCCAAGCGGCAGGCATCGGGCAGCGCCCGCCCGACCCCGGCCAGGACGGGTGCGCGGTCGCCCACCATCGCCACCACCTCGCGCGCCATGGCGCAGGCCTCGTCGGTGGTGAGCGCGTAGAACTCGCCGGTATTGCCGTTGACGACGGGCATGTGCATCCCCGCCCCCAGCGCGCGGTCGATGATCGCCGGCAGCCGGTCCGGCGCGATCTCGCCCGCCGCGTCATAGGGCGTGACCAGTATGCCCGAGATCCCGGTCAGCGCCGCGTCAAGTTTCGTCGTCATGGGTTCCGTGCCTTATGTTCAGAAGATGTCAGGTTCGCCCGCGGCCGCGCCAAAACCGCGTTCGAGGTAGTCGAAATCGCAGCCCTTGTCGGCCTGCGTCACATGGCGCGAGAACATCCACCCCCAGCCGCGCGCATAACGCGGTTCGGGCGGGGTCCAGGCGGCGCGGCGGCGCTCCAGCTCCGCCTCGTCGACCAGCATGTCCAGCCGCCGGTTGGGCAGGTCCAGGCGCACGATATCGCCGGTCTTGAGCAGCGCCAGCGGCCCGCCGGTGAAGGCTTCGGGCGCGACATGCAGGACGCAAGCCCCGTAGGACGTCCCCGACATCCGCGCGTCCGAGATGCGCAGCATGTCGCGGTGGCCCTGCTTGATCAGCGCCTTGGGGATCGGCAGCATCCCCCATTCGGGGAAGCCCGGCCCGCCCAGCGGCCCCGCGTTGCGCAGGACCATCACATGGTCGGGCGTGATGTCCAGATCCTCGTCATCGACGGCCTTCTTCATGTCGGGATAGCTGTCGAAGACCAGCGCCGGGCCTTCATGGACATGGAACTTCGGGTCGCAGGCGGCGGGCTTGATCACCGCCCCGTCGGGGCAGAGGTTGCCGCGCAGCACGGCCAGCGAGCCTTCGTGGTAGACCGGGTTCGAAAGCGGGCGGATCACGTCGTCGTTCCAGACCTGCGCGCCTTCCAGGTTCTCGCCCATGGTCTTGCCGCTGACCGTCAGGCAGGACAGGTCCAGCCGGTCCTTCAGCTGCGCCATCAGCGCGCGCAGCCCCCCGGCATAGAAGAAATCCTCCATCAGGTAGTCCTTGCCGGCCGGGCGGACATTGGCGATCAGCGGCGTCACCCGGCCCAGCGCGTCCAGATCATCGAGCGTCAGATCGACGCCCGCGCGCCGCGCCATCGCGATCAGATGCACCACCGCGTTGGTCGAACAGCCGGTGGCCATGGCGACGATGGCCGCGTTCTTAACCGACGCGTCGGTGACGATCCGGTCGGGGGTCAGGTCCTCCCACACCATGTCGACGATGCGCCGCCCGCAATCGGCCCCCATGCGCTGGTGGCCCGCATCCGCCGCCGGGATCGACGAGGCGCCGGGCAGCGTCAGGCCCACCGCGTCGGCGATGGCGGTCATCGTGCTGGCGGTGCCCATCGTCATGCAGGTCCCGACCGAGCGCGCGATGCCGCCCTGGATGCCCAGCCATTCCTCGTCGGTGATGTTGCCGGCGCGGCGCTCGTCCCAGTATTTCCACGCATCCGACCCCGACCCCAGGATCTTGCCGGCGTAATGCCCGCGCAGCATCGGCCCGGCGGGCAGGTAGATCATCGGCACGCCGGCGGTCAGCGCCCCCATGATCAGCCCCGGCGTGGTCTTGTCGCAACCGCCCATCAGGACCACGCCGTCCAGCGGATGCGCGCGGATCTGTTCCTCGGTCTCCATCGCCAGCAGGTTGCGATAGAGCATCGAAGTCGGCTTGGTGAAGCTTTCGTCGACCGAGATCGAGGGCAGCTCGACCGCGAAACCCCCGGCCTGCGCCACGCCGCGCTTGACGTCCTGCGCCCGCTCGCGGAAATGGCCGTGGCAGGAATTCAGCTCGGACCAGGTGTTCAGCACCCCGATGATCGGCTTGCCGACGAAATCCGCCTCGGAATAGCCCAGCTGCATCATCCGCGACCGGTGCCCGAAACTGCGCAGATCGTCCGGCGCGAACCAGCGGGCGGAGCGGAGGTCGGCGGCTTTCTTCTTCATGCGGGTGTTCCTTTTCCAGGCAATTTCAGGTGTCCGTCTGTCCCGGCCAAGCGGGGGGCTGGCCGCGCGCGGCGCGACCGGATAGGTCTGTGCGCGACGGGCGGGCGGTGTTGCCCACCCCCAGGGTTGAAGGAGTTTCCATGACCGAAAACCGTCTCAAGCAGGGTCTGGCGCAGGGCCGCCGCATGGCGGGCTTCTGGCTGTCGCTCGACACCCCCGCGATCACCGAAATGGCGGCGCATTCGGGCATCGACTGGCTTCTGGTCGACATGGAACATTCGCCGACGCCGCTGTCGGGCATCGGCGATCACCTGCGCGCCGCCGCCGGCGCGCCGGTCGAGACGCTGGTGCGCGTGCCGCAGGCCGAGCCGGTGATGGTCAAGCGCCTGCTCGATCTGGGCGCGCGCAGCCTGATGTTTCCGATGATCGAAAGCGCCGAGCAGGCGCGCCAGGTCGTCGGCTGGACACGCTATCCGCCGCACGGCATCCGCGGCATCTCGGCCACGACGCGGGCCAACAACTACGGGCGCGACGCGGAATACCTGCGCCGCCACGTCGCGGACCTGTGCGTGATCGTGCAGGTCGAAACCCCCGCCGCCGTCGCCGCCATTCCGCAGATCGCCGCGGTCGAGGGGGTGGATGCCGTCTTCGTCGGACCGGGCGATCTGGCCGCTGCGATGGGCCATCTGGGCAACCCCGCAGCGCCCGAGGTGCAGGCCCTGATAGACCGCGCGCAGGCCGCCATCGCCGCCGCCGGCAAGCCCGCCGGCATCCTGGGCTACGGCGCGGAACCGGCGCGCGGCTATTTCGACCGCGGCTTCGGCTTTGTCGCCATCGCCGGGGACAACTGGCTGCTGGCCCGCCAGATGGACGCCCTGATCGCCGCCGTGAAGGCCTGAAAGCACGCGCCGGATCACGTCTTGCGCTCCTGATCGGTGACGCGCTGGCGGGCCTGCACCAGATGATAGCTCATCAGAAGGCCCGCGCCCTCGGCGTCGTGGCCGCGGATCGCCTCCAGGATCTGGCGATGCTCGGCCAGCACCACCTCGATCCGCTCGCTGGTGCCGGCGCTGGTCAGCTTCTGCGCGACCGAGATCGCCTGCAGCATGACCGGCCGCGTCGCGTTCAGCATGTCGCAGAAGACCTGGTTGCCGCTGGCCACGGCGACCGCCATGTGGAAATCGAAATCTGCCTCGTGCAGCGGCTGGCGGGCGCGCATCGTCGTCTCCATCGTCTGCAGCGCCGCCTCGATCCGCTCCAGGTCGCGCGGGTTGGCGCGCAGCGCAGCGTACCGCGCCGCCGCCGGCTCCAGCGCGATCCGCGCCTCCATGCAGCGCATCAGACCCGCGACATCGCCGGCGCGCGCGTGCTGCATCAGCCCCTGCGGCGGGCGGCGGCGCACGAAGCTGCCGATCCCGTGGCGGGCGATCACGATGCCGTCGTCGCGCAGCCGCGCCAGTGCCTCGCGCACCACGGGGCGCGAGACCGAGAACCGCGCGCTGATCTGGTGTTCGGACGGCAGCTTCTCGCCCTCGGCCAGCTGCCCCGCCGCGATCAGTTCCAGGATGCGCCCGTAGATCTGGTCGGCGAGCGTCTCGCGCTTGCGGATCGGGGCGTTCAGCAGCGGGTCGTCGGTGTCGGGCGGCGGACTCATCGCGGGACTCCGTGCTGGCGGCGCAGGCGCGCGGTCACCCGCAGCGCCGCGCAGGCCGCGCCGTAGCCGTTGTCGATATTGACCACCACGACGCCCGGCGCGCAGCTGGCCAGCGCCGCGTTCAGCGCCGTGCGCCCCCCCGCCGCGACCCCGTACCCGGCCGAGGTCGGCACCGCGATCACCACGCCGCCGACCAGCCCCGCGACCACGCTGGGCAGCGCCGCGTCCATGCCGGCGCAGACGATCACAACGTCGGCCGCCTGCAACCGCTCCGCCCAGCGCAGCAGGCGCCACAGCCCGGCAACGCCGACATCGGCGACCAGTTCGCCCTCGACCCCCGACCAGCGCAGCACGCGCACCGCCTCGGTCGCCGGCCCCGCGTCCGAGGTGCCGGCGGTGACCACGACCACATCCGCGCCGCCCTCGACCGCCGCCGGCGCCCCCAGCCAGCCGGTGCGCGAGATCATGCAATAGTCCATCGCCGCACGCACCGTCTCCGGCAGGCCCGCGTGCTGCGCCTCGGTCAGGCGGGTGCACAGCAGCCGCCGCCCCTCGCGCTGCGCGGCTTCCAGCAGGCCGGCCAGCAGCGGCAGCGGTTTGCTTTCGGCCAGCACCACCTCTTCCAGGCCGATCCGCGCGGCGCGGTCGGCGTCGAAGGTCAGGTGCGGGACCGCGCCGAAAGGGTCAGCCATGAACGAACGCGCTCCCCATCCGGTAGGGGCGCAGCGGGACCGTTGCCTGCGCCAGCCCGTCGCGCGCCAGTTGCCCGGCGACCAGCGCCTGCACCCGCGCGCGCCCCGCCGCCCCCAGCCCGTCCAGCACGCCCGCGTCCAGTTCGATCGCCAGCCCCGCGGGCTCCTGCCGGCAGCGCAGCGGAACCGCGCCAAACTCGTCGCGCAGCGCCGCCTCGATCCGGTCGATGCGCCGCAGCGCGTCGGGTTCGATCCGCAGCCCGGTGCGCACCCGGCTCGACAGGCAGGGCGAGGCCGGCAGTTCGGCCAGCGCCCCCAGGCCCAACTCCCGCGCCAGCGCCCGCACATCGGCCTTGCGCAGACCGGCCTCGACAAAGGGATGGCGCACGCCGTGTTCGCGCGCGGCCTCCAGCCCCGGCCGGTAATCGCCCAGATCGTCCAGGTTGGTGCCCGAGGCGACGCATCCCCCCATCGCCGCCAGCGTGGCGTAAAGGTTCGACTTGCAGAAATAGCAGCGGTTGACCGGATTCGCGCGATATCGCGCATCGCCGAACTCGCCGGCATCGACGATCCGCAGCGCCAGCCCGGTGCGCGCCGCCATCGCCTGCACGCGCCCCAGCGCATCGGACGGCACCGCCGGCGATTGCGCATGGCAGAGCGTCGTCGCCCCCGCCGGCCGCAGCGCCGCGGCCGCCGCCGCCAGCGTCAGGCTGTCAACCCCGCCGCTGACCGCGACGGTCAGCGCGCCCTCGGTGTCCAGCACCCTGCGCAAAGCGGCCAGCAGCATCGGCATGCCCTCCCATAAGGCCCGGCGCGGATCATGCATCCCCGGCGACATCTTGTAAACTTTGTTGACAAGCTTGTCCAGTTCGGGCCACAGAGTGAACGGCAGCGAAGGAGCGTATCATGTCAGACGCCACCCCACTTCCGGCGCGGACCGCCGGCAAGGTCCTGGTCGACCAGCTTCTGATCCACGGCGCCGACACCGCCTTCTGCGTGCCCGGCGAAAGCTATCTTGAGGTGCTGGATGCGCTGCACGACGTTTCCAACCGCTTCAAGCTCTACAACGCCCGGCACGAAGCGGGTGCCGCCAACATGGCCGAAGCCTACGGCAAGCTGACCGGCAAGCCCGGCATCTGCATGGTTACCCGCGGCCCCGGTGCCTGCCACGCCTCCATCGGCGTGCATATCGCCCAGCAGGACAGCACGCCGATGATCCTGCTCATCGGCCAGGTCGCCCGCGACATGACCGACCGCGAGGCGTTTCAGGAAGTCGACTATCGCGCCATGTTCGGCGGGCTGGCGAAGTGGGTGGCGCAGATCGACGTGCCCGAGCGCGTGCCCGAATACATCGCCCGCGCCTTCCGCGTCGCCACCTCGGGCCGACCCGGCCCCGTGGTCCTCGCCCTGCCGGAGGACATGCTGACCACCGTGGTCGAGGTCGCCGACGCCCGCCCCTACACCGCTACAAGGGCCGAGGTTTCGCCCGCCTCGGTCGACAAGCTGGCCGACCTTCTGGCCGGGGCGGAACGGCCGCTGCTGCTGCTTGGCGGGTCGGGCTGGACCGACCGCGCCGCCGCCGACATCCGCCAGTTCGCCGAAAAGAACGGCCTGCCCGTCACCACCTCATTCCGCCGGCAGGACGCGCTCGACAACCGCTCGCCGGCCTATGTCGGCGATTTCGGCACCTCGACCAGCGGCAAGCTGATCCAGCGTCTGGCCGAGGCCGATCTGCTGGTCGTCCTCGGCGCCCGGCTGGGCGAAATGACGACCAAGGGCTACACCGCGCTGGAGCCGCCGCAGGTCCGCCAGACGCTGGTCCATGTCCATCAGGACGCCGACGAGATCGGCCGCGTCTACGGCCCCGACCTGGGCTTCGCCGCCGACATGCCGCAGATCGCCGCAGCGCTGGCCGGGCGCGACCTGGGCCGCCGCGCCGCCTGGCAGGACTGGGCCGAGGCATTGCGGCAGGAATACCTCGACGACACCGCCGCGCCCGCGGATCAGGGCTGGACGCTCGACATGGGGCAGGCCTTCTGCGCGCTGCGCGACGACCTGCCCGCCGACATGATCGTGACGCTGGACGCGGGCAACCACACCGGCTGGGCGCAGCGCTACCTGCGCTTCGGCCGCCCGGGGCGCGAGGTCGGCTCGACCTGCGGCTCGATGGGCTATTCGGTCCCCGCCGCGGTCGCCGCCGCGGTGCGCCACCCCGACCGGCTGGTCCTGTCGATGGTCGGCGACGGCGGCTTCATGATGAGCGGGCAGGAACTGGCCACCGCCGCGCAATACGGGGTCGCGCCCATCGTGCTTCTCTTCAACAACGGCATCTACGGCACCATCCGCATGCACCAGGAACGCGACCACCCCGGCCGGCTGTCGGGCACCACGCTGAAGACGCACGACTTCTGCAAGATGGCCGAGGGCTACGGCTGCCACGCCGAACGCGTCACCCGGACCGAGGATTTTGCCCCGGCCCTGGCCCGCGCTCGCGCTGCCGGCCGCCCCGCCGTGCTGGAACTGGTCACCGACCCCGAGCAGATCTCGACCCGCACCACCATCACCCGCCTGCGCGAGGCCGCGCAGAAGGCCTCGTGACCGTTCCGCCCAGCCTGATCGCCGACCTGCGCCGGGCCGTCGGCGACGACCATGTCTGGACCGACGCCGAGCGAATCGCGCCCTCGCTGCGCGAGGATCGCGGGCGCTGGACCGGCACCGCCGACGCCGTCGTCCGCCCCGCCTCGACCGATCAGTTGGCCGCGGTCGTCCGCCTCTGCACCGCGGCGCGCGTGCCGATGGTCCCGCAGGGCGGCAATACCGGGCTGGTCGGCGGGGGCGTCCCGTCGGGCGGCATCGTCATCGCCACCGGCCGGATGAACCGCATCCGCGCGCTCGATCCCCTCAACGCCACGATGACGGTCGAGGCCGGCTGCACATTGGCCCAGGTGCAGGCCGCCGCCGACGACGCCGACCGCCTCTTCCCCCTCTCGCTCGCCTCCGAGGGGACCGCGCAGATCGGCGGCAACCTCTCGACCAACGCCGGCGGCACCGCCGTCCTGCGCTACGGCACCATGCGCGACCTGACCCTGGGGCTGGAGGCCGTTCTGCCCTCGGGCGAGGTGCTGAACGCCCTTTCCGGCCTGCGCAAGGACAATACCGGCTACGCGCTCAAGGACCTGCTGATCGGGGCCGAGGGCACGCTGGGCATCATCACCGCCGCGGTGCTGAAGCTTTTCCCCAAACCCGCGCGCACCGTCACCGCCTTCGCCGCCTGCGCCGGCCCCGCCGATGCGCTGGCGCTTTTCGACATCCTGCGCAGCCGCTGCGGCGAGACGCTGGTCGCGTTCGAATACCTCGAACGCTTCGGCCTGCAGATGGTCCTCGACCACCTGCCCGGCGCCCGCGACCCGCTGGCCGCCCCCTGGCCCGCCTATGCGCTGATCGAGCTTTCCTCGCCCGACCCCGACGCCAACCTCTCTGAACGCCTCGAATCCGCCCTGGCCGAGGCGATGGAGCGCGACCTTGTCCCCGACGCGGTGATCGCGGGCTCCGAGGCGCAGAACGCCGCCCTCTGGTCGCTGCGCGAAAGCATGTCCGACATGCAGAAACACGCCGGCGCCTCGATCAAGCACGACGTTTCCGTGCCGGTCTCCAGCGTGGCCGACTTCATCACCCGCGGCGTCGCCGCCTGCACCCAGCATATGCCCGACGTGCGCGCCTGCCCCTTCGGCCATTTCGGCGACGGCAACATCCACTTCAACCTGACCCGGCCCAATGCCATGTCCGATGCCGACTTCCTGGCGCATTACGGCCGCTTCAACCGGATCGTCCACGACCTTGTCGCCGCGATGGGCGGCTCCATCTCTGCCGAACACGGGATCGGTCTCGCCAAGCGGGACGAGCTGCCCCGCTACAAGGACCCCGTGGCCCTCGACCTGTGCTACGTGCTGAAAACCGCCATCGATCCGCTGGGGCTGATGAACCCCGGCAAGGTCCTGGCCCTGCGCTGACCCCGGCGCTGACCCCGAAGGAGACGCGAATGATCGACCTCTACACCTGGACCACGCCCAACGGCCGCAAGGTCTCGATCATGCTCGAGGAACTGGAGCTGCCCTACAAGGCCATCCCGATCCATATCGGCAAGGGCGAACAGAACGCCCCCGACTTCCTGAAGATCTCGCCCAACAACAAGATCCCCGCCATCGTCGACCACGACACCGACCTCTCGATCTTCGAATCCGGCGCGATCATGGTTTACCTCGCCGAACGCACCGGCCGCTTCCTGCCGACCGAGACGGCGCCACGCGCGCAGGTCATGCAGTGGCTGATGTGGCAGATGGGCGGCCTCGGCCCGATGCTGGGGCAGGCGCATTTCTTCCTGCGCAACAACAAGGGCCTGTCGCAACCGGCCGAGGAACGCTTCGCCAAGGAAACCCAGCGCCTCTACGGAGTCATGGACCGCCACCTGACCGACTCGCACTACCTCGGCCCCGACTATTCCATCGCCGACATGGCCTGCTTTCCCTGGATCGCCCGCCACGACTGGCACGAGGTCGACCTGCGCGAATTTCCCAACGTCCTGCGCTGGTACCGTGAACTCGCCGACCGCCCGGCGGTGCAGCGCGGCTATCAGGTCCCGGCGGATGCCGGCCCGATCCCGATGCCCGAATGAGCGCGCAACCCATGCCGCAAACCATCCTCATCACCGGCGCCGGAAGCGGCATCGGCCGCGCCACCGCCCGGCGTTTCCTTGACGCCGGCTGGCGCGTGGGCCTTGTCGGCCGGCGCGCCGACGCGCTGGCCGAAACCGCCGGCGGGTCGGACCTCGCGCTCGTCCTGCCCTGCGACGTGACCGATGCCGCCGCCGTCGACGCGGCCTTTGCCAAGGCCGCCACCACCTGGGGCCGGATCGACGTGGTCTTCAACAACGCCGGTCGCAACCTCGGCGCCGACACCCCCGACCTGATCGACCCCGAGGGGTTTCGGGCGGTGATCGATGTCAACGTCAACGGCGTCTTCAACTGCGCGCGCGCCGCCTTCGCGCAGATGCGCGCGCAGGACCCGCAGGGCGGGCGGATCATCAACAACGGCTCGATCTCGGCCCATGCGCCGCGCCCCGGCTCCATCGCCTACACCGCCTCGAAACACGCGGTGACCGGGATCACCAAGACCGTCTCGCTCGACGGGCGCCCCTTTGGCATCGCCTGCGGGCAGATCGACATCGGCAACGCCGTGACCGAGATGGCCGAACGCATGGCCCGTGGCGTGACGCAGGCCGACGGCTCCATCCGCGCCGAGGCGATGATGGATGTCGCCACCGTCGCCGACACCGTCTACCACATGGCCACCCTGCCCGACGGCGCGAACGTGCAGTTCGTCACCGTCATGGCCACCAACATGCCCTTCGTCGGCCGCGGCTGAGGCGCACCGAAAGGACCCCAGATGACGCAGATCATGGCCATCGGCACGTATCACGGCATGGACGAGGCCGCGCTGAGCGCGGAACTCGACGCGCTCGCCATTCGCTCGCTGAAGCAGCTGCCGCCCCTCGGCGAAGCCACCCGCGCGAAAATCCTCGGCGTCGCCTACAAGGGGCACCTGCAGTTCACCGGCGAGATGATGGACCTGCTGCCAAATCTTCGACTTATCGCGAAATACGGGGTCGGTTACGATTCCATCGACGTCGATTCCGCCACCGAACGCGGCATCGTGGTGACCAACACGCCCGACGTGCTCAGCGACGATGTCGCCGACCTGACCGTCGGCATGTGGATCGCCGCCGGCCGCGAGATGGAAGCCGGCATCAACGCCGTGCGCAGCGGCAGCTGGGCGCGCTCGGGCCCGCCCTTGGCGCACAAGGTCTCGGGCCGGCGCGTCGGCATCCTCGGCCTCGGGCGCATCGGGCGCGAGATCGCGGACCGGCTGGTCGCCTTCAAGTGCCGCATCGACTATTTCGCCCGCAGCCCCCGCGACACGCCGGGCTGGACGTACCACGACGACCCGATGGCGCTGGCCGAAGCCGTCGACGACCTGATCGTCGCCGTCCCCGGCGGGCGCGAGACCGAAAAGCTGGTCACCGCCGAGATGCTGCGCGCGCTGGGGCCGGACGGGATCTTCGTCAACATCTCGCGCGGCAGCGTCGTGGACGAGGAGGCGCTGATCGCCGCGCTGGAAGGCGGCGTGATCCGCGCCGCCGCGCTCGACGTGTTCCTCAACGAACCGCATGTCGACCCGCGCCTGGCGTCGATGAAGAACGTCCTGCCGCTGCCGCATATCGGCACCGCCACGGTGGAAACCCGCAACGACATGGGTGTGCTGCAGCGCAAGAACCTGCACGAAATGCTCGCCGGCCGCCCCGCCGTCACCCCCGTCAACGCCTGACCCCAAGCCCATCACGGGGGATCGGCCAAGGCCCGATTTCCCCGCGGGGAAATGCCGCGCAGCCGGCCTTCCACGCCCCGGCGCGCCAACCCCCGCCTGAGCGCACGTTGTCCGAGGTCTTCGGCAAGGTTCCCGCCCTAGGGTCGCCCCCGGCTTGAACCGCACAGGATGACCGCGCGATGACCTTCGACCCCTCTTTCGACACCAACCCGCCCGCCGCCCCGCAGCCGGACCCCCCGCCGGGCGCCGAGGCGGTGACGGTGGTCGACATGATCCCGCTGGACGCGGTGCAGATCGGCCTGCTTCTGCGCGACCGCGCCCGGCGGCTGGATGACGATCTGGGCGATCTGAAGGCCTCGATCCGCGATCTGGGGCTGTCGAACCCGATCCGGGTGCAGGCGATCGCGCAGCAGCGGTATGAACTAGTGCAGGGCTGGCGGCGGCTCAGCGCGTTTCGCGCGCTTCTGGCCGAAACCGGCGAGGCGCGCTTTGCCCGCATCCCCGCCCGGCTGATGCCGGGCGGCGCGGCCTTGGCGGTGCTCTACCGGCAGATGGTCGACGAGAACATGGTGCGCAAGGACATATCCTTCGCCGAGATGGCGAACCTGGCGCGCGGCTATGTCGATCAGGCCGAACTGAGCGGCGAGGATATCGATCTGGACGACGCGGTGAACCTGCTCTTCGCCTCGGCGGGTGCGCAGAAGCGCAGCTATATCCGCCGTTTCGCCTGGCTGCTGTCGCGCTTCGACAAGCACCTCGAACACCCCGAGGCGATCCCCCGCGCGCTGGGCATGTCGCTGGCGAACCGGCTGGACGAACGGCCGGACCTGATGCCGCGGCTGTCGCGCGCGCTGCAGGAAGCCCCGGGCCGCAGCCCCGAGCAGGAACTGTCGATCCTGCGCCAGTTCGCCGACGGGAGCGAAGGCGGCGCGGTGGCTCTTGCGCCGAAACCCGGTCGCGGCCGCCCGGCGGCCCCGCGCGCCCGGACCCGCCTGCACCTGATGCGCGACGGCGAGGCGGTGGAAGTGATCGCCACCCCCGGCCGGGTCGAACTGCACCTGGCGCGCGACCTGACAACAACCGACCGCGCCCGCCTGCGCGCCGCCGTCGCGGCCTTCATGGACGCGCTGGACCACGCGCGCTGAGGCGCCGATTTCCCCGCGGGGAAATCACGGGTTGTTAACGATTGCAGCGCGGCGGGCTCGCCGCGCTTTGCCGTTTCCGGGGGTGGTGGCTTCTGGGAAACCGCCCGGCGTGCTAGGATCGCCGCATGACCGGCGACAACATCGACGACTTCAACGCCTCTCAAACGCCGGAGGACCGGCGCATCTGCGAGGTGCTGCGCCAGCAGATCGACCGCGCCCTGCCCGAGGCGGAAAGCAAGATCTGGCACGCCCATCCGGTCTGGTTTCTGGCGGGCAACCCGATCGTCGGCTACAGCAAGCTGAAGTCCTGCATTCGCCTGCTGTTCTGGAGCGGGCAGTCCTTCCAGACGCCGGGACTGGCGCCCGAGGGCAAGTTCAAGGCGGCGGAGGTTCGGTACACGTCCCCCACCGAGATCGACAGCGACCGCCTGCAGGCATGGCTGCAGGAAGCGCGCGGCATCCAGTGGGACTACAAGAACATCGTGAAGCGCAAGGGCCGGCTGGAGCGGTTGGTCTAGCCGACCGCCCGGCTATTGCGATTTCCCCGCGGGGAAACCAGGGGGCGGGCCGGAATGACAAGACCAGCCGGGCGCGGGGGCGCCCGGCTGGCCCGCCGGGGGCGATCAGCGCGGAAGGAGTACGCTATCAACGACGTGGATCACGCCGTTGGACTGGTTAACATCGCTGATCGTGACCCGCCCGGCATTCCCTGACTGGTCGTAGATCCAGAGGCTGCCGCCCCGGACCTGCGCGCTGAGCGGCGCGCCGGAAAGCGTCTGCATGTGGAAGAAGCCGTCGCCATTGGCGCGGGCGCGGCGCATGATCTCGGCCCCGCTCAGGTTTCCGGCGACCACATGCGAGGTGAGGATGCGCTGCAGCATCGGCTTGTTTTCCGGCTGCAGCAGGGTCTCGACGGTGCCCGCCGGCAGCGCCACGAACGCGGCGTTGACCGGGGCGAAGACGGTCAGCGGGCCGTCGCCCTGCAGCGCCTCGACCAGGTCGGCGGCCTGCACGGCGGCGACCAGGGTGGTGTGGTCGGCCGAGTTGACGGCGTTCTCGACGATGTTGCGATCGGCGAACATCGCCGCGCCGCCGACCATCGGGTTTTCCATCGCCAGCGCCGGGGACAGGCCGAGGGCGAGGGCGAGAATAGAAATTCGGGTTTTAGTGAACATTAGAGCCTCCGAGTTGTGCCGCAGCCTTGGTGGCGCGGGCGGGGATGGCCGGGGCGATGCCACGCCGGGACCGGGGCGGCGCAGGTGGGGGCTTTGCGCGGCGCGGCTGGGCGGCATGGGATCTCTCCGTCCTTGGTTGCGGGACGCAGTGCGCGGCCCATGATCGAGGGACGGAGGGAAGAGGCGGAAAGTTTCAGGCGGGCCGAGATCGGGCGATCACGAGGGCGTTATCGCCTCAGGCGTCATCCAGCGGCGCGGCGGCCAGCACCGGGCCGGTCGGCGCGTCGCCGGGCGAGCCGCCTTCGGGCTCCAGGCTGACGGCCAGCGTCTGGCCGGCCTGCAGCACCGCGGCAAGCTGTGTCACCGGATCGCGCAGAAGCCCCAGCGAGCGTGGCACGCCGCTGTCGTCGATCAGCCAGAGTTCGTAGTCCTGGCCTGCCGGCGCGGCGGTGCCGGCGGTGCGGGTCAGTTCCAGCTGGCCGGCGGCGCCGTCCCAGCGCGCGGCGAAGCGCAGCTCCGCGTCTTCGGCCGCCAGATCGGCCTGCAGGACGACCGGCGCCGGCCCCGGCGGCCAGAGCGTGACGGCCAGGAACACGACCGCCGCCATCGCCGCCGCCGCCAGCGTGCCCGCGCCCCAGCCGAAGGCGAAGCGCCGCTTCGGCGCGAAGGCCTCGGTCTGGCGGAAGAGCCGCGCCTCGATCCGGGGCAGCAGGTCGGGGATCGGCACCTCCTCGAACCCCGCGTTGAGCGGTGACAGGCGCGCCTCCCACTGGCGGACGCGTTCGGCGAAGGCGCCGTCGACCGCGACCCGGTCGCCGGCGGCGCGGTGTTCCTCGGCCGGCAGCAGGCCCAGGACGTATTCGGCGGCGAGAAGCTCGTCACGCTCCTCGGGGCCGAAATCGTCGGGATGTGTCGGATCACTCATCCAGACACTCCTTCAGGCGCGCGAGGCTGCGGCGCAACCAGGTGCGCATGGTGTTGAGCGGCACGGCGTGGCGCTGGGCGAGGTCCTGATAGCTGAGGCCCTGCAGATAGGCGCCGCGCACCGCCTCGGCGCGGTCGGTTTCCAGCTCGTCGAAACAGTCGACGATGCGGCGGGCCTGGTCCCCGGCCATCAGGCGCCCCTCGGCGCTGGGGCCCTGGGCGGGCAGGCTGGCGGTGGGGTCGGGCGCGTCGGCATCGGCGCCGGGGCGCGGCGAGACATGCGAGAAGCCGCGCGATTCGGGCCGGGTGCGCAGCCGGTCGAGGGCGACGTTGCGGGCGATGGCGACGAGCCAGCCCATCGCCTCGCCGCGGGCGGCGTCGAACTGCGCGGCGCGCTGCCAGACCTTGATGTAGACATCCTGAAGCGCATCCTCGACCTCGGCCCTGTCGCGGAGCATACGGGTGAGGACGCCGGCAAGTTTCGCCGCGCTGAGCGAATAGACCTGACGGAAGGCGGGCCGGTCCTGCCGGGCCACCTTCTGCAGCGATCGGGTCAAGGTGTCGTCGGACACGGGGGGGCTGCGCCTGCCTTGTTGCCGCACCAGAGTTTCCGCAGGGCGCGGGGATGTCAACCGAGGCCGTGCGGGCGCGGGGGCGGGGCGCGGCGGATGCGATCACGAAAACGTCAGCGGCGGGCTGAAACTTCCCTGCCGTGGGGTCCGTCCTTGCCGGGGTCGGGTCCGAACGGGCCCCTGCAACGGATGGAGAAAACCATGCTGACGAAATTCGCACTTCCCGCCGCGCTGGCCACCGCCTTCGCCCTGCCCGCCGTCGCCGATACCGCCATCGGCCTTGCTGGCGACCGGACGCTGGTGAGGATCGACCTGGAGACGGGGATGGTCACCGGCATGACCGAGGTCGACTATGACGGGCGCCTTCACGGCATCGACTACCGTCCGGCGACCGACAGCCTGATCGGCGTGACGCAGAGTTTCGAGGTGGTCGAGATCGACCCCGAGACCGGCGCCTGGTCGCTGATCGTGGCGATGGACACCGAGATGGAGATCAGGGACGGCGCGGCGGTGATCGTCGACATCAACCCGGCGGCGGATGCGCTGCGCTTCATGTCGGGGACCACCAACCACCGCGTGAACCTGTCGAGCGGCGCGGTGATGGTCGACGGCGAGTTGACCTTTACCGACGGCACCGAGGGCATGCCGATGGTCGGCGGCACGGCCTACAGCAATTCCCACGGGCGGCCGGAATCGACGGCGATGTACAACATCGACGCCGAGCGCGGCGCGCTGCTGCGCCAGACCGCGCCGAACGACGGCGACAACAGCCTGGTCGGCGATCTGGGGGTGATGTTCGACGGGCCGGTGGCGTTTGACATCGTGACCGACGCCGAGGGCATGAACACCGCCTGGCTGGCCGCCAACGGCGCGCTGCATACGGTGTCGCTGGAGGAGGCGACGATCACCAATTCCTGGCAGATCGACGGGCTCGACGTGGTCCTGCGCGACCTGACGGTGATGGCCGCCGACTGATCCGACCTTGGGGTCGAGCCACGCGCGCCGGGTGCCCTGCATCCGGCGCGTTTTCCGTCCCGCGCGGGGGGTGTGGCGCCGCGGCGCGCGCCCGCGATATTGCGCGCGCGCCCTTGCAAAGCGCCCGCGCGCCCCACACATGCGGGCTGCGGGACGGGCCCCTCTGGCGACATGGTGTCGCGATGTCGGACCGCCACGGGTGTGAATTGCCGGACCGGCACGCGCATCCGGGTTCATCGGTGTCGCCCATGCCTGCGTCTTTCCTGTCCCCGCCCCTGCCCCCTTGCCACGCCCTGCCCCAGCCCGAAGGCGGGAGTGCGCATGCCTGACCGCCAGCGCCGCCGGCTGAACCGGCAGTTCGAGGCGATCAGCCGCCGGTTTCCGCTGCTGAAAGCCCCCATCGCCGCGATCGAGACGCGGCCCGGCGTGCTGTTGCGCGTGCCGCTGGCTGTGCTGCTGATGGCGGGCGGTCTGCTGGGGTTCCTGCCGGTCCTGGGTTTCTGGATGCTGCCCCTGGGGCTGCTGATCCTGGCCATCGACCTGCCGCTGTTGCGCCCCGGCGTCTCGAGCCTGATGATCCGCGGGCGGCGGCGCTGGTCGCTGTGGTGGCGCCGGGGCGGGAAAGACGGCGGGACCGGCGGCAACGGGGAGCGATGAGCGTGGAGTACCTGTTCCTGGCGCTGGGTCTGGCCGGGCTGTTCGCCGGGGGCGAGGCGCTGGTGCGCGGCGCGGTCGGCATTGCCCACCGGCTGGCGATGCCGCCCCTGCTGATCGGGCTGACGGTGGTCGGCTTCGGCACCTCGACCCCCGAACTGCTGGTTTCGGTCGATGCGGCGCTGCGCGGCGTGCCGGACATCGCCATCGGCAATGTCGTCGGATCGAACATCGGCAACATCCTTCTGAT
Source organism: Pararhodobacter sp. SW119 (assembly GCF_017811755.1). Lineage (GTDB taxonomy): Bacteria > Pseudomonadota > Alphaproteobacteria > Rhodobacterales > Rhodobacteraceae > Pararhodobacter. Next base: position 28,778 of record NZ_JADDJF010000021.1, on the reverse strand, counting down.
CGTCGGCATCGCGGCGCTGGTCTGGCCGATCCGCGTGGCGGGCGCGACCTTGCGCCGCGACAGCGCGGTGATGATCGCCGCGGCGCTGGCGCTGGTGCCGCTTTTCTGGCTGGGCACGCTGGGCCGGCCGGCGGGCGGCGTGCTGCTGGCGGCGCTGGCGGGCTATCTGGCCTGGGCCTATCTGCAGGGCCGCGGCGGGGCCGGGGACGGAGGCGTGGCGCCGCGCCCGCTGTGGCAGTCGCTGGTCTGGGTGGCGGTCGGGCTGGCCGCGCTGATGCTGGGGGCGCGCTGGCTGGTCGATGCCTCGGTCGCCTTGGCGCGCGGTTTCGGCGTGTCCGAGGCGTTCATCGGACTGACCATCGTCGCCATCGGCACGTCGCTGCCGGAACTGGCGACCTCGCTGATCGCGGCGTTTCGCCGGCAGTCCGAGATCGCCATCGGCAACATCATCGGATCGAACATCTTCAACGTGCTGGGCATCCTTGGGGCGACCGCGCTGGTCGCGCCGATCCCGGTGGCGTCGCGGTTCCTGGGCTTCGACCTGCCGGTGATGATCGCGGCGTCGGTGCTGCTGGCGGGGCTTTTGCTGCTGCGTCCGGCCATCGGCCGCGCCAGCGGGCTGGCGCTGCTGGCGGCCTATGGCGTCTATGTCTGGGCGGCGCAGGGATGAGCCGGATCGCGCGCCTTCTGGTCGCTTTCGGGCTGCTGCTGGGTTTTGGCCTGGGCTTCGGTTTTTCGGGCGGCGCAGGCCCCGCCGGGCCGGAGCGCACGGGGCCCGCGGTCGAGGCGCTGACCGCGACGCTTGCCGCGCTGCCGGTCGAGGAAATCATACCGGACGCGCCCGAGGGCGCGGCGCTGCCAGCGCGGAGCGGTCTAACGTCCGCAGGCGCGCGCGGCGCGGCGGCGGCAAGGCCCGACCGCGCGGTGCCGGTCGGACCGGAGTATCGCACCCCCTTTGCGCGGGCGCCGCCCGCAGGTCTCGGCTGACCTCACCCCCTTTTGCCGAAACCTGAATTCGCGGATATTCCCATGCGCAGACCATTCTGGGTCCTTGCGACCTATGCCCTGCTTCTGATCCTGGGGCTGGCGATTGCTGTCCCGAACTTCCTGCCCGCCGAGACGCGGGCGAAACTTCCCGATATGCTGACCGAACAGACCGTCGCCCTGGGGCTGGACCTGCAGGGCGGCGCGCATCTGTTGCTGGCCGTCGACCGTCCGGCGCTGGCCGAGGCGGTGACGAAGGACCTGCGCGGGCGCATTACCGATGCGCTGGCGGCCGAGGGGCTGCCGGCGGAGGGCCTGCGCATCGAGGGCGCGGCCGTCACCCTGCCGGCCAGCGACGCCGCCGAGGCATTGCTGAAGCGGCTGGCGACCGAGGAGGGTGCGCCGGGCGCGCCGGCGTCGTTCACCGTGGCGCGCGACGGCGAGCGTCTGCGGGTGGCGACCGGCGAGGTCGTGCTGGACCGCATCGCCGCCGAGGCCGCGCAGAAAAGCCTGGAGGTCATTCGCCACCGGATCGACGCCGTGGGCGTGAGCGAGCCGCAGCTGAGTCGGGTGGGACAGGACCGTATCCTGGTGCAATTGCCCGGCGTCGACGATCCCGGCCAGCTGCGCGAACTTCTGGGCGCGACGGCGCAGATGAGCTTTCATCTGGTCGCGCCCGAGGGGGGCGATGTGGCACCGGGGAGCCGTGTGCTGCCGATGCGCGACGGCGGGCAGATCGCCGTGCAGGACCGCGTGGCGCTGGCCGGCACGCATCTGTCGAGCGCCGCGCTCGCCTTTGACGACCAGACCGGGCGGCCGGTCGTGTCGTTCCGGCTGGACAGCGAGGGGGCGCGGATCTTCGGCGAGATCACCGCGGAAAACGTCGGCCAGCCCTTTGCCATCGTGCTGGACGGGCAGGTGCTGACCGCGCCGGTGATCCGCGAGCCGATCCTGGGCGGGCAGGGCCAGATCAGCGGCCAGTTCACGCCCGAGGAGGCGCAGACGCTGGCGGTGCTGCTGAACTCGGGCGCGCTGCCGGCGTCGCTGGAGGTGATCGAGGAACGCACGGTCGGCGCCGCGCTGGGCGCGGATTCGATCCGCGCCGGGCTGATCGCCGGGGCGGTCGGGCTGGGGCTGGTGGTGGTGATGATGGTCGGGCTTTACGGGGCGTGGGGGCTGCTGGCCTCGGCCGTGTTGGGGTTGAACGTGGCGCTGACGCTGGCCGCGCTGGGCCTGATCGGGGCGACGCTGACGCTGCCGGGGATCGCCGGGATCATCCTGTGTCTGGGGATCGCGGTCGACGCCAACATCCTGATCTTCAGCCGCATCCGCGAGGAAACCGCGCGCGGCGCGGGCGCGATGAAGGCGCTGGCGCAGGGTTATGCGCGCGCCTGGGGCACGATCCTGGACGCGAACGTCACCACGCTGCTGGCGATGGTGCTGCTGTTCACGCTGGGCGCGGGGGCGATCCGTGGCTTTGCGGTGACGATGAGCCTGGGCATCCTGATCTCGATGTTCACGGCGATCACGCTGATGCGGATCGTGATGGAGGCGGTGGCCCGCGGGCGGCGGCTGAAGCGGCTGGAGGTGCCGCCATTGTTTGGTGGGGTGCCGCGGCCGGGGGCGCTGCCGTTCCTGCGCCACGGGCGGGTGGCGCTGGCGGGTTCGGCGGTGCTGTCGGTCCTGGCGCTGGCGGCGCTGGTCTGGCCGGGGCCGCAGTGGGGGATCGACTTTACCGGCGGTATCCAGATGACGCTGGGCGCCGACGGCGCGATCCCGATGGCCGAGTTGCGCGCGGCAATCGCCGGGCTGGGCGACGCGACGCTGCAAGGCTTCGGCACCGCCAACGAGGTGCTGCTGCGGCTGCAGGGCGCGGCCGATACCGCGACGCTGAACGCGCTGCAGGCGGCGGTGCGGACGGTGGTGCCGGGGGCGGTGGCCAGTTCCATCGACCTTGTCGGGCCGACGATCAGCGGCGAGTTGCTGCAGACCGGGGCGATCGCGATGGCGGCGGCGGTGCTGGCGATGCTGGTCTATCTGTGGCTGCGCTTCGAGGGGCATTTCGCGGCGGTGGCGATGATCGTGCTGGCGCTGGATGTGACCAAGACGCTGGGCGTGGTCGCGCTGATCGGGTGGGAGGTGAACCTGCCGACGCTGGTCGCGATGCTGACGCTGATCGGCTATTCGGTGAACGACAAGGTGGTGGTCTGCGACCGGGTGCGCGAGAACCGGCGTGCCGACCCCGACGGCGATTTCGCCGGCGTGGTCGAGCGCAGCCTTAACCAGGTGCTGGCGCGGTGCATCTTCACCTCGGCCACGACGCTGGCGGCGCTGTTGCCGATGGCGCTTTGGGGCGGGGCGGCGGTGTCGGGCTTTGCCTGGCCGATGATCGCAGGCGTGGTGATCGCCACGGCGTCGTCGCTGCTGGTGACCGGGCCGCTGCTGACCTGGGCTGCGGGGCGCGCGGCGGCGATGGCCGGGCCGGCGGACAAGGCGTCCGGCGCGCGCTTCACGCAAATGCGCTGACGGTGGGGGGCGGGGGTCTTGCGAGCTCCGCCCGCCCTATCGCGCGCCCCAGGTGTCGCTGAGCCGGTAGCCCTGCGGCCAGGGGTCGGCGGGGTCGAGCATGTGCTGGTGCGTGCCGGTGATCCAGGCGCGGCCGCTGATCTCGGGCGTGATGGCCGTGGTGTCGCCCAGCGTGGTCGTCGCCACGATCCGCCCGGTGAAGGTCGATCCGATCAGCGACGTGGCGGTCAGCCGGTCGTCCAGCCCCATCTGCCCGCGCGCATGCAGCACCGCCATCCGCGCCGACAGCGCCGTACCGGTGGGCGAGCGGTCGACCTTGCCCGGCTGGATCGCCACCGCCGAGCGCGCGTGCAGGCCGTCCGCCCCGCGCGTCACCGCCCCGGCGAAAAGGCAGAACGAGATGTGGCGCCAGTCGGGGTTGGTGGGGTGGTGAAATCCCAGCGCCTCGGTCGCGGCGCGGGCGATCTGGGCGCCCAGCTTGGCGATCGTGTGCGCCTCGTCCGGGACCAGGTCGAGGCCGAGCGCGGCGGCGTCGACGATCACGAAACTGTCGCCGCCAAAGGCCGTGTCGACGCGCAGCGTGCCCAGCCCCGCGACCTCGAGCGGGGTGTCGAGGTGCTGGGCGAAGCTGGGCAGGTTCTGCACGAAGATGCGTTCGGCCTTGCCATCGCGGCACTCGGCGCGGATGCGCACCAGCCCGCCCGGGGCTTCGAGGGTGAATTCGGTCACGGGCTCCTGCATCGGGATGATGCCGCCATCCAGCAGCACGGTCGCGACGCAGATCGCGTTCGAGCCCGACATCGGCGGCGTATCCTCGGGCTCCATGATGATGAAGGCGGCGGCGGCCTCGGGGTGCTTTGGCGGCACCAGCAGGTTGACGTGGCGAAAGACGCCGCCGCGGGGTTCGTTCAAAACGAAGTTGCGCAGGGTCTGGTCGCGGGCGATGAAGCGGCTCTGCTCCCAGATCGTGGCGCCGGGGGGCGGGGCGACGCCGCCGACGATGACATCGCCCACCTCGCCCTCGGCATGGGCCGAGATGACGTGAATCGTCTTGCTGCTGCGCATGACTGCACCCCCCCTGCTGTCCCCGTTGTGGCGCGATCCGGCGCGGTTGGAAAGGGCGCGGCGGTTGTACGCCGCACGCCCCGGCTGAGACGGGCGCCGCGCGAGTCGCCGCCTTGGGCGGACCGCCCGGTCATTTGCGGAAATCGGCCGCGCCGCGCCCGGAAAGAACTTGACAGACTCACCTTCTGGCCCGTTATTGTTTGAAGCCTGAAACATTTTCGCGCATCGGGCGGCAGGTTGCCGTGCGGCGCGAAAACGGGTGAAACGTATCAGAACCGCGGGACACGGCCGCGGCCGACAGGGAGAATGGATCATGCGGACAGCATGGCAGACACTCGCGGCGCTGGCAGCGAGCACGGCACTGGTGGCGGGAACCGCGCAGGCGCAGGATGTGAAGGTGGGGCTGGTCTTCACCCTTTCGGGACCGGCGGCGGCGCTGGGCGAGCAGGGGCGCAACGGCTTCATGCTGGCGGTCGAGCAACTGGGCGGCCTGGGCGGGCTGGAGGCCACGATCAGCGAGGTCGACGACGAACAGCAGCCCGACGTGGCCGCCGGCCGCGTGCGCGAACTGGTGCAACGCGAGGAAAAGCAGTTCATCGTCGGGCCGATCTTTTCCAACATCCTGCAGGCGATCATGCGCCCGGCGCTGGATGGCGGCGCCTTCATGATCAGCCCCAACGCCGGCACGTCGAACTACGCCGGGGCGGAGTGCAACGAGAACTTCTTCGTCACCTCGTACCAGAACGACCAGAGCCACGAGGTCATGGGCGCCTATGCCGAGCGCGAGGGGTTCGAGTCGATCTTCCTGCTGGCGCCGAACTATCAGGCCGGGCGCGATTCGCTGGCCGGGGTCAAGCGGCAGTTCAGCGGCACGGTGCTGAGCGAGACCTACACGCCGCTGGGCCAGCTGGACTTTTCGGGCGAGCTGGCGCAGATCGCCGCGCTGCAGCCCGACGCGGTCTTTGCCTTCATGCCGGGTGGCATGGGCGTGAACCTGGTGCGCCAGTACGAGCAGGCGGGCCTGGGCGAGATCCCGTTCCTGTCGGCCTTTACCGTCGATGAAAGCACCCTCTCGGGCCAGCAGGCCGCGGCGCTGGGCAAGCTGGCCGGCGCAAACTGGGCGCCGGATTTCGACAGCGACCATTCGCGCGAATTCGTCGCCGCCTACGAGGAACGCTACGGCGCGATCCCCGGCACCTATGCGATGCAGGCCTATGACGCAGCGATGCTGATCGATTCGGCGATCCGCGCGGTGGACGGCGACCTGTCGGACATGGACGCGCTGCGCGACGCGCTGCGGCAGGCCGATTTCGACAGCCTGCGCGGCAACTTCCGCTTCAACCACAACCACTATCCGATCCAGGACTTCTACCTGACCGGCGTGGTGCAGCGCGACGACGGCGCCTTTCACACCTCGATCCTGGAAAAGATCTTCGAGGATTACGCCGACTACTATGCCGACGCCTGCGAGATGGAGTGGTGAGCCACCGCTTTCGCGGCACTGACAATGCGGTGCGGGCCGGCTGGGCCCGCACCGGTTCGGCAAGGCACCCGGCATGACCAATCTTTTCCTGCTGCAGCTGCTGAACGGCGTGCAGCTTGGCATTCTGCTGTTCCTGGTGGCGGCCGGGCTGACGCTGATCTTCGGCATCATGGACTTCATCAACATCGCGCATGGCGTCCTTTACATGGTCGGCGCCTACCTGGTGGCGACCTTCGCGGCGATGACCGGGACCTTCTGGCTGGGGCTGCTGATCGCGCTGCCGGCGGTGGTGGCCTTCGGGCTCTTTCTGGAATTCTTCCTGTTCCGACGGCTTTATGACCGCTCGCATCTGGACCAGGTGTTGGCGACCTTCGGGCTGATGCTGATCCTGACCGAGGGGGTGCGGATGATCTGGGGCTCCAGCCCGATCTTCGTGCCGGTGCCGGACGCGCTGTCGGGGTCGATCCGGCTGCTGGGGATCATCAATTATCCGGTCTACCGCATCGCGATCATCGCGGCGGGCTTTGCCGTGGCCATCGGGCTATACGTGCTGATCAGCCACACGCGGGCCGGGATGCTCTTGCGCGCCGGGGCGTCGAACCGGCCGATGGTGTCGGCGCTGGGGGTGAACATCACCTGGCTGTTCGCGGCGGTCTTTGCCTTTGGCGCGATGCTGGCGGGCTTTGCCGGGGCGATGGTCGCGCCGGTGCTGTCGGTCGATCCGGGCATGGGCGAGAGCGTGCTGATCCTGGCCTTCGTGGTGGTGGTGATCGGCGGCATCGGGTCGGTCAAGGGGGCATTCGTCGCGGCCATCGTGGTCGGCGTCGTGGACACGATGGGGCGCACCTTCGGGCCGATCCTGCTGCAGATGGTGCTGGACCCGTCGGCGGCATCGCAGACCGGGCGGACGCTGGCGCCGATGCTGATCTACATCCTGATGGCGCTGGTGCTGGCGATCCGGCCGAGCGGCCTGTTTGGACGCCGGGGGGCGGCATGAGCGCGGCCTCCTCCGCCACCGAGCCAACCGCGCCGCGCGTGCGGCTTCTGTCGCGCACAGTGGCGGCGAGCGCGATCTTCGTGCTGATGGCGCTGATCCCGGTCGTCTCGCATCTGTCCGACGACCCGTTCCTGACGCTGGCCTTCACCCGCATCCTGGTCTTCGCCATCGCCGCCCTTTCGCTGGACCTGATCCTGGGCTTCGGGGCGCTGGTGTCGTTCGGCCATGCCGCCTATGTCGGCTTCGGCGCCTATGCCGTGGGGGTGCTGATGCGCCACGGGGTGACCGACATCTTCGTGCAACTGGCCTGCGCCATCGGCCTCTCGGCGGTCTTTGCAGCGATCACCGGCGCCATCGCGCTGCGCACGCGCGGGGTCTATTTCATCATGATCACGCTGGCCTTCGGGCAGATGGCGTATTTCTTCTTCACCTCGCTCTCGGCCTATGGCGGCGACGACGGGATGTCGTTGCAGAACCGCTCCACCGTGCTGGGCAGCGATGTGCTGGAAAGCAATCTGGTGCTGTTCTACGTCACGCTGGGCACGCTGGTCGGGCTCTATCTGATGGCGACCGCGATCGTGAATTCCCGTTTCGGCCGGGTGCTGCAGGGCACGCGCGAGGATGCGCTGCGCATGCAGGCGATCGGCTTTCGCCCGTTCCGCTACCAACTGGCGGCCTTCATGATCGCGGGCTGCATGGCCTCGGTCGCCGGGGTGCTGCTGGCCAACCAGGCCGAGTTCGTGTCCCCCGCCTACATGTCCTGGCACCGGTCGGGCGAGCTGATCGTGATGGTGATCCTGGGCGGGGTGGGCACGCTGCTGGGCGGGATCGTCGGCGCCGTGGTCGTGCTGCTGCTGGAGGAGTGGCTGTCGATCTTCACCACCCACTGGCGGATGGGGCTGGGCCTGCTGCTGATCCTGGTCGTGCTGTTTTCGCCCAAGGGGATCGGCGGGATCTTCGAACGCGTGTTCGGGCCGCGCAAATGAGCGCGCGGCTGGAAATCCGCGACCTGCAGAAGCGTTTCGGCGCGCTGGCGGTGACCGATGGCATCAGCCTCGATATCGCGCCGGGCGAGTTGCACGCGGTCATCGGGCCGAACGGCGCGGGCAAGACGACGCTGGTCTCGCAGCTGTCGGGCCAGTTGCGCCCCGATGCCGGGCAGGTGGTCTACGACGGGCAGGACATCACGCATCTGGACATGGCCGGGCGGGTGCGCCGGGGCATGGCGCGGTCGTTCCAGATCACCACCATCCTGCACGGCTTCACGGTGCTGCAGAACGTCGCGCTGGCGGTGCAGGCGCGCAGCGGGTCGAGCTTTCGCTTTTTCGGCCGCGCCGATGCCGAGGCGGGGCTGAACGATGCGGCGATGGTGTTCCTGCGCCAGGTCGGGCTGGCCGACCGCGCGCAGGACATCGCGCGCAACCTCTCGCATGGCGAGCATCGGCAGCTGGAATTCGCCATCGCCCTGGCCACCGCGCCGCGGCTTCTGCTGCTGGACGAGCCCTTTGCCGGCACCGGCCGCGAGGAGGCCGCGCAACTGCTGGACCTGATGCAGCAGATCAAGGGCACGCAGACCATCCTGCTGGTCGAGCATGACATGAACGCCGTCTTCGCGCTGGCCGACCGGGTCTCGGTGCTGGTCTACGGCCAGATCATCGCCACCGGCACCCCCGACGAGATCCGCGCCAATGCCGAAGTGCGCGGCGCCTACCTGGGCGAGGAAGAAACCACTGCTTCGGGGGCTGCGGGATGCTGACGGTCGAGGCGCTGGACAATGCCTACGGGGCAAGCCGGATCCTCTTCGGCGTCTCGTTCGACGTCCGCGCGGGCGAGGTGGTGACGCTGCTGGGCCGCAACGGCATGGGCAAGACCACGACGATCAAGTCGATCTTCGGCCTGCTGCCGCCCAAGGGCGGGCGCATCGCGGTCGCGGGGCGCGACCTGACCGGGGCGCCGCCGCACCGGATCGCGCGCGCCGGGCTGGGCCTGATCCCCGAGGGGCGGCAGATATTCCCCAACCTGACGGCCGAGGAGAACCTGATCGCCACTGCCCGCGGCGGCGCGCGGGGCGGCTGGTCGCTGGCCCGCGTCTACGAGATGTTTCCGCGCCTGAAGGAACGCCGGCGCAACATGGGCAACCAGCTGTCGGGCGGCGAGCAGCAGATGCTGGCCATCGGGCGCGCGCTGATGACCAACCCGCGGCTGATCGTGCTGGACGAGGCGACCGAGGGCCTCGCCCCCCTGATCCGCGAGGAGATCTGGGCCTGCCTGGCACGCCTCAAGGCCGAGGGCGTGGCGATCCTGGTCATCGACAAGAACGTCGACGCGCTCGCCCGGCTGGCCGACCGGCATGTCGTGATCGAGAAGGGCGAGGTCGTCTGGTCGGGCAGCAACGACGACCTGCGCGCCGCCCCCGAGATCAAGGAACGCTACTTGCAGGTCTGACGCAAGGACCCGCACCACCGACAGAGGAGTAGGACACATGACCACCATGACCGCCGGCGTGACCCCGATGGGGCAGGGGATGGACGGTATCGAATGGAACATCCTGGGCCAGATCTACGTGCCGAAGCAGAAGTCCGAGAACTCCTTTTCCTGGCACGCGACCTTTCCGCCGGGCACCTTCGTGCCGCCGCATATCCACCCGACGCAGGACGAGTTCCTCTATATCCTCGAGGGCGAGTTCGACTTCACGCTCGACGGCAAGGAGGCCCGCGCCACCCCCGGCGACCTGGTGCGGTTGCCAATGGGGATACCGCATGGCATCTTCAACAAGTCGGATCGCACGATCAAGTGTCTCTTCTGGGTTGCGCCGACCGGCCGGCTCTATGATCTGTTCTGGGGCATTCACAATCTGGGGCCGAACCCGAATCCGGCCGACGTGGTCGCGCTGTCGGCGCAGCACGAGGTCGACTTCCTGCCCCCGCCAGAGGAGGGTTGAGGCATGACCGTCATCGTCGCAGGCGCCGGAATCGGCGGGCTGACCACCGCGCTGATGCTGCACGCGCGGGGCATCCCGGTGCGCATCTACGAGGCCGCGACGAGGGTGCGCGAGGTCGGGGTCGGCATCAACGTCCTGCCCCATGCGATCCGCGAACTGGACGGGCTGGGCCTGCTGCCGATGCTCGATTCCATCGCCATCCGCACGCGCGAACTGCGCTATCTGACGCGCACCGGGCAGGAAGTCTGGCGCGAGCCGCGCGGGCTCGATGCCGGGCACGACCTGCCGCAATTCTCGATCCATCGCGGGCGGTTGCAGAACATGCTCTATCAGGCGGTGCTGAACCGCATGGGGCCGGGCGCGGTGCGCACCGGCCGGCGGCTGGCCGGGTTCGTGCAGGACGAGGGCGGGGTGACCGCGCAGTTCCTTGACGCCGCCGAAGGCGGTGCCGCGGAAACCGTGCGCGGCGCGGTCCTGATCTGCGCCGACGGCATCCATTCGGTGGGCCGCCGGAAGTTCTATCCCGACGAGGGCGCGCCCAGCTGGAACGGCGTCGTCATGTGGCGCGGCGCCGCCGACTGGCCGGTCTGGCAGGACGGGCTGACCATGGCGATCGCCGGGGGCATGGGCGGCAAGCTGGTCCTCTATCCGATCACCCCGGTCGAGGGCGGGCGGCAATTGATGAACTGGGTGGTCAACATCCGCACCAAGGACCCGGCGGTTGCGCCGCCGCCGCCCGACAACTGGTCGCGCCCGGCCTCGCTGGCGCAGGTCTTGCCCTATGCGCGGCGCTTCACCGTGCCCGGGGTCGATATCGCCGCGCTGGTGCGCGCCACGCCGTCGATCTACGAATACCCGATGGCCGATCGCGACCCGCTGCCGCGCTGGACCTTCGGGCTGGTCACGCTTCTGGGCGACGCGGCGCATCCGATGTACCCGGTCGGGTCGAACGGGGCGAGCCAGGCGATCCTCGATGCGCGTTGCCTGGCCGACCGGCTGGCGGAAGCCGAGCATCCGCGCGCCGCCCTGGCCCGCTACGAGGCCGAACGCCTGGCCGTCACCGCCGAGGTGGTGGCGCTGAACCGCAAGGGCGGGCCCGAGCGCGTCATCGACGAGGTCGAGAAGCGCGCGCCGGCCGGGTTCGACGACATCGACGCGGTGCTGCCGGCGTCGGAACGCGCGGCGCTGGTCGGCGGCTATGCCCGCACGGCGGGGTTCGACCGGGTCGAGTCGCTGCGCGTCGTGTCCTGAGCGCGGGGGACGCGGCGGGCACCCGGTTCCCGCGCCAGAAGTTTCATTGCGGTTAACGGCGCAGATTACGCGTGTGATTTCAACGGCTTGCCAAAGTGTGCACGCGTGCACGCCCTTCAGGCCGGCGGCCCCATCGGGACGGCCGCCATCGCCGCCAGAAGATCGCCGCGATGGGAGGCGACCAGCCCCTCCAGCCCGGCAGCGCGCGCGGGCGTGAAATGCCCGGCCGCGTCGAGGATGTTCACGGTCGCCACGACCCGGCCCGTGTCGTCCCTGACCGGGATGTTCATCGCCGCCTCGCAGCCCAGTCGGTTGATCAGTTCGTGGTCGCCGAAATAGGGGGCGAATTCCGCGGTGCTGTTGGCCACGAAACTGCGCCCGCCCTCGATCACCTGCGCGGTCCAGGCGTTGGGCTGGATCGGCTTCGTCCCCGAGGTCGGGTAATCCGCCGGATGCGAGGTATAGGCCCGCCGCGCCAGCCCCGCGGCGGGGTCGAGCACGGTCACGGTGAAAAGCCGCGCGCCGCAGGCGTCCTGCGCGGCGCGGTGAAGGGCGGCAAAGACCGCCTCGGGATCGGCAGGAGTCATGGGGGTTCCCTCAGGGGATCGGGCGGCCGCGACGCCGCCGCCCGACTGTGGTCGCGTCGGCCCGGTCAGTTCTTTTCGACCAGCCGGTAGTAGACGAAGTCCGAGTTCGAGCCGTTGACGAAGCCCTGCACATTGTCGGCCATGGCGACCTGCTTGACCGCCTGGAACATGATCACGAAGGGCGCCTCGCGCTGCATCTCGCGCTGCAGTTCCAGATACATCTCGTTGCGGCGGTCGGTGTCCTGCTCGGCCAGCGCGGCCATGGTCAGCTCGTTGATCTCCTCGGGCGGCATCCAGGCGTTGCGCCAGGTCGTGGTCGAGACATAGGCGTCGTCCGAGTTGTCGGCGTTGTAGGCGAACGCCTTGGCGTTCGAATGCGGGTCCATGAAGTCCGGCCCCCAGTAGAGCAGCATCGCCTCGTGCGTGCGGGCGCGGTACTTGGTGATGACCTGCGCGCCGGTGCCCGGCAGGATCTCGAAGTTGATTCCGGCCTCGGCGAAGGTCTGCTGCAGCGACTGCGCCATGTCGTTGAAGGGGTTGGCGTTGATCACGTCCAGCGTGACGGTGATCGGCAGTTCCACCCCGCCTTCCTCGAGGATCTCGCGCGCACGCTCGGGGTCGTAGGTGAAGGGCGTGTCGGTCAGCGCGCCGGGGAAACCCGCGGGCCAGAACGCCTGATGCACCTGCATCTGCCCCTTGAGGAAGCTATCGGCCATCCCCTCGTAATCGACCAGATAGCGCGCGGCGTGCCAGAGAGCGGGATTGGTCAGGCTCTCGGTCTTCTGGTTGAAGGAGAACCAGTGGACGGCGGCCTGCGGGAAGGTCTCGATGCGGATGTCGTCATTGCCTTCCAGCCCCGCGACCTGGTCGGGCGTCAGGTTCTTGGCCATGTCCACATCGCCGGATTCCAGCAACAGCCGCTGGGTCGAGGCTTCGGCGACGTGGCGGATCAGGATCTGCTCCATCGCCGGGGCGCCGCCGAAATAGTCGGGGTTGGCGTCGAGCATCAGCACCTCGCCCGGGCGGAAGGTGCGCAGGGTGAAGGGGCCGGTGCCGGCGCTGTTCTGGTTGAGCCAGTCATGGCCCATGTCGCCGTCGACCTCGTGGCTCATGACGGTTTCCATGTCGACGACCGAAGCCGGGCGCGAGGCCAGCACGTTCATCACGAAGGACGGCGCATAGTCGCCTTCCCAGCGGATGGTCACGGTGTTGCCGTCGGCGGTCGCCATCTCGTCGATATTGTCGGCGTTCCAGCCGAGGTTGCCCAGGATGAACGCGGGCGCGCGGTCCAGCACCATGACGCGGCGCCAGCTGCCCACCACGTCTTCGGCCCGTAGCGGGTTGCCGGAATGGAAGGTCACGCCCTCGCGCAGGGTGAAGGTGATCGTGCGGTTCTCGGCGTCGATCTCCCATTCCGTTGCGAGGCCGGGGGCCAGCGTCTCGGTGTCGGTGGCGTCGTATTGCACCAGCTGGTCGTAGGTGTTGGTGACGTATTCGCCCGAGGAGAACTCGTAGGCCGTCGCCGGGTCGATGGTCACGATGTCGTCGATGTTCTGCGCGATGACCAGCGCGTTGTCGGGCGTCGCGGCCAGTGCCGGGGCGGTGGCCAGCGCCAGAAGGCTGACGGCCAGGGTGGTTCTCAGTAACTTCATGGTCCTCTCCTGTCTTCGGAAGGTGCGGCGGGTTGTCCCGCCTGGTTGCGGTCGGACGCGTTGCCGATGAGGCGCGGCGAGGTTCCGGTCCACAGAAGCCGGGCCGGGCCGGCGCCGACATTGGCGAAGGCATGCGGCGTATCGCCCATGAAATGCAGCGAATCGCCGGGATTGAGGTCGATCACCGCGTCGCCCAGGGTCTGGCGCAGGCAGCCGTCGAGGACGACGATCAACTCCTCGCCCGTGTGGCGGGTGAGTTCCGAGGCATAGCCTTCGGGGATGTGGATGATCAGCGACGAGAGCGTGCCGCCGGGCAGGCGCGTATCCAGCCGCTCGTACCCCAGCGAGCTGTCGGCGATGGAAAAGAGCACCCGCTCGCCCGCCCGTGTGACGGCGTCGGCGGGTTGCGGGGTGGCGACGAACCAGTCGATCTCGGCCTCCAGCGCGGTGGCGAGGCTGGCCAGCGTGCCCAGCGACGGTGTCGCCTTGTTGCGTTCCACCTGGCTGAGGAAACCGACCGAGATCCCGGCCTCGTCGGCCAAGGCCTGCAGCGTCAGACCGGCCTTGCGGCGCAATTCGCGGATGCGGCCGCCGAACTGCGGGGCCTGCGCGGCGGTCGCATCGGTCTGTCGCAGCAGTTCGGACATGACGCTCCTTGCTGGGCCTGCATCTTTCGGTCCCGAAGCTAGTAAAAAATTTTTGATCAGTCAAAGAAATTTTGATAGAGCCATGTCCAGCCCTCGCCCCGAACCCGCCCCGAGGAGGAGACGCATGGCCGACGCCCTTCGCCGGATTGGCCCCTTCGCCAGCCGCGCCGCGCCGCTTTTCTGGCTGGTGGTGACAGTCGCCTTCACCTTTCTCGGCCTGCTGGCGATCACCTTCGTGATTGGACGCGTCGTGCCGATCGACCCGGTGCTGGCCGTCGTCGGCGACCGCGCCAGCCGCGAGACCTACGAGGCCGCGCGGCTGGCGATGGGACTCGACGATCCGATGATCGTGCAGTTCGCCCGCTATGTCCTCGATGTGGTGCAGGGCGACCTTGGCCGCTCGGTCGGTACCGGCCGCCCGGTGGCCGAGGATCTGGCCCGCGTCTTTCCGGCGACGCTGGAAATGGCGACGCTGGGCATCATCATCGGGGTCGTCGTCGGGGTGCCGATGGGGGTGATCGCGGCGGCGCGGCAGGGGACGTGGATCGATCAGGTGATCCGCGTGCTGGGGCTGGCGGGCTATGCGATCCCCGCGTTCTGGTTGGGGCTGGTCGGTCTGGTGATCTTCTACGCCAAGTTCCGGCTGGTCGGCGGGCCGGGGCGGATCGACATCTTCATGGACGGGATGGTGCCGGTGCGCACCGGGCTTTTGCTGATCGACAGCCTGATCGCGGGCGACATGCGGGCCTTCCGCTCCGCCTTCTCGCATATCGTGCTGCCGGCGACGATCCTGGGGTTCTTCAGTCTGGCCTACATCGCCCGGATGACCCGCAGCTTCATGCTGGAGCAGTTGGGTCAGGAATACATCATCACCGCGCGGGTCAAGGGCGCGCCGGAGCGCGTGATCATCTGGCGCCACGCCTTCCGCCCCATCCGGGTACAGCTGATCACGGTGATCGGGCTCAGCTACGCGGGGCTGCTGGAAGGGTCGGTGATGATCGAGACGGTGTTTTCCTGGCCCGGGATCGGGAACTACCTGACCACGGCGCTGCTGAACGCGGACATGAACGCGGTTCTGGGCGCGACGCTGGTGATCGGCGCGGTCTTCATCGGCATCAACAAGGGGTCGGACCTGCTCTACCGGCTGCTCGACCCGAGGGCGCGCGCATGAACGTCCTGTCCCGCGACTGGCTGCTCAGCGAGGACCCCGAGACGCGGGCACAGGCGAAGCTGGGGCAGTTCTACCGCGTGGTGCGCGCGCTGTCGCGCAACCCGCTGGCGATGGTGGGGCTGGCGATCATCATAGCTTTGTTGCTGGTCGCCGCCTTCGCGTCCTGGATCGCGCCCTATTCGCCGTTTGAGGGCAGCCTGCAGAACCGACTGCAGCCGCCGTCTGTCGCGCACTGGATGGGCACGGACGAGCTGGGCCGCGACATCTACAGCCGGGTGATCCACGGCGCGCGCATCACGCTGATGATCGTGCTGCTGGTGGCGGTGATCGCGGCGCCACTGGGGCTGATCGTCGGCGCGGTGTCGGGCTATTTCGGCGGCTGGGTGGACCGGGTGCTGATGGGGGTGACCGATGTCTTCCTGTCGATGCCGCGGCTGATCCTGGCGCTGGCCTTCGTCGCGGCCCTGGGCCCGGGGATCGAGAATGCGGTCATCGCCATCGCCATCACCGCCTGGCCCGTCTACGCCCGCATCGCGCGGGCCGAGACGCTGACCTTTCGCACCGCCGAGTTCATCGCCGCGGTGCAGATGCAGGGCGCCAGCCACGCCCGCGTCATATGGCGGCATGTCATCCCGCTTTGCCTCTCCTCGACCATCGTCCGGGTGACGCTGGACATGGCGGGCATCATTCTCACCGCGGCGGGCTTGGGCTTTCTGGGCCTCGGCGCGCAGCCGCCGATGCCGGAATGGGGGGCGATGATCTCGCGCGGGCGGGCCTTCATCCTCGACCAGTGGTGGGTCGCGACCATGCCGGGCTTCGCCATCGTCATCGTGTCGCTCGGCTTTTGCCTCTTCGGGGACGGGCTGCGCGACGTGCTCGACCCCAAGCAGAAGGTGAAATCATGAGCCTGCTGCGCGTCGAGAACCTGCGCGTCCGGTTTCCGACCGATCAGGGCGAGGTCGAGGTGGTGAAGGGTCTGAGTATCGATCTGGGGCGCGAGCGGCTAGGGATCGTGGGCGAAAGCGGGTCGGGCAAGTCGATGACCGGGCGCGCGCTGATGGGGCTGATCGGCCCGCCGGGGCGGGTGACAGCGGACCGGCTGGAGTTCGACGGGATCGACCTGCGCGGGCTGTCCGAATCCGGCTTTCGTAAGCTGCGCGGGGCACGCATGTCGATGGTCATGCAGGACCCCAAGTTCAGCCTCAATCCCGTCATCCGCATCGGCGAGCAGATCGGCGAGGCACTGCAGTTCCACCAGCGCCTGCCCGCCCGCGCCCGCCGCCGCGCGGTGATGGAGGTGCTGGAGGCCGTGCGCATCAACGACCCCGAGCGCGTCTACCGGCTGTACCCGCACGAGGTGTCGGGCGGGATGGGCCAGCGGGTGATGATCGCCATGATGGTGGTGCTGCAGCCCGACCTGATGATCGCGGATGAACCCACCTCGGCGCTGGATGTCTCGGTCCGCGCGACGGTGCTGGAGATCCTGGACGATCTGGTGCGCCGGCGGGGGATGGGGCTGATCCTGATCAGCCACGACCTCGACATGGTGGCGCGCTGGTGCGACCGGATCCTGGTCATGTATGCCGGCAAGGTGGTCGAGGAATGCGCGGCCGGCGATCTGCACGCGGCGACCCATCCCTACACGCGCGGCCTCCTCGCCTCGGTCCCGCAACTGAACGAGACGCGCACGCGCCTGCCGGTGCTGGACCGCGACGCCATCGGGGCCGGCACATGATCGGGATCGAGGATCTGACGGTCTCCTTCAACGGCACGCCCGTGGTGCATGGCGTCAGCTTTCAGGTGGGCCGGGGCGAAAGCTTCGCGCTGGTGGGCGAATCCGGGTCGGGCAAGTCGACGATCCTGAAGGCGATCGCCGGTCAGGCGCATGAATGGACCGGCAGCATCCGCGTCGGTGGCGACGCAATGGGCCGGCGGCGCGATGCGGCCTTCGTGCGCCGCGTGCAGATGGTGTTTCAGGATCCCTACGGCTCGCTCCATCCGCGGCGCACGGTCGACGATACGCTGTCGGAGCCGCTGGCGGTGCACCGTATCGCCGGGCGCGACGGCAAGGTTCTGGCGATGCTCGATGCCGTCGGCCTGTCGCGCCGGTTCCGGTTTCGCCTGCCGCACCAGCTGTCAGGCGGCCAGCGCCAGCGCGTCGCCATCGCCCGCGCCCTGATGCTGGAGCCGGGGGTGCTGCTGCTCGACGAACCGACCTCGGCGCTGGACGTGTCGGTGCAGGCCGAGATCCTGAACCTGCTCGCCGACCTGCGCGCCGAACGCGGGCTGACCTACCTGCTGGTGACGCACGACCTGCCCATCGTCTCCTTCCTCTGCGACCGGTTGGGCGTGCTGCGTTTGGGCCGGCTGGAGGAAATCAGCGAGGTTGCCGAACTCCGCACAGGGCAGTTGTACAGCGCCTATGGCCGCGAACTGGTCGCGCGCAGCGCCGGGGGCTAGACCAGCGCGCGGGCAGGCTGCTTGACATCCGCAGCTTCCTGCGGCCGGTTGGGGCCGCGTCGCCGCGGGCGGCGCGAAGATGCAATGGCAAAGGCGGACAGATGAGCGATCTCGACCGGGTGCTTGCCCATATCGACACCAACCGCGACAGCTATGTCGACCGGCTGTGCGACTACGTGCGGCATCCCAGCATCAGCGCGCACGACATCGGCATCCGCGAGGTCGCGGCGATGCTGGTCGAAAAGCTTCGGGAACTGGGAATGGAGGCCGAGGCGGTGCCGACCGCGGGTCATCCGATGGTGCTGGGCCGGCGGTCGGACGTGCCGGGCGCGCCGACGGTGCTGCTTTACGGCCACTACGACGTCCAGCCCCCCGACCCGCTGGAGGCCTGGATCAGCCCGCCCTTCGAGCCGACGATCCGCGATGGGCGGCTTTTTGCCCGTGGTGCCGGTGACAACAAGGGCCAGCATTTCGCCCAGCTTCTGGCAATCGAGGCGCATCTGGCGGTCCACGGCAAGCTGCCCTGCAACGTCATCGTCCTGCTGGAAGGCGAGGAGGAGATCGGCAGCCCGCGCATCGCCGAATTCGTGCGCGACAATGCCGACCGGCTGAAGGCCGATCTGGTGGTCACCGCCGACGGGCCGCTGCACGCGTCGGGCCGGCCCATCGTCACCTTCGGGGTGCGCGGCATGGCGGGGTTCGACCTGGTCGTGCGCACCGGGCGCACGGATGCGCACTCGGGCAACCACGGCGGCACGATGCCCAACGCGATCTGGACGCTGGTGCATCTGCTGTCGACGATGAAGGCGCCCGACGGCCGGATCACCCTCGACGGGCTGCACGATCCGATCGTGCCGCCCGGCCCGGCCGAACGCGACGCCGCCGCCGCGCTGCCCGTCGACGCGCCGGGCTACCTGGCCGAGATGGGGCTGGAGAGGCTCGACGCGCCCGCCGACCGGCCCTTCCACGACCGATTGATGTTCCACCCGACGCTGACGATCAACGGCCTGCACGGCGGCTACGACGGACCCGGGTCGAAGACCGTGCTGCCCTGCGCGGCGGTGGCGAAATGCGACATTCGCCTCGTGCCCGACATGACGCCCGATCAGGTGCTCGACTGCGTGCGCGCCCATGTCGCCCGCCACGCGCCGGAGGTCGAGGTGATCGGGCGTGGCGGCATGCTGCCGTCGCGCACGCCCATCGATTCGCGCTTCACCGCGCCGATTGTCGAGGCGATCCGCACCGCGCGCGGAGAGGACCCTTACCTCTACCCGTCGATGGGCGGCAGTCTGCCGGATTACGTGTTCACCAAGACGCTGGGCCTGCCGGCCTTCGTCACGCCCTATGCCAATGCTGACGAGGCCAACCACGCCCCGAACGAGAACATCGAGTTGAAGCTTTTTCACGCCGGTATCCGCACCGGTGCTGCGCTGCTGGATCGGCTGGGGGCGATGCGGGCGGGGGGCTGATCCCCCGCCCGCCGATGCGCAGGCTCAGCCCACGCTTCTTTGTGCGCGGGCGTCAGCCCGCGACGCGGTCCCAGAACCGCAGATCGCGGCAGGCGGTGGCAAAGGTCTTCGCGTCCGCGTCACCCGACAGCGTGACCATGCCGCCGTCGCGGTCGCTGACGCCGGCCGCGTCGAAGAGGGCCTCGGCCTCGGGCGTCAGGGCGATGAACTTGGCATGCGCGAAGGCATCGGCGGCGAAGCACTTCGCCGGGTGCATTCCCTTCAGCTTCTCTGCCCCCTCGGCCGTCGCCAGCACCGCGACCGCGTCGTAGACGACCGAGGGCGCGCCGTCGATTTTCTGGTCCGCCGCGACCTTCTTGCCGCCCGCGGTGGTGACCCCGCCCACCTCGGGGGCGATCTTCTCGACCATGCCGCCCTCGGCCTCGATGGCGGCGGTCAGCGCCTCCAGCAGGGCGCCGTCGATCCCGTCGGTCATCAGCACGCCCAGCTTGCGCCCCTTGAAGCTGCCCGGCCCGTTCTTGAGGATCGACAGCGGGTCCGAGGGTTTGAGGTCCGTTCTCGGCTTGACCGCCGGCGCGTGCGCGGGGGGCACCTTTTCCATGCCCAGCCCCTTTGCCACCTTCTGCGCCAGGTCCTTGTCGATATTCGGCAGATGCGCCACGACCCGTTCGCGGATGGCGACGGTTTCGACCTTGGACAGCTCGAAGACCAGCGCATCGGCCAGATGCCCCTGCTCGACCTTGGTCTGGCTGATGTAGAACTGCCGCGCTTGGCTGTAGTGATCGGCGAAGCTTTCGGGCCTGAGCTTGCGCTTCTCGCCCTCGACCGTCTCGGGGAACGACCGATACCCGCCCTTGGCGTCGGCGCGCGGGCCGCCCTCGGCCCAGCTGTTCGGTTCGTAGTTCGCGCGCCCCTTGATCCCGCGCGTCTGCATGTGCCCGTCCTGCTGGAAATGGTGCATCGGGCAGCGCGGCGCGTTGATCGGGATATGGGTGAAGTTGGGCCCGCCCAGGCGCTTCAACTGCGTGTCGAGATACGAGAAGTTGCGCCCCTGCAGCAGCGGGTCGTTGGTGAAGTCGATCCCCGGCACGATGTTCTGCGTGCAGAAGGCGACCTGCTCCGTCTCGGCAAAGAAATTGTCGACGACGCGATCCAGCACCAGCCGGCCGACAACGCGCAGCGGCACCTCTTCCTCGGGGATGATCTTGGTGGGGTCGAGGATGTCGAAATCGAACCGGTCGGCGAACTCGTCGTCGAAAAGCTGCACGCCCAGCTCCCATTCCGGGTAGTCGCCCGTCTGGATGGCGTCCCACAGGTCGCGGCGGTGGAAATCCGGGTCGGCGCCGTTGATCTTCACCGCCTCGTCCCAGAGGACCGATTGCAGCCCCTGCTTGGGCTTCCAGTGGAACTTGACGAAGGTGCTCTTGCCGTCCGCGTTGACGAAGCGGAAGCTGTGCACGCCGAAGCCTTCCATGAAACGGAACGACCGCGGGATCGTCCGGTCCGACATCTGCCACATGACCATGTGCATCGATTCCGGCATCAGCGAGATGAAGTCCCAGAAATTGTCATGCGCCGACTGCGCCTGCGGAAAGCCGCGGTCGGGCTCGTCCTTGACCGAATGCACCAGGTCGGGGAACTTCATCGCGTCCTGGATGAAGAAGACGGGGATGTTGTTGCCGACGATGTCCCAGTTGCCCTCTTCGGTATAAAGCTTGACGGCGAAGCCGCGCACGTCGCGGGCCAGATCCATCGAGCCCTTGTTGCCCGCGACAGTGGAAAACCGCACGAAGGCCGGCACGCGATTGCCCTTCTTCTGGAAAAGATGCGCGGCGGTGATGTCAGCCAGCGCGTCGGTCACCTCGAAATAGCCATGCGCGCCGTAGCCGCGGGCGTGGACCACGCGTTCGGGGATGCGTTCGTGGTCGAAATGGAAGATCTTCTCGCGCATGGCGAAGTCTTCCAGCAGCGCCGGGCCGCGGGGGCCGGCGCGCAGCGTGTTCTGGTTGTCCGACACGGGCGCGCCCTGTGCCGTGGTCAGGCGGGTGCCGCCCTCGGGGGTCTGGTGGATTTCGCCTCCCGCCCCGCGTTCGGCGTCGCGCTCGACGGTGTCGTTGCTGCGCTGGGTGTCGGCGGTGGGGTGAAAGATCGGCTCGTCGGCGGGCATGGGGGCTCTCCTCTGTGCGGGGCGCCGGGCTTGGCTCGGGCACTGCGGGCCGTCGCCGGACATCGCAGGGCAGCGCGTCCTGCCTCCCGGGCACCCCGAAGGGAATGTCTGCGGCGCGCTGAACCTTCAACCGGCGAAGCGGGCGGTGGTTCCTTGCCCGCCCCCGTCAGCCCCCGGCCCGCGCGAGCGACAGCCGATGCGCCAGCGCCAGGTCCTGCGCCAGCGCCTGTTGTGCAGCGTCGCGGCCGGCCGGGTCGGGGTTGCGCAACACATGCGCCGGGTGCAGCGTCGGCACGAAAACCGCACCGTCGGGCAGCGCCTCGGCCCGCCCGCGCCGCGCCATCAGCCGCGTGCCCGAGCCGCTGATCGCCATCGCCGCGACCGCGCCCAGCCCCAGGATCACGCGGGGGCGCACCAGCCGGCGCTCCAGGTCCAGCCACCAGCGGCAATGCTCGACATGGCCTGCATCGGGATTCTGGTGCAGCCGCCGCTTGCCGCGCGGCTGGAAGCGGAAATGCTTGATCGCGTTGGTCAGGTAGACGGTGGCGCGGTCGATCCCGTTGGTCGCCAGCGCGCGGTCCAGCACCTGCCCCGCCGGGCCGACGAAGGGGCGACCGCGCAGATCCTCGGCATCGCCGGGCGCCTCGCCCACGATCATCAGCGCGGCATCTTCCGGCCCCTCGCCCCAGACGGTCTGCGTCGCAGGACCGTGGAGCGGGCAGCGGGCGCAGTCGCGCGCCGCCTGTGCGGCCTCGGCCAGGGTTGCCGGGGCGCCCGCACGGGCCGGCAAGGCGGCGCGGGCCCGGGCGGCGCGCGCCTGCCAGGCCGGCGGCGCCGCGGAGGCGGCGGCGGCGTGCATCCGCGCCACGGCCTCGGGCGCGCCGCGCACCAGGTCGGGGATGATCTGCGCTTCGGGCAGGTTCTTCCAGTACTTCACCGGCATCTCGGACTGCATCGCCCGGGTGTTCAGCCGCGCCGGGTTGAAGATCGCGGCGAAATAGGTCCGCCATAGATCCTCGGTCGCATCGCGGGCCTCGGGCGGCGGCGCCTCGGTCGGATGGCAGGCGAGGTTGCCCGCCTGAAAGACCAGCGTGACCTCCGGCGTTGCGATCGCCCAGTCCATGTCGCCGAAGCGGCGCGCGAAGAAAGGGCCGGTGGCCTCGGCAATCGGATGCTCGGGCTCGAACCAGGCGCAGAAACGCCGGCGCGCGCCATCCTGCGGCACTTCGCGGAAGCGCACGAAGGCGTGCATCTTGTGGATGTCGCGCCGCACCGCCGATCCCATCGCCAGCAGACGCCGCATCGCGGGGTCAGAACGGTCGCCCCAGCGCAGGCTGCCGGTTGAGAGCCGCAGCACCGCCGCATGCCCCAGCGCGAACCGTTCCGGGTCGCGGTGCAGCATCGCCTGTTCCAGCCCCGCCACGGCCTCGCGCGAAAGCCGGATCGGCTGGGCGCGGGCGGGGGCGGCGGGCAGGGCCGACAGCAGGTCGGGCTGGGCGCTGCCCACCGACCAGGTCACGGCCTCGGGTGGGGTGCCCGCCGCGGCCAGCCGGCGCACCGCGGCGCGCCAGGCGCCGACGGTGCCGACGACCGGCAGCACCTCCACCGCCATCAGAAGAGCGCCAGTTGCTCGGGCGGCGGGGCGAAGCGGGCGCGCAGGCTTTCGGCGTCGAGCATCCCGCGCGGCGTCCAGCCCGGCAGCGTGACGAAGGCGCGCGCCCGGCCCATCGCCGCGCCCATCGCCTGCAGATCCTCGAACCGCAGCGCGCCGTGGCGGCGCGCGGCAAGGATGCGCTGCACCGTCTTCGTGCCGAACCCCGGCACGCGCAACAGCACCTCGCGCGCGGCGCGGTTCACGTCGACCGGAAACGCCGCGCGATGCGAGAGCGCCCAGGCCAGCTTGGGGTCGATCTCCAGATCCAGCATGCCCGAGCGTCCCGCGATCTCGGGCGCGTCGAACCCGTAGAACCGCATCAGCCAGTCGGCCTGATAGAGCCGGTGTTCGCGCCTCAGCGGCGGCGCGGCCAGCGGCAGCCGGGCCGAGGGGTCGGGGATCGGCGAGAAAGCCGAGTAATAGACCCGCGACAGCTTGTAGCCGGCATAGAGCGTGGCGCTGCTTTGCAGGATCGTCGCATCGTCCGCCCCGTCCGCGCCGACGATCATCTGCGTCGAATGCCCGGCCGGCGCAAAGCGCGCGGGTCGCTTTCCGGTATGGCTGCGCTCGCGCGCCGCGGCCCGCAGGACCGAGACATCGGCCATCGCCCGCCGGATCTGGCGCGGGTCCTTTTCGGGCGCCAGTTCCGCCATGCCCGCCGGCGTCGGCAGTTCCACGTTGATCGACAGCCGGTCGGCATACCGCCCGGCCTCCTCGACCAGCAGGGGGTCGGCGTCGGGGATGGTCTTCAGGTGGATGTAGCCGCGAAATCGCTCGCGCTCGCGCAGGGTGCGGGCGATCTGGACCATGTCGGCCATCGTGTCGTCGGGCGAGCGGATGATGCCCGAGGACAGGAACAACCCCTCGATATAATTCCGCCGGTAGAACTCGACTGTCAGTTTCACGACCTCCTCGACCGTGAAGCGCGCGCGCTCGACCCCGGATGAAGCGCGATTGATGCAATAGGCGCAATCGTAGATGCAGAAATTCGTCATCAGGATCTTCAGCAGGCTGATGCACCGCCCGTCTGGCGCATAGGCGTGGCAGATCCCCGACCCGGTGGTCGATCCCAGCCCGTCGCCCTGGCGCGACCCCCGCCGCTCGCCCCCGCTCGACGCGCAGGAGGCGTCGTACTTGGCCGCATCGGCCAGGATTTCCAGTTTCTGGGGAAGGGTGCGCTTGACCATATGTTCTTCATATGTTCACGCCGCGCCGATGACAAGTTTTCCGCCGCGTTCCTGCGCTCACGAGTCGGAGAGCGGGGGCGCCACCTTGTCGGCCATGACGGCTTCGCGTTCGCCCATCGGCCGGTCGGGACCGACGGTGGAGTCCTGCGCGGTTTGGTGCTCGATCTCGGCATTGATCTCGGCCCCGACGATCAAGACGATGGAGTTGAGCCAGAACCACATCATCGCCACGATCACCGCGCCCAGCGATCCGTAGGTGTCCCCGTAAGCCGCGAAATTCGCCGTGTAGAACGAAAATCCGGCCGAGACCGCGATCATCCCCACCGCCGCGACCATCGCGCCCGGCGTGATCCAGCGCCATTTCGCCGACCGCCGGTCGGGGCCGAAGCGGTAGAGCACCGCCAGTGTCAGGATCAGAAGCGCCGCCATCACCGGCCAGCGCCCCCACATCAGCACCGCATCGCGCAGCCCGCTGCCGGGAAACAACGCCACCACGGCCGGCACCACCGCGCTCAGCGCGATCAGCACCGCCACCAGCGCCATGCCGCCCAGCGTCATCGACATCGCCACCAGGTTCCGCTTCACGAAGCTGCGCGCCTCCTGCTCGTCATAGGCGACGTTCATCGCCTCGATCAGGCCCTTCACGCCGCCATTCGCGCTCCAGAACGCGATCAGGAGCGCGATGATCGAGGTCAGTGTCAGCGTGCCCGGCTCGACCGACAGCAGCCGGTCCAACTGGTCCGAGATCAGCGTCATCATCTCCGGCGGCACCGCCCCCTCGACCCCGTCGAGCAGGCGCGTGACACTCCCGCGGTCGGCGAACAGGCCGTAGAGCGCGACAAAGGCGGTCAGCAGCGGCACCAGCGACAGGATGACGTAGAAGGTGACCCCGCCGGCGACGATCAGCACCCGGTCGCGCGCGATCTCGTCCTTCACCCGCCACAGGATCGCGCGCCAGGCAGGGGGCGGCAGTTGCGTGGGCGCGCGCGCATCCGTGCCGCGCGCGGCGTCCGCCTCCGTTCCGGAAGCGTCGCTTGGCCTGTCCTGCGATTGTCCTGCTGCCGTCATCCTGATCCTGTCTCGACACCCGGAATGCGGCCTGTCGCGCGCATTACCCGGTCAGTTCACGACCAACCCGCGACGCACGCGCCAGGTTCCGCCGATGGCCGCCGACCGTGGGAACGCCAAGGCCATTCGGGGCGTTGAATTTCCCAAAGGGCGCATCCGCCGACCCTTGACGCGACACAGGAGAGAGCCATGAGAACCCCTGACCAGACCACCGACCACGCGCCCGATGTACCGGGTCCGATCACCACCTCCAGCGGCACCAACGCCGATCACAGCCGCCTGATTTCGGGCAGCCGGGTCCAGGGCACCACCGTCTACAGCCCCGCGGGCGAGGAACTCGGCCAGATCGACGACGTGATGATCGATCCGACGTCGGGCCGGATCGTCTATGGCGTGCTGCAATTCGGCGGGTTCATGGGCATGGGCTCGGACTATCACCCGATCCCCTTTGCCCGCCTGCAGTACGACAGCGCGCGCGAAGGCTACACGACCGACCTGACGAAAGAGCAGCTGGAAAACGCGCCGCGCCACGACGACGACTGGTACCACGACCGCGAATGGCAGGAACGCTCGCACCAGCATTACGGCGTTTCGCCCTACTGGCTCTGACGCCGCTTGACACCTCCAGCGACTGAACCGCGGCCCGCTGCGACTTGGTGGGCCAGAGGGGCCGGTGCCCGCGCGCCGGCCCCCGGCCCGTGCCGAACGCGCCGGTCGGGGGTGCCTTCGCGCCAAAGGTCAGGGCGTGCCGGTGTCGCTTAGCGAAAGTTTAAGCGCGCCGCCCCTAAAACGGGCCCATTCAACGCGGAAAAGGCGATCTTCCTTCATGAACGAGAACGGATTGAACGAGGCCGCCGCGAATGTCGCGACCGGCCTGCAGCGCCCGGCTTTGGCCCCGGTCTGGCTTGCGGTCCTCGTCGGCTGCCTCGACCTGCCGGTATTTGCCGCCGCATTTTGGTTCGCCCAATATGCCGCTCTGCCGGCGCCAGGCTTCGATCCGCGCGCCGCGGCGGGGGCGGCGCTGATCGTTGCGGCCGTGGCGACGGGGCTGCTGGCGCTGGGGGGCGGCTACGCGCCGGACCTGTTGCGCAGGCCCTGGCGCGCGATCCTGCGGACGGCATTGGCCCTGGCGCCAGCGGTCCTGGTGGCCGCATTCCTGCTGGCCCAGGGCGAGCCGTCCGATCTTCTAGGCGCCGCGGCTCTAGCGCTGGCCGCTGGCGTGATCCCCCTGCGCGTCGTCGAATCCCACGTCGTCGCCTGGATCGTCGACACCGGCTTGATCCAGCGCCGCGCCGTCATCGCCGGGGGCGGCGAACATGCCGAACGGCTGATCCGCGGACTGGCCGCGCGCAGCGGCACCGACGTGCGCCTCTACGGGATCTTCGACGACCGCGACGATCTGCGCTCGCCGCCGCAGGTCCTCGGGGTGCCGAAGATCGGCGACTACGACGATCTGGTCGGCTTCATCCGGCGCTCCGAGGTCGACATGGTGATCATCTCCCTGCCGCTCGACGCCGAGGAGCGGATCAACTGGCTGCTCGCCAAGCTGAAGGTCCTGCCGGTCGAGGTGCGGCTCTCGGCCTTCAGCGCCGACTACGCCTTTCCGCCCAGCACGCGCGACCCGCTGATCTCGGCCATCCGCGGCACCTTCGCCCCGGAACGGCGGCTGATGAAGCGGGCCTTCGACATCGTCTTTGCCACCCTCGCCCTGCTGCTCGTCTGGCCGGTGATGCTGGCCGCGGCGATCGCGATCCGGCTGGAATCCGGCGGCCCGGTGTTCTTCCGGCAGAAGCGGCACGGCTACAACGACCGCGTCATCGACGTGCTGAAGTTCCGCTCGATGTACCCCGAGGCGATGGACCCCACCGCGCGCCGCGTCGTCACCCGCCATGACCCGCGGGTCACGCGCGTCGGCCGGATCCTGCGGCGGAGCTCCATCGACGAGCTGCCGCAACTCTTCAACGTCCTGCGCGGCGGGCTCTCGATGGTCGGACCCCGCCCCCACGCCATCGACGCGCTGTCCAGCCGGCAGGAGCGTTTTACCAATATCGTCGACGACTACTCCGCCCGCCACCGCCTGCCGCCGGGGATCACCGGATGGGCGCAGATCCACGGCCACCGCGGCGAAGTCGACGTCCCCGGCAAACTGCGCGACCGGTTCGAGCACGACCTCTACTATATCGAGAACTGGTCGATCTGGCTGGACCTGAAGATCCTCTTGCGCACCCCGCTGAGCCTGGTGCGCAATCCCATGGCGTACTAAACTAGGCTCGAGCTAAGGCTAGGCGCCGCAGGTCTTTTCCCCTCGACTGACCGGCATTTGCGTTCGGACAGGGCCGTGTCTTTGCCCGATTGGAAACTGCATCATGCTTGCCCCGCGAACATGCTCCTGGCCTAAAGCTCGCTCCAGTCGCGCACGGCCACACGTTCGCGCATCGCAGCCATCG
Organism: Pararhodobacter sp. SW119; assembly: GCF_017811755.1. Lineage (GTDB taxonomy): Bacteria > Pseudomonadota > Alphaproteobacteria > Rhodobacterales > Rhodobacteraceae > Pararhodobacter. Next base: position 1,022 of record NZ_JADDJF010000021.1, on the reverse strand, counting down.
ATTGCTCCAGCGCATTGCCCATTGAGATGTCCTCGCGCGGTTCCGGCTGGCGAAGCGTAGCCCCCGATCCGCCGTCAGGCGCCTGCTTGATCCAGTTCAGAATCTCGTCGAACTCCCCAGGTCGAATCATGAACTGCGTCGGGTCTACGCGTGTCTCGCCTTCGAGCGGCTTGTCTCCAAAGACCGCATTGATCTTCTTGCGAAACGCGTCTTGATCGAATTTCTGCCCTGACCGCGTTCCGATCGTGGACTTTGGCAGCGTGTACCTGAGGGCAGCTGCCCGAGATTGCTCTTCCGCCGTCGGTTGACGGGTATGCTTGTACTCGGCCATGTATTTCTGTTGCGCAATACCCGGCGTGCGCTCGACGATCTGCCGGCTCCAACCCGGTACCTTGCCCAGCCAGGATTCCATCCGTTCAGCCTGCTTGTTTCCACGCTCTTCGATATACCGCGTGCGAATTCCCAGCAGAGCGGGCACTTCGATCATCCCGCTTCGCATTCCGAGGATAGAACAGCTATGATAATTCTGTGCGAAGTACGCCCAAAGGCCAAGCTGATCTCGCCGGGTCGGCTTGCCGTCAAAAGCGTCCTTCCAACCCTGGTCGTCCCAGAAAGCGACCAGGCTGGGAGAGGTCTTGAGGCCGATATCGTCGCCAACGGCAACCGGGATGATGTCGGTTTCCGCGCGGATCTTGTCCGCCAGGAGTCGCCAGGTGAGGATGGAAGTGAAGTGATGCGCCTTCTGCAGATGCGGTGCGCCGCGCTTCGCGAACAGGAATACATACCGCTTGTTCGGCGAGAAACCCTTGCGGTGCAACCATAGGCGCACCGGCAGTTCCCTGTCCAATGACCAGAATTTCCGGAGCTCACCTTGCAGCCTCCCGGCCCCGTCGCCAGCGCTCTGGAAGGCGCTTCCGATAGCATAGGTACCACCCGAAACTCGCTCGAAGCGGATTCCATCTTCGACGAGATTGTGCTGTCAGACCAATGCGAACCAGTCTCAGAAACCCCCACCCTGATCC
>NZ_JADDJF010000020.1 GCF_017811755.1 Pararhodobacter sp. SW119 | reverse complement strand
GGCCGGCACGCCGGTGGCGCGGTCGCGCACCTTTGGGCGGTGCACCTCGAGGGGCCCGATCCCGGTCTGGATCGTCCGCTCCGGTCCGAAACCGTGCCGGACAACGCGCTGGCGACCGTCAGGCAGCCGTTCGTCCGTCAACTGCGCGACGAAGCCATTCGCCTCGGCCCTGAGTGCAGCGGCAAGCATCTGGCGTGCGCCCTCGCGGGCGATCTCCGTGAGCGGATCGAGGATCGATCCGGGCTGGTGAAGGGGGGTGATCGTGGTATCGTCTTGCATGGCGTATCGCTCCTTTGGGAGGTTCTGGCAGGCTTCGACACCCGCCACGATACGCCGCCCTCTCAGGCCGCATCACCCATTTTCAGTCATAGCTCACCAAATCCTCGGTGCGCGTGCGCGTCGAGCACATCTTCGGCGCGCAGACCAATGACATGGGCGGCACGCTGGTGCGCACGATTGGCCTGGTGCGAGCAAAGGCCAAGATCGGGATGAAGAACCTCGCCTACAACATGCGCCGCCTGGTGCAACTGCGCCGTCTCAACCCATGCCCGGCATGAACAACGGGCGAGCGAAAAGGCAGAAGATCAGGCCCCGCGGCAGGAAAAACCGAGCGTGGCAGGCGTAGCGCAGCGACAGACCCGACGCAACAAACTGACGCCGACGCTGTTCCTCCTGTTTCACGCCGTCCCCGACACCCCGCGACCGCGAAAAAAGTCAAAAATCGAGGTGCCCCTGAGTCATCGAAATCGCCCTGCACTGGCAACTCGATGGCTCCTCTTGGGAAATTGCGGCGCGCGTGCGCAAGGATAACTACCCGAGCAGCGTCGCGGGTCTACGCCGTCGCGCGCTCGGTGTCGCGGGAACAACTTGGGAGCGCTCCCTTCCGTCAAGCTCAAGCGCGTCGGTTGGTTGACACATTTTTTCTCGCATTATCAGCGTAGTAACCGAGCTAAAGCCGAATGCGATTGCCGTGGAGGTTGCCGTGGGGGATAATTTCTGATACTATCAACTTAAAGCGATCTGTATTGTGAATTCCTGATAGGATCAACTTAAGGCAATCCGTATTGTGGTTGCCGTTGGCTGCGCAGAATGGTCCCGAAAGAGACCTAATCTTTAAGTTGCGGGAGCTGAAAGAAGGCAACAGTCAGAGGCAAGAGGGGGGTCTTAAGCTGTTCTGCAGAATGCTGAAACAATCAAGTCGATTCCGAAATTGACTCCGGGATTTCGGCACTGATTAGGTGAGCCCACTGCGCTCGGCTCGGCAGTTCTGTTCCGGCCTGCGACTCCATTGTTTACCCATCGACCAGATTGTGGCGATGCCTGTTCGGGCTTTCGGGCTCAGTGGAGTGGGATATGAATGAAATGATCCGGCCGTTCGACGAGCCCGTCTCGCCGCATTCAACGCCCAGGAAGCAACCGAGATGGCAGCGTCGCCGGCTGGCCAGTATCGCGCGCCGGAGTCGGCGCCGCCCCGGGGCGAAGGGGAAGAAATCGTGCGCCGACGCCGCACCCGATAACCCGCCGCAGGTGCTCTTCGAGCCGCTCGAGCCGCGTTACCTGCTTTCCGCCGACCTGATGGCCTTCGCCGTCGATATGGCGAGCGACGGCGATGACCTGACGCTGGCCCTCGAGGAAGCCAACCGGACTCTCCGCCTACTCGACAACCTCAGCGGCGCCATCGTCGCCGAACAGTCGCTGGAAGAGACCGACCGAGTCGTGGTCACCGGAAGCGATGGCGACGACCGGCTGGTGATAGACTATACGGTCGAATTCTACCTACCCTTCGGCATCACCTTCGACGCTGGCGGCGGTTTCGATCAGCTGATCATCAGGGGCGGCGAGTTTGCCAGCCTCAGCTATGCGGGCGCCGGTGAGGAAGGCGGCCTGCTGACGCTCGGCAACGGGCAGCAATCCGAATCGATCCGGCTGAGCGGCGTCGATAGCGTTACCGAGGCTACCAACGCCGATAGCCGTTCGATCTCGCTTTCTGGCGAGAACAGCTATGTGCTGAGCGGCGCTGCGGACGCCAGTTCGGCAATAATCGAATCGCTGGAACAAAGCTTTGCCTTCGGCGCGGCCGGCAGCCTCTCGATCGACGTCGGCGCCGCCTCGCTCGGAATTGCTGGAGTCGTCGAGGCCGAGAACGTCCTGATGCAGGCCGGTGAGATCGATCATTCCGGACGCATTACGGCGCAGGGGTCGGAAGCCGCCGCCGGCAGCGTGCGCTTCTATGCCGAGACGATCACCAGCACCGGCGTGATAGAGGCTTTCGGTGGCGATATCATCCTCGCGGCGGGTCCCGAAGGGCTGCTGAACGTCGCGGGCACGCTGGATGTATCGAGTCTCGACGGTGCCGGCGGTAGCGTCCATCTGACCGGCGGCGAGATCGCGGTCGCCGGGGGCGCGGTCATCGACGCGCGGGGCGACGACGGTGGCGAGGTGCGCATCGGCGGCGATGTGCGCGGGCAGGGGACGCTGCCCACCGCCGAGAAAACCGTGGTCGGATTCGGCGCCGTCATCGACGCCAGCGCCTATGAGACCGGCGATGGCGGCTCCGTGGTGGTTTGGGCCGACGGCCATACCGGCTTCGGCGGCGAGATTTTCGCCCGCGGCGGCGCCAGCGGCGGCGACGGCGGCTTTGCCGAGGTGTCGGGCGCCGAGACGCTGGTGTTCCGCGGCAGCGCTGACTTGTCTGCTCCGTCGGGCGCCACCGGCACGCTGCTGCTCGATCCTGAGAACGTGCTTATCGTTGATGAAGACGTCGATGAAGGGGCCGACGACACCGAGCTTGATGACAACGAGATTCTCCAGGGCGATGGCGAGTCGAACGATACCTTTACCATCTCGCGCGGAAAGCTCGAGTCGCTCGACGCGACAGCCAACGTCATCATCGAGGCGACCAACAACATCACGTTCAATGCGCTAGTCGGTGGTGAGCTCAGTCTTGCCGCGACAAGCGGCGGATCCGTCACGTTCACGGCCGGCGGCGCCTTCAGCTTCGATGCCGGGAACACCATCACCACCGCCGGTGGTGATCTGACTATTTCCGCCGCCTCGCTCATCCTCGGCAGTTTCGACGTCGATGACGGCACGCTGACGCTTATATCGACGGGAACTGGATCGAATGTCGCGCTGCGCGGCACGACGGCGGGCGCGCTCGATGTCACGACGTCGAACGGCGACGTCACCCAGGCGGCGGGCACGATCGCGGTCGCCGGCACCAGCACGTTCGACGTCGGCACCGGCGACGTCACGCTCGCTGCCGCTGGCAACGACTTCGGCACCGTGGCTGTCACCAGCACCGGCGATGTCACCCTCGTCGATACCGACGCCATCGTCCTTGGCGGCATCACCGTGACGAACCTGACGGTGAACTCGAGCGGCGCCATCACCCAGTCTGCCGCGGTTCTGGTGACCGGGACGACGACGCTCGACGCCGGCACGGCTGACATCACGCTCGCCAATACCGGCAACGACTTCAACATTCTGGTCATCAACGACGCCGACAACGTCACGATCGTCGACGCCAACGAGATCACGCTGGGTGCCTTGAGCTACACCGGCGACTTCAGCCTGACCGCCACCAAGGTGATCGTCGCGCGCGATATCGACATGACGTTGACCGATACCAGCCTGGCGATCGGGGGCGATACGATCACCCTTGCCAATGTGGTCGAAGCCGACCTGACGGGCGGCGCCGGCGACAATACGCTCGACGCCTCGGGCTTCAGCGGCACCGTGATTCTCACCGGGGGCGCCGGCGACGACGTGCTCCACGGCGGGTCGGGCGACACGACTTATGTCTTCGGCAACGATTGGGGGACGGATACGCTCGTCGCAGGCAGCTGGCACGGGCTCCTGGACTTTACCGGGCATACCGGCACGCTCCAAGCGCGTGCGGACCTGACCCAGATTGTGAGTTCCGACGGGAGCATCCTCAACCAGACCAACCCGATAGACGAGATCGACGTGGCGCTGACGACGGCGCTGCAGACGGCGCTGAGCACCGGGCTGATGGGCCTGGTTACCTTCAGCAATCGCACCAAGGACGAGATCCAGCAGCTGAAGAACCAGCTGCCACTGCTGAGCCGGCTCGCCGATGGCGCCAATCTCGGCGACCTCAGCAACATCGACCAGCTGTTCGAGGACTTCGAGACCGAGGTCGACGCCATCATCGCCGCTCTCCCGTCGTCACCCGCCGTGTCCGACCTCGTCGCGGCGCTCAAGGCGCTCGACGTTCAGGGCTTCGACCTGGCCGTCGGCACCGAGCGCGGCCTCAACTACCAAGGCTGGGGCACCACCGGCGCCGATGACGCGATCGATCTGTTGCTGCCGGGCACCCTGGAGGCGGATCGCACACTGACAGTGCCCTTCGATCTCGGCGCCGAGGCCGACGTCGTCGGCATCGAGATCGGCGGCGATCTGGAGATTACCGCCGGCGTCGCCGCCGCCTTGACCCTGGGCATCACCACGGGCGGCACGCCCGAGCTGTTCCTGGACCCCGGCGGCACGCTCACCCTCGACGTGGCGGCCGAACTGCAGGCGACCGACGACCTGGAGATCGACTTCGGCTTCCTAAGGGGCAGCATTGCCTCCAGCAATCTCGGCGACGTCGAGTTCAGCGGCGAGGTGGTGCTGACGCTGCTGGACCCCGACTCGGACGGTCGCGTGACCCTCGCCGAGCTGGGCTCGGCGAACATGGCCGACCTCGTCGACGTCGCCGTCGATTCGAACTCCGACCTGGATATCTCGGTCAATGTCGATCTGACCGTCGCCGGCAGCAATTCGAACCTTCAGCTCCTCGACGCAGGCGCCGATCTCACCCTGGCCACCCTGACTCTGACTCTGCCGTCGGGCGAGGACATCTTCGGCGACGGCACCGGCCCGTCGCTGCCCGAGATCGGGCTCACCGAACCGGGCGGTGCCGACCTGCTGAACTTTGCCAATGTCTCGCCCAACGACGTCATGGGCATGCTCAAGCAGGTCATCGATGTGTTCGTCGCCATGTCGCAGAGCACGGCGCTCAGCACCGAGATCCCCTATACCGGCAAGACATTGGGCGAATTGATCGACATCGCCACCGCGTTCAGGACGACGGTGCTCGATCCGCTGTTCGAAAGCGGCGATATGCTGCGCCCGGACATCGACGGCAACGGCATCACCGACCTCGCCTTCGGCAGCGTCCAGGAACTGATGGTCGAGGTCGCCGCAAACCTCGGCCTCGGCCCCAACACGCTGAAGGCGATCTACGATCCCTCGACCAACGACGTCGCGTTCGACCTCGATTTCGGCGCTATGTTCGGCTTCGGCCTCGCCACGGTCCAGACGGTGACGCAAGGCAGCGGCAGCGGCAACGAAGTCCAGAGGGTCACGATCAACGCCACCGGCGGCACCTTCCGCCTGGCCTTCCCCGACGCCAACGGCACGCCGGAGTTCACCGCTGACCTCGGCCACAATGCCACGGCAACGCAGGTGAAGAATGCTCTGACCGCGCTGTCGGGCATCGGCTCGACCGACATCGCCGTCACCGGCGGCAATGGCGGTCCCTACACCGTCACCTTCCAGAACAGCCTCGGTAACAAGAATGTCGCGGAGCTGCAGAGCGACTCCAGCCAGCTGACGGGCGGGGCGTTCCCGCTCGATTTCGGCGCCAGCCTGGGCGATATCGCCAGCATCGAGACCACCGGCGCCCTGTCCATGGAGGCCGACCTCAATGGCGGCCTCACGTTCCGCATCGACCTGACGCCCAGCCAGGAAGTCGCCATCAACCCGAGCGTCTTCACCCCCGACAACAAGGCCTCGGTGACCGTCGAGGCCGAAACGGAGGGCGACACCACCGTTCAGGTCCTCACCGTCAACAACGCCAATGCCGGCACCTATGTGCTGAGCGACAATAGCAACACGACCGGGGCCATCGACTTCGACGCAAATGCCCAGGGGGCCGACAGTGTCAAGGCGGCCCTGGAGGCTGCGGGCTTCACTGTCGACAGTGTCACCGGCGGCGCGCTGACGGACGGCAATGACCGGGTCTACACCATCACCTTCGGCACCGATCCGAACGTCCTGCTGGCCGCCACGCCGGTCGACCTCGAGGGGCCGGCCGACAACGGCATCCTGTTCGGCGACGCCAATTTCGACCTCGACTTGGTCAACCGGCCGGCGGTGGTGACCGCCACCACGACCCAGGGAAGCGGCGATGACGACGAAGTGCAGAGCGTCGCGGTGCTCAATGCCGACGGCGGCACCTTCACGCTGACGTTTGACGGTCAAACGACCGGCGACATCGCGTTCAACGCCAGTGCTGGCGTCGTCGAGACGGCGCTCGAGGGGCTCACCAACATCGTCGGGGTGTCGGTGACCAAGCAAACCGCCGGGGCTTACACGGTCTATACGATCACTTTCGACGATCCGGGCAACCAGGACGTCGCCCAGATTTCCGCCGACGGCAGCGGTCTCGTCAATACGGCCAGTTTCGGCGACATCAGCGTCACCGTCTCCAAGGACATCACCAACGGCTCCCTCGCCGATCTTGCCGACGACGTGCGCAAGGCGATCAACACCCAGCTCGCCAGCGACGGGCACCTGACGCTCGGCTTCGTCAATTCCGATGGCGTGCTGACCACCGGGACGATCGCCCAGGGCGCCTCAAAGACGGCCGGGCATGCGCCGCTCACCAAGATGACCAGCGACATCGCCTTCACGCTGCTGCTCAGCGTCGACGGCCAGGATCGCACGGTCAACGGGCGGCTGCGCGCCGTCGACGTGCTCGACACCAGCGGCGACGGCGTGCTGAGCGCGAGCGAGCTGAATACCGCCGCGACGATGGGGAACATTGTCGACGGCCTGCAAGCGGCCATCAACCGGGCGCTGGGGAGCGCCGGGCTCGGCGGCTTCAGCGTCACCGTCGCTAACGACGCCGGCAAGCTCAAGCTGACGCTCGACTCGGTCCCCAATACCGGCGACACGCTCGAGCTCGCCTTCCGCTCGCCCATCCGGGTGGATGCCGGCGGCGGGCGCATCTCGCTGTCGATGGAGTCGGTCCGCATCTCGATGTTCGACCTCGAGCCCGGCACGACCATCGAGCGACTGGCTCAGGTGTCGGCGAGCTTCGACGACCCGGCCTTCCAGCAACTGGGCCTGCTCAGCGCCCCGACGCGCTTCGACGGCACGACGACGGACGACATCGAGTTCAGCCTGATCGTCAACGGCACATCCTACGACGTTGAATTGCTTGCCAGTTCCACGACAGTCAACACGAGCCTCGATGATCTCAGGGCCCAGCTCCAGTCGGCCGTGGATACGGCTCTTGGCGCTGAAGCCGGCCTCCTCTCCGTGGTGCGCATCGATCCCGAGGGCAACCGTCTGGCCATCAAGGCCAATCCGGGCGTCGAGACGCTGGCGATCAACGTGCCGGATACGGCGAACAACGGCGCCATTACCGAGCTCGGCCTGGACGCCGGACAGGGCGCCACGCTGCGGGCCAAGGCGACCGGCTTCTCGCTCGAGGACGTCACCCTCGACGGCAGCTTCAAGCTGGTCGCCGACAACTTGACGCTGAACGCCACGCTCGGCTTCCTCGGCCTCACCGCCACCGGCGGCGGGACGCTGGACACCGACGGCACGTTCTTCGATGCCGGCTTCGACTTCGCCCTGATGAACCCCGAAGACGGCACCGCTGTCATTCCGGTGGCGGTGCTGACCGAGGCGCTGGGCGATGGGCTGTTCCTGTTCGACAGTGCCGACGCGACGCGCGACGCCGACGGCAATCTGCAGACCGGCATCGTCGACGGAACGTTCTCGGCCGCGCTCGGTTTCGAGCTCGACGTGTCCCCGGACGTCGGCCTTTCGGGTCTCGACTCTCTCACTGCCAGCCTGACGATCGCTGCCGCTTCGTTCAATCCGCTGACCGAAACGCCGAATGTCACCGTCGATTTCAGCGGTGCGGACCTGGACATCCTCAATCAGTTCCGCGACCTGTCGTTTGCTGATATCGTCTCCGGGCTCAGGGCGATGATCGGGTTGCTGCAGCAGTTCAGCGACAGCGAGGCCATGCAGCTGCGGCTGCCGCTGATCGAGCGCTCGGTGGCTGAGATGCTCGCCGCGGTGGACGAATTCGCCGCCGTGGTCGAGGAGATCGCCAACGACCCGGCCGGCGCCGTGCAGGAGCTCAACGACCTGCTGGTCGCCAAGCTCGGGCTGCCGACGGGCACGAACCTGCTGTCCTTCGACACGACCGAGAAGACCCTCGATTTCGACTTCAGCTTTGGCCTCGGCGCCAGCCTGTCGCAGCCGTTCAGCCTCGATCTGTCGGATGCCGGACTGCCTGACTTCCTGACCAGCCTCGTCGGCGTCAGCGCCTCGGGCAATCTGGCGGTGAACGCCGATATCGCCTTCGATCTCGGTTTCGGCCTCAAACTCGATACGCGCGAGCTGATCATCGATGCCGCCGACACCGGGCTCACGGCCGGGGCCAGCGCCAGCGGGCAGGATCTCGACTTCAAGGCCCAGGTCGGACCCTTCGGCCTGTTCGTGGAGGGTGGCTCGGCCAGTCTCGCCGGCAGCATCGCGCTTGGACTGGCGAACAATATCATCGTGGACTTCAACGATATCGGCAGCTTCGATTTCGAGACGGTGACGCCCACTGCCAACGTGACCGGCACCGGATCGGTCAATCTGCCGCTGCTCATCGGCACCGACGACTTCAAGCAGTCGATTGGGGATCTCGGCGCGACCATCGACCTGCCGGACTTGTTCGCGGGCACTGGTGGGTTGAACTTCAACCTGCCGAACGACATCCTCGACTACTTCAACAATCTGGAACTCCCCAGCATCTTCGCCCTGCTGGCCGATCCGTCGGTGGTGGTGTCGGGCATCGACAGGGCGCTGCAGTTCCTGCAGGAGACGCTCAACGGCCAGATCATGGGGGTCGACCTGCCGTTCGTCGGCGATCTGCTGGCCGACAATCCGGCAAGCAACTTCATCGAGGGCTTCCGCGCCAATTTCCTGACGCCGCTGGTCAACACGCTGCGCGAGAACAACGCCAACCTCGACGGTCTCACCGACTTCGTCCGGAACACCATCTTCGACGTGTTCGGCCCGGGCGGAATCGATCTGCTCAAGGACAGCAACGGCGACTCTCTCATCACGATTGATGATGTCGTCTATACTGGGGCGACGATAGGGTCGCTGTTCGCGACACCATCGAGCGACGACAACAAGTTCGCCCAGTTCGATTTCGAACTCGGCAAGACATTCACCTTCTCCACCGACGAGATCGAGTTCGACCTCGGCATCGACGCGCTCGGCATTTCGGCCGCATTCCAGCCGACCGTCACCATCGACTTCGACCTCAAGTTCGGCTTCGGCGTGCACGAGGAGATCGGCTTCTACTTCGTCACCTCGCATGACGATGAGATCGGGCTCGACATCACGATCGATTTCGGCACCGACAACGGCTATGTGCTCGCCGCTCCCGGCGGAGACAGCCGGGCCGAAGTCGAGGGTCGGCTGCTGTTCCTCGCCCTCAACGTGCTCGACGGCGTCGACCTCGACGGCGACGGCGTGCTTCAGCGGGTGAATGGGGACGGCAAGCGCGAGATATCCCAGCTTTTCCTGTCGGGCGCTGTCGACATCGTGGCGCCGGGCGAGGCCGGAACGGCGAGGGAAGGCCGGCTGACCATCCCCGACCTGATCAGCACGCCGGCGAGCGAAATCTTCAAGCCCGAGCTCTCCGGCGGTGCCGTGCTGCGGGCCCAGGCGGAGGTGGACTTCAGCACCATCAGCGAAGACCTCGGCGGCTTCCTGCCTTCGATCTCGACCGACCTGCTGATCGACTTCGGGTTCTCGATCACGCCCGACGACGGTTTCGTGGTCAACGACCCGGACGTGGTGTTCGCCAATGTCAGCCTCGATCTCGGCTCGTTCATTTCCGACTTCGCCGGGCCGCTGCTGCACGACTTCGCCGAGGTGCTGGAACCGGCCGCGCCGATCCTGGGGCCGGACGGCTTCCTCAACATGCGCATCCCGCTCCTGTCGGACCTGATGGGCAAGACCATCACCGGCAAGGACCTGATCGTCCTGTTCGATCCCAAGAACGGCCCGACCGTGGTGGCGGTCCTCGACTTCATCGAGGAACTGTTCTTCCTCATGGATCTCGTGAACTCGGCCGATCCGTCCGGCAACCTGTCCCTCAACTTCGGCCACCTGGTGCTGACCGCGGCTACCGATGAGGCCAAGTCTACAACCAACTACGGCGGCTACATTGATGCCGACGACATCATCGAACTGGGGTTCGGCGACCTGCGGTCGGTCAGCAAGCTGGAACTCGACGGCACACAGACCGGCAAGCTTGCGGGCGCCTCCGCGCCGACATCGAGCGCGCCGCAGCCGAGCTCGACCCAGCGCTTCACCTCCGGCGTCACCCAGGACGGCGCCATCAACTTCCACATCCTCGAGCCCGAGACGATCTTCAAGCTCATCCTCGGGCAGCCCGACGTCACGCTGTTCACGGCCAGCCTGCCAACCTTCGGCTTCGACTTCTTCTTCCGCCAGGAAGTCCCCATCGTCGGCCCGCTGGTCGGGTTCTTCAGCGGCGGCGTCAGCGGCAGCGTTTCGACCACGGTCGGCTTCGACACCCGCGGCCTTGAGCAGTTCATCGCCAGCGAGAATCCCGCTCACCTCCTCAACAGCTTCTTCATCGACGCCTCCGGCGATCCGTTCCTGACGCTAGGCGCCACCATCGCGGTGGGCGCCGGGGTGTCCATCGGGCCGGCGAAATTCGGCGCCGAGGGCGGCATCGATGCGACGATTTTCTTCGACTTTGCCGACCTAGACGGCGACGACAAGGTGCGCATCAACGAGATGGCGGCCAACCTGGCGGCCAACGAATTCAATCCGCTGGCGATCTTCGACATCAGCGGCAAGCTCGAGTTCTTCCTGCGCGCCTTTATCGAAGTCAATCTGCTGCTCTTCAAGATCAGCGAAAGCTTCGAGTTCGTCCGCCTGACGCTGTTCGAGTTCAACATCCCGTTCGAGCGCCCGGCCATCCTGGGCAGCCAGAGCGGCGATACACTGACCCTCAATATCGGCCCGAATGCCGAGGCGCGGCTACAGGGGGATACCCGCGACATTGCCGAGACGATCCACGTGGAGTCGGTGGGAGCCAACTCCGTCATTGTCTGGTCCGAGCAGTTCGGTGTCAGCAAGGCGACGGCGCTGGCGGGCGGCGCGCTGTCACTTTACCGGTTCGACAACGTGTCGAAGATCATCGTCGATGGTGGTGCCGGCAACGACGTTATCGATCTCAGCGGCGTCACCCATTCCGGCATTCATGCCATCGTGCGCGGCGGGGCGGGCGACGACACCATCAAGGGCACCGCCAATGCCGATCAGCTGTTCGGCGGCGCCGGAAACAACACCATTCATGGCATCGGCGGCGACAACGAGATCTTCGGTGGTCCCGGCAACGATACCATCCACGCGGGTATCGGAAACGACACGATCTTCTCCGGCGCCGGCAACGACACGATCAATCTGAGCCTCGGCGGCGACAACGTTGTCGATGCCGGTCCCGGCAACAACACCATCACGGGCGGTTCCGACCAGGACGTCTACGACCTCGCCGGCTTCGGCAGCGAAATGGTCATCAATGCAGACGGGACGCTCGACAAGATCGATGCCTCAAAGGTCAGCAAGAACCTCACCTACTTCCTCGTCGGCGACAAGATCTACATCGGTGCCGACCAGACCGGCTCGCTGCCTGCTGATTTCGGCAGCCTTTCGGTGCCATTCCATGAGACAGACCACTTTACAAATGTTTTCGACAGCCGGGTCATCGTCAATAACGCGGGAAGCATCAGCGAGATCATTGGTGGCAGTCTGACCGACGTCTTCCATGTGTTCCAAACGAGTGCCATCAACCTGGATGGCGGCAAGGGCGACGACAGGTATATCTTCTGGCAGGACCACGGGACGATCAACGCCACGGTCGACGACTCCAGCGATACGTGGAATTCCGATCTCATCGAGGTGATGGGCACCGACGGCGGCGACACGTTTACGCTCACCGATTCTGACATCATCTTCGGCTCCAGCACGGTCACCTATGCCCCGCCCGCGGCCGGCGGCAGCATGCTGCAGATCAAGCTCAAGACCCGCGGCGGCGGCGACAACATTACCATCGAGAGCACGGCGGCGACCGTGCCGGTGCGCGTCGACGCGGGCGCCGGCGACGACACGGTCACCGTGGGCACCGGATTGGTCGACAATATCAGGGGCACGTCGCTGCCGGGCGAAAACGCGCCCTTCGGCCTTGGGCCGCTGGTGCTGGTCGGCGGCACCGGCCATGACGCGCTGATCATCGACGACAGCGCCGATACCGTGGCCAACGACGGCAACATCACCGCCTTCATGGAAACGCGGGTCGGCGTCGAAGATCCGGTCGAGGTCGGCGTGGTGAGCGGTCTCGGCATGACGCTCAACGTGTTCGGCGAAGCGATGGAGGGCCGCGTCGAGTTCGAGGGCTTCGGCGCCGTGGACGTGCGCCTCGGCTCCGGCGACGACCTGTTCACCGTCGGCGGCGAGCGCGGCTTTGTGACCGAGACCGAGATCGAGGTCACCACGCAGACCGACGGCGCGAGCGGCACTAACGAGGTCCAGATTGTCCTCATCACCAGCCCCGAGCCGCGCTTCTTCAAGCTGAAATACGGCGAGGAGTCGACGGACCCGATCCTGCACACGGCCCCGGCGGCCGACGTGAAGGCGGCGCTCGTCGATATAGGGATCGACCCGAACGACATCAGCGTGAGCAAGAGCGTCAGCGGGAACGAGATCACCCTTACCGTCACCTTCGAGGGCAATCTTGCAGAAACGGACGTGTCCGAGCTCAGGGCGTTCGATCTCGGCCTGTTCCCGCCCGAGCGGCTGGAGAACATCGGGCCCTTCGTTCACACGATCTCCGGTATGACGATGATTTCCGGCGGCGCCGGCGACGACGAGATCAACATCATCGCCACCAACGAGATCGACAGCGCCATCGAGCTCGCCAACTTCTCGGCCACGTCACTGGAGACGATCGAGAGCGATCTGGTCACCGTCACGACGACCACGGACGGCGTCCGGGGCGTCACGAGCGAGGTCGTAACCCTCCAGATCGACGCCGACATCGGCTACTTCACCCTGCAGTTCGCCGACCCCGACGGCACCGAGACGGTGCCGGGCGCCGAGCAGACGGTGCCCTTGCCCTTCGATGTCTCGGCTGCGGATCTCAAGGCGGCGATCGAGGCACTGAGGCTCGTCGGCAGCGGCTTTATCGACGAGGTGAGCAAGGTCGGTGACGTGTTCACCATCACCTTCAACAATCTGCTCGGCAACCTGCCCGACCTCGTTGCCGTCGACCTGCCGATGTATATCGACGCCGGCGCCGGCAACGACACCTTCAACGTCCAGTCGATCAACGCCCAGACTTTCCTGTTCGGCGGCGAGGGCGACGACACGACCAACCTCAATGTGGAACTCACACCGCTCGGGCGGATCGCCGGCCTCACGACCATCGACCGCATGCCGGGCTCGCGCCCCACGCAGGTCAAACCGGAAGACGGCGGCATCAACGACCTCATCACCATCGACGGCGCCGGCGGCAGCGATCACTATTTCATGTATCTCTTCGGCGGCGACGCCAACTCGCTGATCAACGCCTTCGACAGCGGCGCGGCCAATGACGGCTTCGACACCCTGGAGATCGTCGGCACGCCGGACGCCAACCTGTTCCTGCTGCGCGCCGCGGTGGCCCTCGACGGGCTCGCCTTCGTGTCGATGCTCAAGCCCGCCATCGTCCCCGAGCCGGGCGAAGAGGTGGCAGCTGCCTTGAATCAGCCGCAACACGACGTGGAGCGCATCAACTACGATACCAACCTGGAATCGATCACCATCTTCGCCCTGGGCGGCGACAACCAGTTCATGATCGACGACACCCGCGCCGCCATCACCATCTTCGGCGGCGACGGCGACGACTTCTTCCAGGTTGGCCAGCTCTACAAGTCGCAGCGCACGCCGGCCGCGGGCGTGCCCAACGCCGACGTGTTCGCCACCCTGGAGACGACGCGCGGCTTCCTGTCGAACGGCGTCTCGGCGCCGATGCAGATCTTCGGCGGCGCCGGCGACGACGAGTTCGTCATCTACCACAACCTCGCCCCGCTGCAGCTGTTCGGCGAGGCGGATAACGACTTCTTCCTGATCCGCGCCTTCGCGCTCATCGGTTCCTCCGACAATCTGCGCGAGCGCACCGACGTCAGCACCGGCGCCGGCGCCAACACCGTCATGTACGCCGTCAATGCCCCGGTGAAGATCGACGGCGGCACCGGCTTCAATACGCTGATCGTCATCGGCACCGAGTTCAACGACGACTTCGTCATCACCGAGGACGGCATCTACGGCGCCGGGATCAACGTCGAGTACATCAACATCCAGTCGATCGAGGTCGACGGGGCGGAAGGCGACGACCGCTTCTTCATCCTCGGCACCGCCGAAGGGACCGTGACCAAGATCACCGGCGGACTGGGCAGCGACACCTTCTTCGTCAACGGCGAGACGCCGCCGGTCATCAGCAACGACCTGCTGGGCCACAGCGGCCTGATCTCGCACTACATCGACAGTTTGATTGGCGAGGAGCAGGGCTCGTTCGCCGGCACCAAGGTCAACGGCATTTCGGCCAATGTCGCCGACGACGACGAGCCGGCCATCCGCATCCTCCAGCCGGGCGGGGAGTCGATCGTCTCCCAGGCGCGCGGCGATACCGCCAGCTACCACATCGTGCTCACCCGCAAGCCGGAGAACGATGCCGAGGTGGTGGTCAACGCCGTCGCACCGCAGGGCATCAAGCTGCTCGACAATGGTGATCTAGTCGACGGCCTGGCACTGACCTTTACCGCGGCCAACTGGGATGTTCCCCAGCAGGTGCAGTTCAAGGCCGGCCAGCAGGGCTCCGCCGAAATCGCCACCAGCCGCGATGGCGGCACCGGCGAGACCGAGGTCCAGCTCTTGTCGATCAACGCCACCAAGGGATCGTTCAGCCTCACCTTCGACGGCAACACAACCGGCACCATCATCTTCGATCCCCACAACCTGAACCAGGTCCGGCAGGACATTGAGGATAAACTCAACGGACTGGCGCCGATCAATGTCGAGGTGAGCCGGACGGGCACGACCTTCCGCATCGAGTTCCTCGGAACTGAGGCGACGAACGTCTCGGAACTCGCGGCGAACTTCGAGCTCACGGCGGACGGCAGCTTCGGCCTGTTCGCCTTCGACATCGAGGGCAGCGTCGGCAACTTCATCAGCCATCGCGTCCAGGTCCAGGAAGGCGTGGCAGGGCAGGGCACCGACACCATCGCCGGCCTGTTCGTGGCCGCCGAAGTGCCCGCGGGCGAACGCACGCTGTCGCTGGCGGGGGCCGGGCTGCCCGGCTTCATCCTGGCCCAGGGCGACGACGCGCTGCGCGGCGCGACGGTCAAGATCATCGCCGGCTCCGGCATCGGCCAGACGCGCGTCGTGATCGCAAATGACGGCAACAAGCTCACGGTCAGCGAGTCCTGGTTCACCGGTCTTGACGAGACCAGCCGCATCGAGATCCTGCGCTATGCCGGGGTGATGCTGCCGTCGCTCGCCGTCACCATCGTCGGCGACGACGCGCCCGCCCTAGACGTGCGCGAGACCGGCGGCGGCACCTGGGCCGTCGAGGCCGACGAGATCCATGGGTTCTTCACCGACGGTCAGACGGATGCGCTTCGCCTGGTCGACAGCATCACCGTCTCGCTCGCCGCCGCGCCGACTGGGAACGTTACCGTCGATCTGTCCGCACTGGACGGGTTCGGCACGGAGCAGCTGTACTTCGTCGTGCCGGATGGCGCCAACTTCAACATCGTCGACAGCCTGACCTTCACCTCGACCAACTGGAAAGACGCCCAAACCCTCTATGTCATGGGCGTCGACGATGACCTGACCGAGGGCTTCCACCGTCAGCGCATGACGCTGTCGGCCAGCGGCGGCGGCTACGGCGGCGTCACCTCGTCGCTCGTCGTCGACATCTGGGACAATGAAGTGCCGATGGCGCTGGTGCTGGAGTCGGACGGCTCGACCAATGTCATCGAGACCGGCGACGGCAACTTCGACGGCGCGGGCGCGACGGACGCGCCGCCGGAATGGATCGCCAACGACGACTACCAGGTGGTGCTGACGCGGGCACCAGAGGCGGGCGAGGTCGTGACGGTGGCGCTCATCGCCGACCCTACCCGCACCGACCGCGGCGGCGGCCTGCTCGGCATCCGCAGCCTCACCCAGCAGGTCGAGCTTCGCATCGACGGCGGGGTTTGGGGCTTCATGCAGGAGCTCACGTTCGACATCGACAACTGGTTCACGCCACAGACCGTGCAGGTCCGCGCGGCGGACGACGACCGGGTGGACGGCGGCGATTCGAAGTCGTTCGCTACCCAGCTCGATCTCGCCAACGCCATCCAGGGGCCGCTGATCATCAACGGCGGCCCGAGCGAGGACCGCTCGGCCGATCTTGAGCGCGAGCCGGCGATGCTGCCGGGCGAAACCAACTTCAAGCCATCGATCGGCGAGGTGACCGATGCCTCGTCCTTCACGGTCACCATCGACATGAGCGCAAATGTTGCCGGCACCACGTCGGTGAGTACCGCGGTCCAGGGAGGGTCCGCCGGCAGCGCCAGCGTGACCGAGAACACCAAGGGCGATGCGGGCAGCAACACCGATGAAATCCAGGTGCTCACCGTCGACGCCCGCATCGGAACGTTCAAGCTGCAGGTCGGCTCCGATGCCACTACGCTGACGGGCGAGATCGATTTCGATGCAGATGATCCGGACGGCGTCGCCACGCAGATCGAAGACGAATTGAATGGCCAGTTGACGGGCAACCCCGTCTCCGTCGTGGCCGCCGGCTCGACGTTCTTCATCACCTTCGACTCCAGCCTGGACGATGTGGCGCTGCTTCAGGTCGTCGACAGCAGCCTGCGCAAGGTCAACGCCTATGTGACGACCGAGGAGGAAGGCGGCGCTGGCGACAACGAAATCCAGCACCTGACGATCCGTGGCGCCACCGGAGGCACGTTCAAGCTTGAGTTCGATGGCCAGTTTACAGGGGACATCGCCTTCGACCGCGACGATACCGATACGGTGGCCGCTGCGATCCAAACAGCGCTCGCGGGTCTCGACTTTGGCGAGAGCGAGCCTGGCGTTCCCATCACCGCGTCAGTGGTTGCCGAGGGCACGACCTTCATCATCACGTTCAGCGACACGACCGACGTCAATATTGACCAGCTCACGGTCGACTTCTCGGGGCTGGAGATCAACGAGACGCAGCGCCTGAGGATCGAGGCGAGCTCGGGCACCTTCAAGCTCGCCCTTCAGGACCCGAACATCAACGGCGGCGTCCCGCTGACCACCGGCGAAATCACCTTCAGTCAGGATCTCGGGACGCTCGAAACCAACATCGCCGCGGCGCTGGCGGCGCTTGGCGGCATTACCGCGGGCGACGTGGAGGTGAAGGCGGAAGATGGCGGCGCGCTCGGCGTGTTCGTCGACATCACCTTCATCGGCAGCCTGTCGGACACCAACACTGCCCAGCTCCAGGTGGTCGACTCGTCGCTCGAGCGGACCGTCACGGAGGCCATCGAGGCGAAGTTCGGCAGCGAACTCACGGACGAGACGCTCGACCAGCTCATCGACTTGACGGTGGAAATCACCCAGGGCCCCGGCAAGAACAAGCAGCGCATCATCACCGGGGTCGAAGGCACTGTCGCCGGAGAGATCATTCTGGCACTGGCGCGGCCGTGGGAAGGCGGATTCGTCGTCGACGCACTGCCGATCGGACCGGACAACGAGTTCAATCGGGACCCCAGCCAGTTCACGCTCGAGGCCACCCACCCCAACCTGCTGGTGGACGAGAACGAGGAGACCGATTTCCTCATCCTCAACGATACCGACAGCGTGGTCTCGTTCGACGGCAACCCGGGCGGCGTCGAGCTTCCCGCCGGCGCGCTCACGGTGACGGAAGACCGGCTCTACGGCCTCGGCATGACGGCCGGCGAAGACCAGGTGGCGATCGGGTCGGGTGCCGACCAGATCACCGTCAATGGCGGGATCACCTATTTCGGCCTCGACGAGATCTTCATCAATCTCGGCAGCGGCGACAACCGCATCACCATCGAGGACACCCACGCCGGGTCCACCACGATCAATGCCGGCGACGGCGACGACGAGTTCTTCGTCCATGCCGTCTCGGGCCAGACCTATCTCAATGGCGGGGCGGGCGCCGACGCGTTCACGGTGACAGACGCCGGCCTGGTGTCCGGCATCGGCAATCTGCTCACCATCACTGGCGACATGCCCGAGGTGCGCCCGGTCCATCTGGTCAGGGGTTCCGGCGCCCAAGGCGGTTTCATTGCCCCGATGGAGGATCGCGCCGATCTGATGATCAACGCCACCGGCGGCACGTTCACCCTCTCCTATGACGGCCAGACCACCGGCGACATCGCGGTCGGCAGCAGCGCCGGCTTCATCGAGGGCGAACTCGTTGCCCTTTCCAATATCACTGCGGGCCAGGTGGTGGTCGAGCGCATCGCCAACGACATCTACCGCATCCATTTCGAAGGCGGCCTGGCCGGAACCGGCGCCGAAGCGCTGCTGGAGATAGACGACACCAAGGTCACCGGCGCCTTCGTCGACCCGGTCGACGCCATCCAGAGCTTCACCGTCGAGGCGACCGGCGGAAGCTTCGAGATCGGCTTCACTGACCCGACGACCGGCATCGTGCAGTTCACCAACAGCTTGGACTTCAACGTGAGTGCCGAATACGTTCGGCTGGCGCTCGAGGATCTGGATGATATCAAGGTTGGCGACGTTGAGGTCGAGCGTTTCGGCAGCACCTACCGCGTCACGTTCATGAACAACCTCGGCAGCCAGGCGATCGCGCTGCTCCAGTTCAACGGCCACAAGCTCACGTCCGAAGGCCCGGTTGACACCCTCACCGTCGACGACAGCGCCAATCCGGACGACACCACCATGCTGCTGACCAGCTCGTCAATCACCGGGCTGGGCATGCCGGGCGTCAACGAGATCCAGACGCTGCGGCTCAACGCCACCGAGGGCGATTTCGAGCTGTCCTTCACCGGCGCCGAGGTGACGACGCTGCGCGACGGACTTCCTGGCCAGAACGAGGTGCAGCAGCTCTCGATCATTGCACAGAACGGCACCTTCTCGCTGAGTCTCAATGGAGTTGGCGACACCAGCAACATTTCCTTCGACGCGAGCGATCCCACTACGGTCGCCTCGGGGATCGAAGTCGCTCTCAACAGCCTTCTGGGCGCGGACTCCGTGGCTGTAGAGGCGCTGGACGCCTTTACCTTCCTCATCACCTTCCTCGACCCCGCCGAGACCGACGTTGCGCAGTTCCAGGTGGACGGCAGCGGGCTCATCAACAAGACTGCTTCGCTCGCCCACGACATCAGCGGCGCGGAGCTGCAGGCGGCGCTCGAGGGTCTCGCCGGCATCGGAACCGGCAATGTGCGTGTGGACCACAACGACGACGTTCACGTCATCCGCTTCCGGGGAATTCTCGCCAACACCGATGTGCCGGAGCTGGTGGTTTCGAACCATACACTGGCGCGCACCGTCGAGCTTGCTGGCGGGGCGCTGGCGTCGCAATCAGATGGCCTTATCGAGGTCGCGACGCGCCAGCAGGGCATCACCGCCCTGGCGCTGAACGAAATCCAGCGGCTGACCATCGACGCAACCGGCGGCACCTTCACCCTCGCCTTCGGCGATGCGGTGACCGGTCCGCTGGCCCATGACATCAGCGGCGGCCAGCTCCAGCTGGCGCTGGAAGCGCTCGACGGCATCAATGCCGGCGACGTGTCTATCTCGGTGCGCGACGACGTTGGTTCGGGCGTGTTCGACATCGAATTCGTGCGCGGGCTGTCGTCGACAGATCTGAATGCGCTGATCGTCGACTCCACAAACCTGACCGGCGGCAGTGCACAAGCAGCCATCCAGACTCTCCAGAACGGCGGCGACACCGGGGTCAACCAGGTCCAGGTGCTCACAGTCGAGGCCACGGCCGGCAGCTTCACGCTGACCCTCGAGGTGCCGGGGCTGGCGGGGCCGTTCATTACCGGCGACATCGCCTTCGACGCCAGTGCCGACGAGGTGCGCCGCGCCCTGCAGCACGCGCTCGCTTCCGCGCTCACCGATGCGGAGGACGTGACGACGGTTCCGGAGGCGTTCAAGAGCGACTTCGCCGTGTCGCGGGTCAACAACACCTACCTCATCTCCTTCCAGGGCAAGGCGCGCACGCTCGACGGCGGGCCGGGCGTCAGCTTCCTGGTGGTGGACGGCGATGCGGCGTTCAGTGCTAGCGGCGGGGCGACGGTGGTCACCCGCACCGACGGCATCAACTATTACGGCATCGAGCAGCTCAACATCATCACCGGCTCGGGCGACAACATCATCAACGTGCAGGGCACCAGCACCGGCAGCTACTTGGACACCGAGACCACCCTGGCCGCGACCAACATCACGCTGGGCAGCGGCGACGACCGGGTCTTCGTGTCGTCGAACGCCGATCTCGACCACAATACGGTGTTCGCCACCGATGGCACTGCCGACGTGTTCGAGTTCCTCACCGGCAACCTCGACGACATTCGCGGTAATCTCAATTTCGACTTCGGCGATGGCCGCCACCGGCTGCTGATCAGCGACGAGGCCCAGACCGAGAACAAGACGGTCACCATCTCCGATCAAATCGACCCGTCGACCAAGGACGGCGAGAGCCTCAGCGACGTCAGCGCGGCCGAAATCCAGATCAAGGGCCTGGCCATCGGCGACATCACCTACGGCGCCGCGGCAACCGGGAACTTCTACGACGGCATCGGCTACTGGACCGGCTGGGGCGACGACGTCGTCGGAATCGACGGCACGCATCTGCGCGCCGGCGAGCGCACCACGACGATGCTCAACACCGGCCTGGGCGACGATCACGTGACCGTGGATCTGCAGGCGGATGAGGACGGCTTCTTCGTGCTCAATACCGCGGGCGGTCGAGCGTCGGCCAATCCGCAGGACTTCGTCGATGAAAACGGCAACCTCATCGACGGGCGGACCGACCACGACACGGTGCGGGCAGCAGCGTCGACCCTGCCGCTGATCATCTTCGGCGGGTTCGGGCATGACGACATCATCGCCGGGCAAGGCGACGACGTGGTGTTCGGCGACTTCGGGCGGGTGCAGTATGTCGCAGAAGCGACCGACACGCCGCAGAGCGAGCCGCTGATCGCGGTGTTCGGCTTCGGCGGGCGCGGCGACATGATCTCGAGCGACATCGTCGACCCGCGCTGGATCATCTCGCGTCACCTGACCCTCGGCGAGACCAACATCATCGAGGGTCAGGGCGGCGACGATGTGCTGGTCGGCGGTGCCAAGGGCGACTTCATCGACGGCGGTTATGGCCGCGACCTGATCTTCGGCGACGCGGTCGAGCTGTTCCGCCGCGACGTCGTCGTCGGCGCAATGCCGCTATCGGCCATCACCGACCCGCGTTTCCGGGCGCTGCTGGGCCAGGTGATCTACAGCCGCAACGACATTCCGGCGTCCCTCCAAGGGCTCGCCGCACTGCCGGACGACCAGTACGATACCGGCGAGGTGCTGGTCGACGGCGTGGCGCAAGCGCCGCGCTATCTCAATCCTGGCCTGCTGCCCGACTGGGCCGAGTACCAGATCATCGAGCTGTTCCACTCCTTCGACATCGAGGCGAGCGACGATGGCACCTTCGGCGACGACTACATTGCCGGCGGCCCGGGCGAGAACACGATCTTCGGCCAGCTCGGCGACGACATCATCCAGGGCAATGGCTCGATCGCCGGCGCGGTGGGAGAAAACGTCCTCAACCGCATCCTCAACTTCTCGGCCGCCATTGAACTGGAGACCGCAACCTTTGGTGAAGGCGATCGCTTCCAGGCGCTCGATGTCAGCGACATTCCGCTCAACGGCACGACCGTCGACGGGGGGTCGAATACGATCCTGCTGAGCGAGCACAGCTTCGTCGAAGGCCAGCGGATCGCCTATTGGGGGAGCGACATCGGCGGGCTGAAGAGCGGCGGGCTCTATGCCGTCCACGTCATTGACCAGAACACGATACAGCTCTCCGCCCCGGTGGGCGCGGCGCGCATCGTCAACGGTCAGATCGAGCTGACCCCGGACCAGTTCGTCGACCAGTACCTGCTCGCCATCACGCCGTCCTTCGAGGCGGTCACCGACGACGACAGCGTTATCGAGGGCGGTGGCGGCAGTGACATGATCTTCGGCAATCTGGGCCAGAACGACATCATCGGCGGCTCCTCGTCGTTGTACTCGCTCGGCGAACGCGAGCAGCGGCCCGACGGCACCAACTTCATCTTCGGCGGCGCCGGCACCCGCATCGACCGCAACCACTTCGTCACCGCCGACAACAACACCGACGAGCACGGCAACATCGTCATCGATCTCGACCAGGTGCATGCGCGCAACGCCAGCGCGATCGCCGGCAACAACGCCAACATCTACCGACTGGTTGGCGTCAATGGCGAGGACGGCGGCTCGTTCCTGCGCTTCAACTACGACAACCCCGACCTGCCCGGCTATTCGCAGGATCTGTGGATCATCCCGCGCGCGGTGGAGCTGCTTGACTACACGCCGGGCGGGCCGGACTTCGATGCCGACAGCGCGGCGAGCGACATCGGCCCGGATAAGGACGACGCGCGCGGCAACGAGATCCACGGCGAGTCGGGCGACGACTACATCTACGGCATGGCCGGCAACGCCATCATCTTCGGCGGGGCGGGCGATGACAGGATCATCGGTGGCTGGGGCAGCGACTGGATCTCCGGCGGCACCGGCAATGATGGTATCCTCGGCGACGACGGCCGCCTGTTCACGGCGCGCTATACCGCGGCCAGCACCACCATCAATCCCGCTGACCCCAACAGCTATGCCGAACTTCTGAATGGCGTCCTGAAGGTCGACGAACTCGACAAGCTGATCAGCACGCCGGGCAACATCCTGCAGGCGGTGATCAACAAGTCTCTCGTGGGCTATCCGGATATCGGGCGGCTGTACTACGCGGCCGATCTGACGCCGTTCAACGTCGATTCCAATACAGACATGCAGGATCCGAACTTCGAGCCGCTATTCTCCAACGACATCATCTATGCCGGTCTCGGCAACAGCTTTGTCCATGGCGGCGCCGGCGACGATGCGATGATGGGCGCGGAGGCGCTGCAGACGTTCTACGACGCGCCCATCAACCCCGGCGACGTGCTGCACTTCGATAACACGTCTCAGGAATTCGCCGACTATGATGAGTACGAGCCCCGCGTCGCGATCGAACCCTTCCTGCTGAACTTCGAGACGATGCAGGAAATCCTCGCACTTACGCCGAACATCCTGCCGGATTATCTCGCCCTCGAGATGGGGCTTGCCGCCGGGACGACAGTTGCCGACATCGAACGGGACGAACACGGCATGCCAGTGAACGATGTCAGCATCGCCGAGACGGCGATGTTCGGCGACCTCGGCAACGACTGGATGGTCGGCGGGCCAGACAACAACGTGCTGTTCGGCGGTTTCGGCCACGACCTGCTCAATGTCGACAACGACCACGGCACCAATGGCGGCCTGAACGATCAGGAAGATCCGCTGAACATCAATATCCAGGACTTCGCCTTTGGCGGCGGCGGGCGCGACGTGCTGATCGCCAACTCCAGCGGCGATCGGCTGGTCGACTGGATCGGCGAGTTCAACAGCTTCATCGTGCCGTTTGCACCCTTCGGTGCGTTCACCGTCACCCGCGCGCCGTCGCCGGGTATCGTTCAGTTCCTGTACGACTATTCCGAAGCCCTTGGCGCCGACCCGACCCGGGCCGACGACATGGGAACCGACCATGATCGCAACGGCGAGCCGCACGGCGAGCTTGGCCTGGTCACTCAGAGGGACGGCAGTCTGTGGCGGGATCAAAGCGGTGCGCCGAGTGATCCGCAGCCCGGAAATATCCCGGGCGGTCAGCGCCTCAGCCTGCGCGGCGTCGACTTCACCAGCAGCACCAGCTCGCAGGCCTTCGCCATCGACAGCGGCGAATGGCAGGTGGCGCAGGGGCAATACCAAGTGTCGCCGGAACAGAGCGTCGGTGACGCTTTCAACATCCAGAGGCATCGCTTCAGCCAGGGTGATGCGGTGGTCTACAGCCACGACGGCGGGACCGCCATCGGCGGACTGGTCGACGGTGAGACGTACTATGTCATCAACCTGGACAATCATAACCTGATGCTGGCGGCGAGCGCGGCGGATGCCGTGGCCGGAACGGCGATCAATCTTACCAACTTGGGCAGCGGCAGCAAGCATGCGCTTTCCGCCAACAAGCGCTCCGTCACATTTGATCCCGCGTCCGCCCTCGAAGTCAGCAGCAACGGCGATGCGGCCGCGGTCATGCACGTGGGCGAGTACATCCCGAACTACTTCGAGGTGCTGGCCACGATCAGCGCCTCCAAGCCCCTCGCCGGGGTCAAGGCGAACGGCTACGTCATCTTCGACTATGTCAGCCCGACCGACTTCAAGTTTGCCGGCATCAATGTATCGACCAACAAGCTCGAAATCGGAGTGCGCACTGTCGAAGGCTGGACCGTACTGAGCCAGTCTAACATGCGGTTGTTGGAGAACACGAACTACGACTTGCTGCTGTCCGTCAACGGCACGACGGCGACGCTGATCGTCGATGGCGGCAGGCCGTTGAGCTACAGCTTCGACGCGCGGACCAATTCGGACGGGTTCACCTACGGGCTGAACTACGGCATGGTCGGGCTCGGCGCCGACAACTCGGTCAGCAGCATCAACAGCATGGTCGTCCAGCGGCTGATGCCGGAGACGACATTGTCACTGGCCGATGACTTCGAGGACGGTTCGGCCGACGATTTCGCTGCGCCGCTCGCCGGCGACTGGACCGTCGTCGATGGGCGCTACGTGGGTAACCCGGATGCCACGGGCCTGGCGGCAGTGCCCTATGATCTGGTAATCAGGCCGAATTCGTCGATCGAGCTCACCGGCACCTTTACGGCGGCCGGGCTGGGCGGCTTCATCTTCGATCACTACAGCAACAACGAGTACAAATTCGCGGGCATCTTCGGCGACAGCAAGCATGTCGTCATCGGCCACGTGGCCAAGAACGGCAAGGTCACCTACGACGCGGTTGCAACGGTCAGCTTCTTGCCGAGCGATGTGGATCAATTCGACCTGCGCATCACGCTCAAGGGCGCGACGGTGAGCGTCGCCCTCGGCGTCGAGGACGGTTCGGGCAACATGGTCTACCACGAAGTCGTGGGGCACGTGTTCAACGCCGTGGTGGTCGACGGCCAGTTCGGCCTGCTCGGATTGAACGGCACCGTGTCGTTTGACAGGGTCGCGATGGCCACCGACGATCCGGAATATCTCTATGTTTCGGACCCCATGCTCGGCGCCGCAACGCCAGCCTGGACCGATGCGGTCCCGGCCGCCCTCACAGCTGCCGACGTGGTGCTGGTTCTCGGCGCGGCAGTCGACCGGCTGGTCATGGCGCTCGATCTCGACGGGTCGACCGCTGCGTGGCTGCTCGATGTCGAGATCCGCATCGCCGACCTGCCGGAGCTGATGCTCGGCACATTCTCCGACGGCACTATCATTCTCGACGTCGATGCCGCCGGCCATGGCTGGTTCGTCGATCCGACGCCGTATGACGACACCGAATATCGAGCGACTTCAGATGGCTTGCGAGCGCTGCCCAACAGCAAAGCGGAAGGCCGCATGGACCTGCTCACAGTCGTCATGCACGAGCTCGGGCATCTGGTCGGCATTGAGCATGACTACGGCGGGTTCATGTCCGACACCCTGGAGGCCGGCATCCGGCTTGCCCCACCGACCTGCGGGGCGGCGAAGATGCCGGTTGGCGACGCTCGGGTGTTGATCTTCGACGAAGAGAGTGCCCAGCTTGTCGAGCGCGACGAGGCCCGGCCCCTTAGCAATCTAGGTAAAGGCCAGTCCAGATCTGTGCCCGACGACGACGACTTGCTGCTCGAAGTCTCATCGAGCGATTATCAGGGCCGGGGCAACGGCAAAGGTAACGGTAGTATCGGTAATGGCAGTGGCAAGGCGTTGGAGAGCCTGATCGGCAAGCAGGTGATCGACTGGAACAAAAGCTTCATGGGCTTCCAGCCGGCTTCTGACGGCGCTTGAATAGAAAGCTGAACAACCGCGAATAGCAACAAACGCGGTCGACAAAAGCAATGAGGTATGGTCTTCTCATTGGCGTTTTTCATGACCTTGAGTGAAGGAGTTATAGAGCATGTCTGATAGCGAGGATCGGCTGGGTGTTGATGCGGGGAAACCTGCGGCTCCGGTAGTGAACTGGGATGATACCCAGATGAAAACGTCGTACGCCAACGTCGTGAACGCTTCCAGTACCCGTGAGGAGGTCGCGCTTTTCTTTGGTACCAACCTCACTTGGAATCCTGGTGAGCGGCGGGAGTTCAACGTGCGCCTCAATGACCGGGTGGTGCTCAGCCCCTTTGCCGCCAAGCGCTTATGGATCCTGCTCGGAGCAATTCTGCGCGAGTACGAGTCGCGGTTTGGGCAGCTGGGCATCGACGCCGGAGCGGACACAGCTGGAGCCGAGAGCACGCAGCGCAAGCCCACTGGACAGAACTCGGGCGGCACCGCGGCGAGTAGCCCAGGTCCGACCAGTTCCTGAGTTTTGCTAAGGGTGTAATCGAGGGGAGAAGTCATGGCCGCCAGTGGTGACAGTTCGGCGGCAAACACCGGTAACGCACGCCCCTCCGAAGGTGCGCGCGTTTCGATTTTCGACCAGGCGCTTTGGAAACAGTTCGGCGAAGCTTCGGGAACCGATGAATTTGTCAGCGCTTGGCTGGCACTGCAATGTCGTCTCATTGGCGGCGTCGTTCGCGGAGTGGTGGTACTCGGCGAGTCCGAAAACGGACCTTATTCCCCCGCCGCCACGTGGCCCGATGCGAGGGCGCCCGGCAAGGAACTCGCGGAGATAGCCGAACTGGCGCTCGCAGAACGTCGTGGAGTGGTTCAGGGTCTCCGCGACGAGCCGGGGCTGCCCGGTCCCGATGCAAACTGCCGCGTTGCCTATCCCTTTCTCGTTGATGACCTGCTTCTCGGCGTGGTGGCGCTGGAATTGGAAGACGTCACCCGCAGCGACGTCCGCTCGGTCATGCGCCAGCTGCAGTGGGGGGCCGGCTGGCTTGAAGTGATGATGCGGCGCGAGGAGTCGCGCAGCAAGGAGGCGGCGGGAAAGCGCACGGCGATGGCTTTCGACCTGGTGGCCAGCGCACTGGAGCATGAGCGTTTCACGGCGGCATGCGTCACCCTGGTAGGAGAGCTTGCGACACAGCTTGACTGCGATCAGGTGAGCCTCGGCTTTCGGCAACGCCGGCACGTCGTGGTTGCCGCTCTTTCCGATGCAGCCTTGTTCGGCAAGCGCATGAATTTGGTGCGCGACCTCGGTGCAGCGATGGACGAAGCGGTCGATCAGGGCTCGGTTCTCCTGTATCCGCAACGACCCGACTGGGAGTACCGGGTCGTTCGTTCCCATGCCGAACTGGCCAGTCGACATGGCGCCGGGACGATCCTGACGATTCCTCTCCATTCGGCAGGCCGGTTCTGCGGCGCGGTATCGTTCGAACGCGGCGCCGACCGCCCGTTCACTGACGATGAGATCGAGCTGTGCGATTGCATCGCGACCGCCCTGGGGCCGATTCTCGAGGAGAAGAGGCGCAACGACCGGCTGATCCTGTGGAAGCTACTGGAGTCGGTGCGCTTGCAGTTGGTGCGGCTTTTCGGACCCCGCCATGTCGGCCGCAAGATCGCCACCGCTGCGGCGCTCGGATTAATCGCGTTCTTCTCGTTCGCTACCGGCGAGTACAACCTGAGCGCACCGGCCAAACTGGAGGGCAAGACACAGCGCACGCTGGTTGCGCCGTTCGACGGCTATCTGGCGGCCGAATACGCCCGGCCGGGTGCGATTGTCAGCCAGGGCGACCTTCTGGTGAGCCTCGACAATCGCGACCTGATGCTGGAGCGCTTGCGCTGGAGCGCCCGGCGCCAGGAGAGCCTGACGACCTTCGACCGCGCGCATGCCCGCGGCGAACGTGCCGAGGCCAGGATCGTTGAAAGTCAGATCGCCGAAGCCGATGCCCAGATCGACCTACTCGGCAGCCAGTTGGAGCGCAGCCAGGTCATGGCGCCATTCGACGGAATCGTGATTTCGGGCGATCTGAGCCAGCGCGTAGGCACGGCGGTAGCGCGGGGCGATTCCCTGTTTGTGCTGGCGCCCCTCGATTCTTACCGCGTCGTGCTCGAGGTTGACGAGCGCGACATCAGCGACGTGCAGCCGGGGCAATCAGGCCGTCTCGTCCTCGCTTCGCTGCCGGAGGACGTCTTTCCCTATGTGGTTGAACGCACAACTCCGATCGCTGAGGCGAGGGAAGGCCGCAACGCATATCGGGTAGAAGCGCACCTCAATGCCGTCGATCCCAGGCTCAAGCCTGGCATGGGCGGCGTGGGAAAGATTTATGTCGAGGACCGTTTGCTGATCCTCGTGTGGACCGCCCGCCTGGTCGACTGGATGCGGCTCACCGTCTGGAAGTGGCTGCCCTGAGGTCTGGCCGTGGATAGTTCATTGCACAGCAGTTCCTGGTATCGCGTCGCTGACCTTCGCGTCCGACTGCGAAGCCACATCCGCATCTATCGCCAACACTTCCGGGGCGAACTCTGGTACGTGTTGCAGGATCGAGCTTCAGGCCGTTTCCACCGCTTTACTCCGGCCGCCTACCTCGTCATTTCCATGATGGACGGTAAACGCACCGTCGGTGAGATCTGGAACATGGCGTGCGACATTCTCGGCGACGATGCTCTGACCCAGGATGGTACTATCCGCCTGATTGCCCAGCTTCATCAGGCCGACGTGCTGCATACCGATTCCTCTGCCGATATTGATGAGATCTCTCAGCGCATAGCCAAGCAGAAGCGGCGAAAGCTGGTGATGAGTTTCGCTAATCCGATGGCAATCCGCCTGCCGGTGCTCGATCCCGACGAGTTCCTGCGTGCCACGCTACCACTCGTGAAGCCGCTTCTCTCCTGGTTCGGGGGCGTGCTCATCACAACCCTCATAGTGGCGGCGCTGGTACTGGCGGCGATGCACTGGTCCGACCTCACAGAGAACATCGCCGGCCGAGTTCTCGTGATGGAGAACCTGCTTTTGCTGTTCATCACCTATCCCTTCATGAAGGCCCTGCACGAACTTGGTCACGGCTACGCCGTGAAGAAGTGGGGCGGGGAAGTGCATGAAATGGGCATAATGTTTCTGGTGTTCATGCCGGTGCCCTATGTGGACGCCTCTGCCTCGGCCGGTTTTCAGAACAAGTGGCGGCGCGCCTTGGTTGGAGCGGCCGGGATCATAGTGGAATTGCTCCTCGCGGCCATCGCGCTATTCGTCTGGCTCAGCATCGAGGACGGTTTCGTGCGCGCGCTGGCGTTCAACGTCATGCTGATCGGCGGCGTTTCGACCCTGCTGTTCAACGGCAACCCGCTCTTGCGCTTCGACGGCTATTACGTGCTCTCCGATTTGATCGAGATCCCCAATCTCGGCAATCGGTCCAACAAATACATCGGCTATCTGGTCCAGCGCTACGCCTTCGGCGTTCCTGACCCCACCAATCCGGCCACTGCGCCCGGTGAACCTGCATGGTTCGTAACCTACGGCATCGCAGCGTTCTGCTACCGAATGTTTATCGCCAGCGTGATCATAATGTTCGTCGCCGGCCAGTTCTTCATCATCGGCGTGCTGCTGGCCATCTGGGCGGGCATAATGATGTTGGGGCTGCCGCTCGCCAAGTCGATCTGGTTTTTGCTCACCAGCCCCGTGCTGCGGCGACGGCGCGGCTTCGCGATGAGTGTCGTTTCGCTCAGCGCCGCTGCCGTGGCGGGGGTTCTGTTCTGGGTGCCGCTTCCACATTCCACATTGGTCGAAGGTGTGGTGTGGTCGCCGGGCGAGGCCATGTTGAGAAGCAATGTCGACGGATCGGTGGCTGAGATCCTGCACCCGCCGAATGCTCATGTTGCGAAAGGTGAGCCCCTGATGCGCCTTGAAGATCCCTACATGGATGCCCAGGTCCGCGCCCTCGACGCCAGGGCGGCGGGCGTCAGGCAACGTTACGAGATGGCTCGCGTGAACGACCCGGCGGAAGCAAACATCCTCGCCCAGCATCTGGAATTCGCGGAGGCCGACCTTGAGCACTATCGCCAGCGCCAGTCGGACCTCATCATCCGAAGCCCCGCTGAAGGTCAGTTCGTCCTTTCCGTGCCCTCAGACTTGGTGGGGCGGTTCCTGCGGAAAGGAGAGCTTCTCGGCTATGTCATCAATTTTGACTCCCCGGTGGTGCGGGTAATCGTACCGGAAGCCTCTGCGGATCTGGTGCGCCAACGCGCAAACAGCGTCGAAGCGCGCTTTGCCGACGACACCACCAAGGTTGTGCCGATGGTGGTGGTACGCGAGTTTCCGGCGCTGGCCGAGGAACTGCCGAGCGTCGCCCTGAGCACCATCGGCGGCGGCTCCATCCATATCGATCCTTCTGACCGCGAGCAGATCAGGGCGCTCGGCACCTTGATGCAACTCGAGCTCGCCTTCGACGATCCGATCTCGGTGCAGGCTATGGGCGGGCGCATTCATGTGCGCTTCCAGCACGGCAACGAAGCCGTGGCAAAGCGGCTCTATCGGTCGCTCAGACAGCTCTTTCTTCGGCATTTCAATGTCTAGTCAAACACTGGTCGCCGCCGCCACCTTCGGTCGGTCGCCACAACCTATCATCTATCCGATCCGGGCCGATCGCCCGGCAGCGTGGCGAGAGCGTGTCGAAACAGCGCTCACCGGCGCACCAGTGCGGGGATTGTCGTTGTGGATGCGCCGGCGCTTTGCTCGCATGGCAGGGCGTATAGAGGTGCGCTCGCAGGTGCTCGCACAGATGAGCGATCCCGCCCTGAGAGCAGAGGCCGACGCGCTTCGCGAGGCGATGACACTTCATGGCTTCAAGGATCAACTGGTTGTAAGATCCTTTGCCCTGATCCGGGAGGTGGCTCGACGTACGATCGGTCTCAGTCACTATCATACTCAGCTGATGGGCGGCTTGGCCCTGCTCAGGGGCATGGTAGCCGAAATGGATACGGGCGAAGGAAAGACCCTGACTGCGACCCTCGCATCGGGAACTGCAGCTCTGGCGGGATGCCGGGTGCATATCATCACGGTGAATGACTATCTCGCCACGCGCGATGCCAAGGATATGGAACCGATCTATCACTGGCTCGGGTTAAGTGTAGGCATTGTTGTGGCCGGTACCGGCCCCGAGCAGCGCCGGCAGGCATATGCAAGCGAGATCACCTATTGCTGCAACAAGGAGGTCGCGTTCGATTATCTCCGGGATCGCCTTGTGCTGGGCAAGGTGCCCGGAAACCTCCACCTAAAGCTTGAGCGCCTTAGCGGAAGCGACAGCCGCTGCAACCGACTCATCATGCGCGGCCTGCCGTTCGCCATCGTCGACGAGGTCGACAGCGTTTTGGTCGACGAGGCGCGCACCCCCCTCATCATATCGGGCGAGACGCAGCCTGAGGACGAGCGGCGTTGGGCCGAGGAGGCGATGGGACTGGCCGCCTCACTGGAGGGGCCAGCCTACTATCGGATGCTGAGCGAGGATCGTCAGGTGGAACTCACCAAGGCCGGGCGGAGAAAACTGAGCCAGCTGGTCCAGGCCCTCGACGAAAATTGGCACAGCCGCATCTGGCGCGAAGAATCCGTACGCCAGGCGCTCAGCGCCATTCACCTGTTCCAGCGCGACGAGCATTACCTGGTGCGCGATGGAAAAATACAGATTATCGACGAATACACCGGCCGCATCATGCCTGACCGCACTTGGAGTGGCGGCTTGCACCAGCTCATTGAGGCTAAGGAAGGATGCGAGATCACCGGCCGCAAGGTGACACTTGCCCGCACCTCCTATCAAAAATTCTTCCGGCGTTATAATCGGCTGGCGGGGATGACAGGCACAGCCCGCGAAGTCGTCGCAGAGCTATGGGACGTCTACCGTCTGCCCGTGGTGACCATTCCGACGTTCCGGCCGTCTCGGAGGCGCGGCGGCCGGGCCCGAATGTGCTCCACTCTGGAGGCGAAGTGGGACGCCATTGCCGAGCGCATCCGCAGTCTGCAGGCTTCCGGACGGCCGGTCTTGGTCGGGACACGGTCGGTCGCGGCTTCGGAGGTGCTGAGCCAGCGGTTGCAGACCTTTGGCATCCCGCACGTGGTTCTCAGCGCCGCGCAAGACCGCGAAGAGGCCGCTGTCATCGCGCGCGCCGGTGAGCCGAACGCCGTTACGGTCGCGACCAACATGGCCGGACGTGGCGTCGACATCCGGCTGGCAGATGGCGTGGCCAAACGGGGCGGCTTGCACGTGATCCTGACTGAACGCCATGATGCCGGGCGCATCGACCGGCAGCTTGCCGGGCGCTGCGGGCGTCAGGGCGATCCCGGCAGCTACGAGTTCATCCTGTCGCTGGAGGACCCTTTGCTGGAGGTGATGAGTGCCCCGCTCCGGCAGCTCATGGCGGCGTTCCCCGGCCCGATACGACATACGCTTGCGCCGCTAGCGTTTGCCATCGCGCAACGCGGCGCGGAGCGGGCGCACTCGCGGGCGCGGCGAGAGTTGCTGCGATCCGATCAGCAGCTTGGCATGGTTCTGGCATTTACGGGGGAAAGCGAGTGAACGTGGTTTGGCCTTCTGCACGATTTCTCATGATGTTCGGCACATCGCTTGTGATTGGTGCGGTAGCCGCATCGCCTTCGGCGGCCCAAGCCGCCGACTCCTACAACTGCGTTGCGCGGCCCAGGGCGGTGGTGGAGCTCGGCAGTTCCGATCAGGGCATCATCACTGCACTCAAGGTCGATCGTGGCGATGTCGTCGAGGAGGGCATGGTCGTCGCCCAACTCGATTCAGAGCTTCAGGCGCTGAATGCCGATCTTGCCAGGCTCAGAGCAGAAAGCGATGTCGAAATCCGCTCCGCCGAGGCTCGCATTGTATTCCGAGCGGCCGAAATGCAGCGCGCACGGACCCTCTTCGATCGGGAGGTCGTTTCGACGACGGCACTCGAAGAAGCCGAAATCGAAGGGCACCTTGCTGATCTGGCGCTGGAGACCTCTCGTCTGCAGCAGCAGATCGCCGAGGTCGAATTCGCACAAGCCCGCGTGCTCCACGACCGGCGCTCAGTTCAAAGCCCTGTTGCGGGTGTCGTGGTCGAACTGATGGCGGCGGCCGGGGAATACTATTACGAACAAAGGCACCTCATGCGGATCGCCCAGATCGATCCGCTGCATGTCGAGACCTATCTGCCGGTTTCGGAGTACGGCGAGATCAAGGTCGGCAGCCTTGCCCTGGTCACGATGGATGAGCCGATCGGAGGCACCTACACTGCAACCGTGACCGTCGTCGATCGGGTTTTCGATCCTGAGAGCCGCACCTTCGGCGTGCGACTGGAATTGCCCAATTCTGACTTTGCTTTGCCGGCGGGGATGATTTGTACCGTGCGCTTTCTCTACGAGGATACCGCCGAGATCGATGAGGCGGAGATCGACTCGGAGATCGATATGGACCTTGAAACCGGCCAATAAGTCGTTGAGAAGGCCTCTTCCGTTCCTTCTTCAGCCGGATGCCATCCTCGACCAAAGTGGAATCGACGCACAGCAAATGTTGGCCAAGAATGTTCGCGATGCGTGTCGCGCACCGCGCTGAGCGCCGCCTCGGGCCAGGCTTCAGTTTCGGCTTGGGCGTTCGCCGCGTCTTCGCCGGATCGGTCGTCTCAGCCCGCCGCCGGTCGGAAGCCTCGGCGTCGATGGAGCCGTCGGGGAACAACACCAGCCGCTCGGCTGTCTTCGCCTTCTGGATCGCGCCGCGCGAGAGGCCGGCATGCGCAGCGTACTGGCGCTCGCTCATGCCCTTCATCGCCGACCTCTATTATCATTCCGATTCATGTGCTTATCGAGTTGATAAGCCCGCCGTGTGGAGCGAACCTCCATTCACAAGGACGATTCAACTCACTCCGGAGACGCCTGACCACTGACGCTCCGCATTCCCGCCGCCGCGTCTCCCCGAGGGAGCGCGGCTCGGGGTGGTAGGAGGCACGCATCCCGCGGGCCCCGACCACGGAGACCAGTCATGACCCAGATCCAGCTTTCCGACACCCAAGCCGTCATTCTGTCCGCCGCCTGCGCACGCGAGGACGGGATGGTGTTCCCCGTCACCGCCGGTCTCAAGGGCGGTGCCGTCGGCAACGTCTGCAAGAGCCTGCTGAAGCGCGGGCTCATCGAGGAGATCGCCGCCACCGATCTCAACACCGTCTGGCGGCACGACGAGGAACGCGGGCCCATCACACTGCGCGCCACGCCGCTCGCCTACAGCACCCTCGGGATCGGCGATGCACCGAAAGCCGCCGCCCCCACCGAGCCCGCACCGGAACCCATTCGCCGCCGCATCGGCACCAAGCAGGAGGCGCTGATCGCGATGCTGCGCGCCGAGGGCGGCGCCACCATAGAGGAGATCGCGGCTGCCTTGGACTGGAGACCACACACGGTGAGGGGTGCCCTCGCCGGGGCGCTGAACAAGAAACTCGGGCTCGAGGTGACCTCGGAGAAGGTCGAGAACCGGGGGCGCGTGTACAAACTCCCCGCCGCCTGACACGCCCGATCCGACGAGTTCATGGCCGCCGCCCCGGGGCGGCGGCCATTCATTTGGCGCTCCGCATCCGGATGGCCTCGAACAGCCGCCGCAGGACGTAGGACCGCGCGATGCTCACCACTGTGAACACCGCGCCCATCTTCAGGTTCTGCGCCACCGTCGTGTGCAGGCCAAAGACCGGGAAGATCAGGATCTGGGTCACGACGGCGACGCCGTAGCCGACGATCACGTTGACGACGGACTCGGCCATCGACATGACGCGCGACTGCTTCATCCCGCTGCCTCATCCATCGGCCAGCAATTGAGCTGCAAGAGTTCGGACCGCATGCGGGCCTGATGCAGGAAGTGACGGTCGAGGGGACGAAAAGCTTTTTCGACACCCGGATGGACGATCACCCGCATTTCTACTGGGAAGACACCGCCGAACTGACCGACCCGCCGGCCGACCAGCTGGGAATCGCCCGCCTGCCGCGCGCCCCGCGCGAGGCCGAGGTGACGCGCGTCGACGTGGTGATCCGGCTGCGGCGCTGCGCCGGTTGATTCGCGCGCGGTACTTGTCGCGAATTTTTGCAACCGCCGCCTCCTGAACCTCGTCGCTCTTGCCGCCAGGGGTTGCAGTGGTGGCGGCGCGCGCCCCTTTGCCCGGGAGATAACGGCGGATTCCACCAGGATCGGGCAGTTTTCGTTGTCCGTCGCAGGGTTCTGTGATCTATTTTTATCCGGACGTGGACGCCGGAGATAGTATCATGAAGCCGCCTCTCATTCACACAGCCGCTGCCGCAGCCCTCCTTGCCTTCATGCCCTTGACGGCCCTGTCTTCAACGCTCGACGGCCAAACAGTCCGGATCGACCATCTGTGGCAGCCTTCCTCGGACTTGATCGTGGTCGACACATCGGGGAACGTGATCGTCGGGTCAGGGGTCGAGTATACATACACGGATGTTTTCTCGAGAGATACCTATACAGTAGATATCGACGATACCCTTGTGACAGTGGCCTTCCTTCCGGATTCGACAGGGCTCTCGGAAGCAGATTTCAATGGCTTCCGGATTACCGATGTTCTTGGTGTCATTCCCGACTTCACGAGCTTCGATATCCTGTCGGCCGGCCCAAGCTTTACCAACGCCCTCGCAACGTTTGACGCCGACAACCTTTACCTCAACTTCGCGGGCGCTATGTTCGTTGCCGGCCAAGAGATCCAGCTGAGGGTCGGCTTCGACACGCCCTTTGCCCCGATCCCTCTGCCGGCAGGTCTGCCATTTCTGCTGACCGGGCTGTTCGGGCTGGGCGCAGTGGCCATGCGACGGCGGCGCGTCGCCTCATGAGCGCCTCGCGTTGCACGGGCGGGGAACAACCCTGCCGGGTGATGGAGTGGATGCCTCCCTCCCTGACGACATCGCGATGTGCCAAGCTTGGGTGTTGTGGCCCAAGAGACGGAGGAAGGTAAAGCCAGGTCATACATGTCACGCGGCTGTCTTGCGCTTTCGCGCGGGTTCGGGGGCGGCGCCCGTGACCTGAGTATCGGCCGGGGTTTCGTTCGCGTCGCCGAGCCGCTCGGCCTTTACCTGCGCGAAGGTCCGTCCGTCGACGTCCAGGAACGCCTCACGACCGGTCTCGGCCTGCCAGCGTTCCACGGCGACATCGACATAGGCCGGGCTGATTTCCATCGCGAAGACGCGACGACAGTTGGCTTCGCCCGCCATGATCTGCGAGCCGGAGCCACAGAACGGCTCGTAGCAGAGCCCGCCGCGCGCGACGTGCTGGCGCATCGGGATCCCGAAGGCATCGAGCGGCTTCGGCGTTGGATGGTCGGGGCGTTCGTCCTTGGCGAAGCTCGGCAGCGCCCATGTGGACGGCAGCGTTTCCTCGGCCACCTTCGGCGGGCGTTTCGGGCGCCGCCAGCCCATGAAGCAGGGCTCGTGCTTCCAGAGGTAATGGGAGCGGGTCAGGACGCCGCGGTCCTTCACCCAGATGATTTGCTGGTGCACGAAGGCCCCGGCCTTCTCCCAGCAGGCCTCCAGCATCGCCTGCCGGCGCGAGGCATGCCAGCAGTACCAGGCGGCATCCTCGGTGATGGCCTCGGCCACCGCGGCTGCGATGAAACCGTCGTAGAGCTCAGCCCCCTGTGAACTGTCATCCCAGGTCACGCCGTAGCTCTGGCTCCAGTCCTTGTTCCGCGTCGGATGGTTCGAGCCGTCGTAATCGACGAGATAGGGCGGGTCGGTGGCAAACAGCACCGCGCGCTCGCCGTTCATCAGGCGACGCACATCGGCAGCGCTGGTGCTGTCGCCGCAGAGCAGCCGGTGATCGCCGAGAATCCACAGGTCGCCCATGCGCGATGCCGGGTTGCGCGGCGGCTCGGGGATGGTCACCGGCGGAACGGAGCCCCCGGCGCCACCTTCTTCTCCGTCCCCCTCCGGCACAAAGGCCAGCAGCTTGTCCAGTTCGCCGTCGGAGAACCCGACGAGCGAGAGGTCGAAATCGTCGGCCAGCAGATCCTGAAGCTCGGCCGACAGTAGGGCGTCATCCCATGTCCCGAGCTCCGTCAGCTTGTTGTCTGCGATGCGATAGGCCCGGCGCTGCGCCTCGGTCAGATGCCCGAGCACGATCACTGGGGCCTCGGTCAGCCCGAGCTGCGTTGCGGCCAGCACCCGGCCATGGCCGGCGATCAGCTCGCCGTCCTCGGCGACGAGGCAAGGCACCGTCCAGCCGAACTCGGCCATGCTGGCGGCGAGCTTCGCGACCTGGTCGGCCCCGTGCACCTTCGCGTTCTTCGCGTAGGGCTGCAGGCGCGCAAGCGGCCAGTGCTCGATCCGGTCGGGGGCGAAGGCGAGGGTCATGGGCAGAATGTCCTGATGAAGTAAGTCGATGCTGGCCGAAGCCATTTCCCGCTGCGTGTCCCTCGGCCTGCATGGTACACTTTCCGTGTTCAGCTAGGGGAGGAGCAGATGCCGAAGGCATATCTCGTGGCCCACATCCGGGTGCACGACCGCGAAGCGTTCGAGGAGTTCAGGAAGTTGAGCGGCACCGCGATCGCCGACCATGGCGGCCGCGTTCTCGTGCGCAACCCGGAGGCCGATCACCGTGAGGGTGGGCTGCGCGGCACTGTGATGGTGATCGAGTTCGACGACATGGAGGCCGCGAGGCGCTTCTACGAGTCGGACGCTTACTCGGCCGCCCGACGGGTTCGCGAACGTGCGGCAGAGACCGACTTGCTCCTGGTTGAGGGCGTGGCCTGAATCAACTTTTGGCGGGGGCGCACATTGCCCGAAGCCCGCCGCGGGCGCGGGTTACAGGCGGACTGATTTCGCGCCGTGTTCCAGCGCACCAGATTACGGATGAATTCCGCTACAGTCCCGAAGCCATTGCATCCTCAGTGATGGTAGCTGCTGCGCGAAAAGCGCGACGGCGACGGCTTTCGGCCCGCCTCAAGCGATTTCCAGAACCAAGGGTCTGAGAGGACGTCCAACAGGCCGAAGCCGGCGCCGACCAGAGGATTCACCATTCCATAGGCCTTCGCCAGTTCGGCGAATGGCCGCGGCTCGAAGCGCGCCATTCTGTGGAACGGGCTGGGCACCATGCCCGATAGCATCACACCCGAGCGTGTTTTGGCAATCACGCCGAGCACTGCGTCGGCGCGATCAAGTGTGTCTGGGGGGCTCACCGCGTTGCTGGGCGTACCGTCTTTCGAGCAGGACATGGCCACTGGCGCGGCAATGCTGCGGGCATGTACCACTGCGCTAGTGACCAAGCTGGCCACATCGACAAAATCGCCGGGAGAAACACCGTCCCGCAGCATCCTCTCAACCCGCGGTACCGATCCGGCAACGAACGCGATCCCGTCGATCAGCGGAGCCTGCTTCGGGAAGAGCGCCAGAGCGGCCGCCCGGCTCAGCGTGGTCAGGCGCCCTGTCAGATCCCCAAGGCGATCGTTTCGATACGCGCGGGCACCAACAAGGACATCGGGGCGAGTATCGGGCGTCGCCACAACTAGTGCGGGTTGCCGCAGCGTGCCCTCATCTACCGCGGTCGTCACCAGCCGGGTCGCCGGTCCGGGAGAGGGCCGCTTTGTGGACTGGATGATCATCGGTGCCCCCTCACGGCTTCACCGCCTCGCACGTACCGGCGCGTCGTCGGCTGCGCTCTGGGGCGAAAATAGTCGAAAAGCAGCAGCAGCGCGAGCGAGAATGCAGCAGCCGCCCCGCGGGCGCTTTCCGGAGCTTGCCGCCGGTTCACCAGCGAAAAGCGCCGGCACGGTCCAGCCGAACTCGGCCATGCCGGCGGCGAGCTTTGCGACCTGGTCGGCCCAGTGCACCTTCGCGTTCTTCGCGTAGGGCTGCAGGCGCAAGCGGCCACTGCTCGATCCGCTCGGGGGCGAAGGCGAGGGTCATTGCACCAGCCCCCGGCCGTGCAAGCGGCAGGTCACTGCGACGCGGCAGCCTCCCGCAGGACGATGATGATGCCGCTCGCCACGATGATCAGCGCCCCGACGATGGTCCAGAAGGCCAACAGGTCGCCCCAGATCAGCCAGCCCAGCGCCGCCGCCCAGACCAGCGCCGTATAGTCGAAGGGCGCGACCACCGCTGCCGGCGCCAGGCGGAACGCCTGTCCGATCAGCGTGATCCCGAGGCTGCCGAAGATCGCGATGGCAATGAACAACCATAAGTCGTCCGCTTGCACAGGAACCCACACCGCCAGCGCGAAGGGGGCGGCATAGATCAGCGGGAACAGGACGACGAACAGCATCATCGTCCATATCCCTTCGCCCGGGCCGATCCACCGGGCGGTGATCATGAACAGCGAATAGAGAAACGCCGCCCCCACCGGCAGCAGCGCGGCGGGCTGGAATCCCGCAGCGCCCGGTTGCACCACGATCAGCACCCCGATGAAGCCGAGAATGACCGCCCCCCAGCGCCGCCAGCCCACCGCCTCGCCGAGCAGCGGCACGGAGAGCGCGGTGATGAAGATCGGCGCCGAGAAGATCAGCGCCGTTGCCTCCGCGAGAGGCATGAAGCTCAGGCTCG
The DNA here is from genome assembly GCF_017811755.1 of Pararhodobacter sp. SW119. Taxonomy (GTDB): domain Bacteria; phylum Pseudomonadota; class Alphaproteobacteria; order Rhodobacterales; family Rhodobacteraceae; genus Pararhodobacter. The sequence continues at coordinate 29,014 of NZ_JADDJF010000020.1, read as the reverse complement.
TGAAGTAGAGATAGGCGCCGATCAGCATCAGCAGGCCGCGCGCCGCGTGCAGCCCCAGGTGCCGCGTCCGCAGGGCATGCGTCCCCCGCAACAACACCACCGCCGAAGCGATCATCGGCACCGCGATCAGATTGCGCAGGAAGATGATCTGGATCGGATCGTATCGGTCCGTCAGCACCTTGGCGATGGCGTCGTTCAGAACGAGGAAGGCCACGCCCGCGCAGATCGTCAGGATCCCGCGGGAGATCTGCTTCGGCTCGGTCTGTGACTCCACGCTCATTCGCGATCCCGCCGGCGATCCCTGCGGGTCCAGCTACCAGATGCGCAGGATGGTTGCGAGCGACGGCAAGCGACATGTGGTTGACCTCCTGATTGTCGATGATCGCCGCTTGGGCAGTGTGGCCTCGCGACCGGCGTCACGCGCTCGGGTGGCGCGTGCCCCCGTGGACTCCGCCATGGTGGAGTCCAGTGGCTTCCAACTGGACTCCGGAGTCCAGGGGATCCACCCCGGAATCCACCCGGCAAGATACTGTTATTGCTTGGTTATTCAGGCTTCAGGGGTGGATTCAACGCGGGGTGGACTCCCAAAAAAATCGCTCTGTCGCTGGCGATATTGCGCGCTGCGCCCCCCAGCATACGTTCCGGCCCGGAAAGGAATCATAAAACAATGATTTGCCGGGTGAACCTCAAGTAGAGACTGAAGCGGGAACGAGTTACCACCCCAAAGATCGGCGTTGGTTCTTTCGCCCACACGACCCCGAGCCTATCGAACTTTTAACCTCTGGCTCGCGATCCGTCTCGCCTTGCGGTTTCTCACCGAAAAATGTCTCACGAACTCGATTTCGCTTGACGGCCAGTCGGGGAATCTCATCGGCAGTGATGTCGCTCACCCACGGCTCTTGCCCGTTTCGTCGAGGATGAGCTGAACAGTTTCTTCCGGCTGATCCCACATCGGGAAATGACCGCATTTCGCGAACCAGTGCAACTTCGCAGACGGAAAAGCCTCCTGTGCCCGCGCGGCTTGGCGCGGCAGACACAATCGATCCTGGCGGCCCCATCCGATGACGACGGGTCGGGAGGTCTCTGCCGCCGGTCCCTCCTGCTCCGGAGCGGTGGCGAGGTCGCGCACCAGCGCATCGAAGGTCGTGGTCGCGGCAAAGCTCTTCAGCTCGGTCGCCACGATGTCGCCGTCCAGCTTCCAGGGACGTGCCGACAGCTGCGCCAGAAGCATGCTGCGGGTCACGGCAGACTGTGAGAGGCTCGGCAGTGCAGGACCGAGTCCGCGGACCAGCCGGATCGACGCGGTGAGCGTGGCGCGGAAGTATGTTCGCTCCCAACCGCGCCAGAAGCCGCCGGGATCAAGCGCGATCGTCGCGCCGACTTTCCCGCGGCGCGCCATCTCGAGCACGATCCTCGCCCCGAGCGAGCTGCCGACAATGTCGATGCCGTCGAGGCCCTGAGCGTCAATGAACTTCTCTACGCTGTCGGCGAGCCCCGTGAATGTGTCGCTGTTGGCAGCCGCTGGTGTATCGCCGTGCCCCGGTAGGTCCAGAACCATGACCTCGCGGGTCTCGGAGAGCGTAGGCAGGATCGTGGCCCAGGATCGCCACGATCCCCCGAGGCCGTGCACGAGGAGGAGCGGAGGGCCTGCTCCTTGACGAATGAAATTCAGCATCGTTGCTCTTCTCCGTCCCAAGCCGGGTGCAGAAGGCGCACCGTCGGTCGCCTTCCGGGTATCGAGGGCAACGCGCGGGTCGGTCTTTCGATCCTCAGGCAACTCACGCGACCTGCGCCCGCTGGATCACATGGCTCATCGACCGCCTTCCCGGCGCCCGCTTCCCGTTGAGCCGCCAGACGATGACCGCGATGCCGTATTGCCAGTGGCGGTTGGCGGCCGGGCGACTGAGCCCGACCTCCCAGCAGATCTTCTTCCAAGGCTTGCGGTTGGCGCGCAGCCAGACGATCCGTGCGTCGTCCTTCTCGAGCCAGCGCAGCCAGAGAAGCGCCTCCTCGGCCTCAGTGATCATGCGCGGCGATGGCAAGGGTCGACGCATGCGGGGCTCCTGGCCCACCTGATCGCCGAAGCTGTGGAAATACTCCGGCCAGGCGGAGAAGTGTCCCTGCGGGCGCACCGAGGGCAGCCGCGCGAACACGTCCGCGGCGAGTTCGAGCCGGTCCGCCACCTGCGTCGTCGTCCACTCACCCATGACGCGCCTCCCGTTCCCGCTTGCCGTAGAGCCGCTCGCCGAGCTGGCGGACGAGTTCGCGCTCTGGCCAGGTCAACCTGTCGTCGTCGATGGCGACAGCCAGCACCCCCTGTTCCTTCCAGCCGTCGCGCTTGACCTCGTCGGGGTTGCGCCGGTCGCCGCCGTAGCCTTTCGGCATGAACCGCATGCCTTTCATGCCACGCCTCCCGCGGTGTCGATCGCCCAGATGAGGATCGCGATGGCATCGGACTCGTTGTCGTCGGCAGGGCTGAACCCGCGCGCGCGGGCCGCCGCCATCATGGCATCCTTGTTGGCGTTGCCCTTGCCGGTGGCGTGGCGCTTGATCGTTCCGACCGGGACACCCTGATAGGGCACGCGCGCGGTTTCGGCCCATGCCGTCAGCGTTGCGAGCAGCCCGCCATAGACATGGGCTGCGTCCGTTGCCGCATGCCGGCGCACTTCTTCGTAGTGGATGGCGCCGATGGGACCGGCGTCCGCGGCCAGCCGTTCGAGCCAGGCGCGGAAGCGGACATAGCGCATGCCGCCGCCATCATAGCGGCTCGGGCGGAACGACACCGTGCCGCTGGTGATCAGCCCGTCATGGCTGCGAAGGGCCCACCCGGTCGCGGTGCCGAGATCGAGGGCGAGGATACAGGAAATAGAGATCGCCGCCGGCTCCGGGCGAGCGTCCAGTGTCGAGAACTGCGTATTCATCGTGAAGGCTCACAGGCTGTGGGCCTTCGGCTTCGGTCACCGCAAGATTTCGCATGCGGCGGGCCTGCGCCAAAGCGAAAACGAGCACGGACGCGGTGGCGGGCGCTGATCGGCGCTCCGCTCGCCCCGGTCCCAACCTCCGACGGCGTGGTCCCAACCTCCATAGAGGTTGGGACAGGGTATTATATATTTGCGCCAATGACTTGTCCTGATGTGGTCCCAACCTCGGTGTCCCCAACGGGGGTCCTACTCTTTTCGTATAGAAATGTATGTCCCCGACGTCTTTGGTTCTCCCACATGAATGTATGGAAAAAGGTTGGGACCACGGAGTGAGGTTGGGGACACCGTTGTTTTTGCACGCCTTTTCGTGTCCCCAACCCCCTCTGGAGGTTGGGACAGGGTTGGGACCACAGGAGAGGTTGGGACGCCACCCAATGACGAGAGCCAGGACGTTACCGAAAACTGAGGACCGGCAGCGGAGGGAAGAATGCTGTCTTTCAATTCTCGGCTGGCGACCTCGTCACCCATACATCTGCTATGCCGTCAAGCTGCCGCGCGCTGCTACCGGCGGGAGCGGGGCGTTATACGGCAACCGTCTGTGCCACGTTGTAGCGTCAAGTCCCTGCGGCGGGACGCGCTTGGACTGGCGGTGCGACGCGAGCACGCACCTCGTCGTAGATGCCGATTTCACCCGGCATTGAAATTGTCACAGCTAATCCAAACGGTATCGCCTCATCAACTGGCGCGCCTTGATCGGGATCGCGCTGCACCACCAAGGGTATCGTCATGTTGGGCGTGACGACGGGGGCATTTGCTCCGCTCCAGCGCCGCGAGCTGACTGTCCCGCGATTGCTTTGGTTCTCGTCTGGGTGCCAACGCTCTGTCGAAACGGCGAGTGCGTCGAGTTCTGCCGGCGTGAGGATCTTCAGTCGACAGCTGCGATAGCTCTTGCGACCCGGCACGACCGGCGAAAACCACGCAACGGTCGCTGACAGGTTATGCGGTTTTGCCTTGCCGCCGATTGCAATCGGAACCGGCACGTCGATGGTTGCGATGCGATCGGCCCTCAGGACTCCTGTCGCGAAGAACGTGGCCCGATCCGCTGCGCAGGCGAGCGCGTCATCAGCATCGACATAGCCGTACCCGAGGAAGCGCCGAATATTGTCCTTCTGCTTCGATGCTTGGCCGCGACCAGTAGGCCCAAGTGTGGACTTGATGAGTTCGGCAGTCTCCCGCGGCCACTGCGCCGGATGGACCAGAAGGGCCTTCAGCAGCACCGCGCGTTGTACGGGTGGGATCCGCAGAAACGCCTCGCCATAGGCCGTCTCAAGGGCATCGTGAATGCGGTGACAGGTGCGCGATGCAAGCGCCGCTGCTGCGCTGGTGCCATTCGAATATCCGTCAAGGTTCTCCCGACCCGCACGTGGTGGGGCCGCGACCTTGAGACCAGCGCCGCGCGAGGCCCCTGCCGGACGGACGTCGATGTGCCTGTGATTGCCGACACAGGTCATGTGTTCCTTGGCGCCGGGCATCAGAATATCCGGCTTGACCGATCTGGCGAAGCCCGGTCCCAGACTGCTCGAGGGGTTCGCCGCGACGTGTGCCGGAAAGGGATCGATCAAGGCTCGCGCCAGTGCGCGATCCGCAGGACCGACAGCGTCGATGTTTCCGGCCGCGACGGTGATGCCGTTCACGGTTTCTGCCGGCGATAGCAGGCGACGGTCCGCCATGACGCCGTGCAGCGTAGCGACCATTGATCTCGCGCGGCTTGCCGCGTCTGCAGCCTCGTAGTCTCGGCTGGTTGCATAGCCCGGCATGCCGAACGGGAAGACTTGATTGCCGGCGCTCACCACAAAGAGCAGGCCGAAACGATAGGCCAGGCGGTCGAGTAGGCGAGCCCAGGGCGAAAGGTGGTTGTGGAATGGCCGATAGCGATTGCCGAGGGAGAGATTGACGATCACAATCCCGGGGCGCTGTTCGCGGAGCCTGGTGACCGCGAGGTAGATAATGTCGACAATAAGCCTGCCGGGAGGGAAGGCATCATTGCTCCCCAAGACCGGGATCATGTGGATCTTTCGCGGCACTGGGGCCTCGCCGCGATTGAGGTCCCCGTGAATGACGAGGGACGCCATCGCCGTTCCATGCGCCCGGGACGCTACGAGGGCATCCGGCTCAAGATCGAAAGGATCGTCGAGGTCGATGTGGGCAGCTAAGCGCCTGTGGCCGCTGACAGGGACGCCGTCGAGCACCGCAAGAATCGGCTCACCGAGTTCCTCGATCTGCTCCCCGACCTGTGGGCTGTCTTCAGGATCGCCGATCTCGACGGTCGTGGCCTCGGACTGCGGACGGATGTGCATGACCGCATCCAAGCCAGCGATCCCTTCGATCTGCCGTTCGATGATTTCGCGCACGGCCCAAGCCGGGAGATCGGCAAGGAGTGCATGGTAGGAAATATCGGGCAAGCGGCAGCGAGACAGGGCCAGGCCGCCTCGGGCCACCAGTGCCTGTGTCGTCTCCTCTTCGCTGAGTCGAGCGGCTGCCTCATTGGCCCTGAAAACCAGTTCGATCTCCAGTCGGATCAGATCGTTGTCCCGGTGGCCGTCGAGAATTGCGGAGAGAACGGTCCGATCTGATGGTTGAACGCGGTCTTCCGGCCCCCACGCGCGCAGGTCCCGGAGGTGTTCGAACACAGTCGCCCACGGTGTTTCCCCTCTGACCAGTTGTCCGGCTTGCCAGCGCCGCCACAGCGACTCCAGATTTCGCAAAGCCACCATGTCGGGGACCAGAAGGTAGGCGACGGGTTGCTTGTCTTCGTCGTCGCTATCGAGTTCTTCCTCATCCACCAGTTCCAGCCCGCCCACCTGACGGATGGACGCGGCAAACGAACTGATGGCGCCGCGGACTTCGAAGACCAAGAGCCGTTCCGGCGCGAGGCCGGCAGGGTCCGCGCGCAGCTCAAGCGCCCCATCCCCACGCGCCAGAATTTCGGCGAGGCGCGCGAACTTTGGGCCGAATGCACCGGTCTGACGATCGCGGGGGAAGGCTTCTGGCAGCGGAGGGTGTTTTGCCTTGCCCTTTGGGCGGGGCTGATCAGCGCTCGGCGTCAGTCTCAGGAGGGGTTTTGTTGGATCGCTCGGCATTTATGAACTCCGGCGTGACGCGCGAAGTCCAAAGATCCAGTTCGGCGCGCAATGCCTCATCAACCGAAACCTCTCCTAAACCAAGAATCTGTCGCCGCCTGACATTCTGGCAGAAGTCGAGCGCCTCTGCGTAACTCACATTTCCAAGGCGGCCGGCAAGCCGGCTGAGCGCCATTTTTGGTGCATCTGGCCAGCCGGAAATGATCCGGTCCAAAAAAACGACAATCTCGTTCTTCTTGGGGGCCGGAAACGCCAACCGCATTTGGAAACGGCGCCAGACAGCGCGATCAAGCAGCTCGCCATGATTGGTAGCCGCGACCACGATGACGTAGCTGGGCAACTGGTCGAGTTGCATGAGCAGGAAAGAGACAACCCGTTTGATCTCTCCTGTTTCATGTGTGTCGCCGCGTTCCTTGCCAATGGCATCGAACTCGTCGAAAAACAGAACGCTCGGTGTAGTTCGTACATAGTCAAAGAGCTTGCGGAGCCGCGCGTTCGTCTCACCGAGGTAACTGCCGATCAAGGCGTCATATCTGACAACGAAGAAGGGCAGACCTAGGCCCTCTGCGACTGCTTCGGCGAACGACGTCTTGCCATTGCCCGGGGGACCCGACAGCAAGACTCGGTGCCGTGGTTCATAACCGTTCGCGCGCAGGACATCCGCTCTGCGATGCTCTTCAAGAAGCTGGCGGCCACTCTCTCTTGCTGGCAGAGGAAGCAGAATGTCGTCGAGTTGGAGCTGCGGCGTGACCTCGAGTATGGCCTCGCGCCCGTTCGGGTCCGCCAAGTGAGGCGAGCTTGCCGTAAGGGCAGGAGGTGTGATCGGGACAGCCGATAAGGCTCGCTGCATGCGGTCGGCCACGATGAAATGCTTCTTGGCGCGCTCTTCCGCGACCATCGCTTCAGTGGTTGAGCGCAGCATCTCTCGATCGCCGGTCGCACCCGCGCGAATCAAGGACACAAGAAGATCGCTCCGCGCCATGTCAGACCCTACGCACCACGGTGCACCACCTTTTCCGTCGGGCCCACAACAAAGACGGCATTCCTACTCCCGAAAAACGAGCGCCAGAAGCAGCCCAAAAGACACATCAACAATTTGCACGTTAGCACCCGATTGCCCGACAAGGAATCCCCCTTGACACCCACCGTGCATGCAACCGCCGAGATGTGACATCGGCTCCATGCGCACAAGCCTACCACGCAGCCCTCCGATACCGCCACTCCCGCGTCGCCTCGCGCCCACCTTCGTCACGCTTCCGATACCGTTCCCAACCGCTAGCCTTGAGGTAGGCTGAGACACGCATCTGATCGCCGCGGGTCCATCGCGCGGGTTCAAGTCCGATAGCCTCTTCGAGGATCTCGCCCACAGACACGTCGGCCAGCGGCTCCGGGCGCGGCACACTCTCGGTGCGGGCATTGCCGTAGTCGGGATAGCCGTCGGAGACGGTGCGGCTTTCGTGGGTAAGCCAGTGTTCCATCAGATCGTCCCAGGCGTCGGACTGATAACGGCGATCCTGCGCCTCGCGAGCCTCCGCCAGCAGCGCCGGGTCGTCGAGCCACCAGATCGCGCCGGCGCGGAAGCGCTGGACGGCTTCGGCCCAGAGCTGGTCCCGGTCGCGGGCGAGCGCGGCAATGTCGATGTTCCCGCAGCGCAGAGGCCAGAAACGGCGGTTGCCGGTTTCGTCGCGCAGATAGGTATCGGGGTTCACGGTGCCAGCGAAGACGCACTGCCGCGGCACCTCGACGGTGTAGCGACCATAGGGTGGGCGGAAGCGGTCGGTGGTGCGGGTCAGGAACGCCTTGATGCGCGAGACCTCGGCGCGGCCGATGGCATCGAGTTCGGCGATTTCGACGATCCAGACGCCCTGCATGTGCAGTGCCGCATCCTTCGAGCCGAGTTCCGGCAACTCGTCGGTGAACCACGCCTCGCCCGCCAGGACCTTGATCGCGGTCGACTTGCGCGCGCCCTGCGGACCTTCGAGGATCAGCATGTGATCGGCCTTGACGCCGGGCCGGTAGATACGGGCCACAGCAGAAATCAGCCAGAGCGCGCCGATGGTGTGGTGGAACGCGGTGGCTTCTGCGCCGAGATAGGTGCCGGTCCAGGTCTCGATCCGCGGTGTGCCGTCCCACTTGAGGGTGTCCAGCCAGTCGCGGACGGGGTGGATGCGCAGCTCGCGCGCGACGGCGCCGACGGCGCGGCCGACGACGACGGGGGCCACGTTGATGCCGCGCAGCTGCAGCCATTCGGCGGTGCGGACGTCGTCTGTGTCCTCCCAGGGGCGTGGCAGCGTCATGACGGCGGTATCCCATGGCAGCGGCTGGCGCACGACGATCTCCTGACCGAACTCGTCGAAGGCCAAGGCACCGGCGAAGGCCGGGTCGGAGTTGAGCGCGATGATGACATTGGCCTCGTTGCGCTCCGGAGTGCCGGCGAGGTCGAGCCGCAGGCGGTTGAACCACGCGGGCTTCGGGATCCGGGCGTGGGGATCGCCGGTGACGTTGACGCGGCGGCGCAGCTCAGCCAGCTGCTTGTCGAGGATCGCGACGGCAATGCCTGTGGCTGACTTGATGCGGGCGAGGATCTGGCGTTCGGGCAGTGGATCGAGCCGGGCCAGCGCCATGCGGCCGAGCAGCGTGGACAAGGCTTCAAGTTCGGGCGGGTTCGTCAACGCCTCGGCTGCGGCGAGAAGCGTGGCAGCGTCATCGGTAGACGGGACTATGGGCGTCGCGGGCTCCGGCTCTACGGGTTCGGCATTCCCTGACACGGCTGCGGCTGCGGCCTGCCTCTCGTAATCCTCGCCCCGCGCCCCGCGCAGCAGGTCGTCGTTGAAATCGTCACCATGCAGCGGGACCACGATCCGGTTCGAAATATCCGCCCGGTTCAGGCGATCCGAGAGCGTCGCTGCTGCCTGGCGGCCGGCATCGCCGGCGTCGGCGTAGATGGTGACGTGCTGCGTGCCTCCGGGCCATTTGAACCGTGCGAGCCCGTTGGCCGAGAGTGCGGCCCAGACCGGCGCGCCGAAGAGCTGATGCGCGGCCAATGCGGTCTCGATGCCTTCCGCGACCGCAAGTCGGCCATCCTCGGTCATCGGAAACAGCCGCACCGCCGCCTCGGCGATGGAGCCCAGCATCTTCTTGCCTGCCGGTGCTCTGCAGCTGCCATCCTCGTGCAGAAATGTGCGATGAATGCCGCCGACCGCTTCGCCATTCGCAAGGCGCGGGATGGCCACCATGCCGGGCCAGCCACAGCGGGTCTCGTAATCGGTCAGATCCGGATGAAAGAGCAGGTCCGGCGATCCCGGATCCTCGAGCGCGCGCGCGCGCAGGTAAGTCTCGGCCACGCTGCCGGCGAGGGGTTTGCACTCGTCCAGGATGCGACGGATTTCCAGACCGTGGTCCGGCCGTGCAGGTGGCGCCGAGCGGCGCCGCAAGGCAAGGTCGCACTCAATCCGGGCGAGCCGCGCGGCCTCATCGAAGAGCCCGGCATCCGTCATGCCGGTGGCGTGGTAGATCAGATCGATCGGTCCGGCGCGCTCGCCAGTGGCGAAGTCAAACCCCCAGCCGGCATATGGCCCGTCCAGATGCAGAATGCAGGAACCCTCGCCGCGCGCACGGCGTCCGGACAGATCCGCACATCGCAGAGCACGACGATCATGCGTCAGCTGCGCCTCGGGAAAGAGGGGCGGCAGCCATTCGCGGGCCGTGTCCGCAAGCCGGGCCTTGATCGCGCGCAGATCATGGCGGGCGTGCGGCGCCCAGACATCGTTCAGGTCGATCATCGCGCTGCCTCAGGCGAGCAGGACGAGGCCGCGCTCGGCGCGGGTGATGGCCGTGTAGAGCCAGCGACGACGATCAAGATCGCTGCGCCCGAGCCCATCGTCCCAGACGATCACGTTCTCCCACTGCGAGCCCTGCGCCTTGTGGGCGGTGATCGCCCAACCGAAAGTCGCTTCGGTCAGGAGGCGCTTTTCCTTCCAGTCCCGGTCGTGCCGTTTCGCATCATAGTCGAGATGATCGACGAAATGACCGTTGTAGATGCGCAGGCGCCCGGGGCGCCCGTCGCGGTCGGGCGGCCCGACCCGGCGTCCGTCCTCGTCCGTCACCACGGCCGAGAAGTAGAGGCTGCCCTCGTCGACGATGTCCTCGAGCGTCACGAACATGCCGTTGATGAGCCCGAGATCGTTCTGGTTCTTCAGGCAGACGATCTTCTCGGCGGCCCCCGTCGGCAACCAGCTGCCCCCGAGCCCCGCGGCGGCGCGCATCGCGTTGTTGATCTGCAGCCGTGTCGCGTTGAGCCCGCAGATGAGCTGGCCGCCGCGCAGCGCCTGCTCCGGCGTGATGTCGCCCTTGCGGAGTTTTGCCACATGGGCGTCGTAGATGCCGAATCCGATCGGTTCGCCCATGCGTGCCATGGTGGCGAGGCGGATGATCGCGCTTTCGGCGGCCTGGCGGTGGATCTCGGTCAGCATGACGTCGGGCGCGTCGCGGGTGAAGGCGCCTTCGCCCTTGATCGGCGGAAGCTGTCCGGGATCGCCAAGCACGAGGATGGGCTTGCCGAAGCTCATCAGATCGCGGGCCATTTCCTCGCCGACCATCGATACCTCGTCGAGCACGATCAGCCGGGCGTCGGCAGCATCGCTTCGGGGGTTCAGCGCAAAGCGGGGGTGTTTCATCGCCGAGAGGGCCTGGCGCATGGCCTCGATCGCGGCTTCTGCCGTGGTGCGGTCGAAGCCGTTCAGGCGACGCGCGTCGAGCTCCGCCTCCCGGATGCGTTTCGCCGCCGCCTCGATTTCTTCCTCGGTCGCATCGATCACCGAATAGATCAGACTGTGAATGGTGCGCGCGGGCGTGCCCTTTCGGGTCAGCACCAGTGCGGCCTTGCCGGTGAAGGTGGCGGTGACGACACCCGGCGTGCATTTGCCGTCCTTGGCGCTGCGGTGGGGCGCGAGGCCGAGTTCGTCGAGGGCGAATTTCAGCACCGTGCTCTTGCCCGACCCCGCATAGCCGAAGAGGCGGAACACCTGCTGCTCGCGGGTCCGGCCCTCGAACCATTCCCTGATCTCGCGAATTGCTGCGGCCTGCGTGGACGAGGGGGTGAAGGTGGTCATGCCGCTTTTCCTTTCACGATGGAATCCTTGACCACCTCCGGGATCATGATCTCGTCCCCCAGCAACGTCGCGCCCACGCACAAGGCGGATGCCAGTGTCCGGCCGCCATGCCGCCTTTGCAGACAACGGAGGTCGGTTCCGCCGCCTCGCGCGGCAGCCATTCCCGAGCGTCGGACGCCCGAACCACCGCCACAGCGCGATCGCTCATTCGCTGTGCGAGCGCTGCATCGAAGGGGATCAGTTCCGCGTAGATTTCCAGCGTGTCGCGATTGAGCGCGGTAAAGAGTGCAGGGTTGGGCAGGTCCATATAGGCCTGATAGAGCGCGACCTGCGCCGCATAGACGGGCTTGGCGATCGTCACCCCGCGCTTGACCGTGTCCTTCCAGCTCGACGCGCCGAGCGCCTTGCTCTCCCACAGCGCGGGATAGGACATCGCCACCGGGCCGCCCACCAGGCAGCCGTCGATATGCCCCTTGAACCGGCCAGCGAGAGCCGAGAACCCGAACTGTCGTCCATCCGGGCGCTCGGTGCGCAGATCGAACCCGGCAAGGCGCAGCCAATTCGCCACCATATCCTCGCCGCGATGTCCGGCCTCGAATATCCGCAAGGTCCTGGGGGCGAATTCCTGCCCCTCGTCCTTCGGCACGGCCAGGAAATCATACTGGATCTGACGCAGGCAGGCGCGGCCCAGCCCCGAGGAGCTGACATAGTTGCGGGGACGCTCGTGCCCCTGTCGAGCCGCGAGGCCGGTGTCGATGGCGGCACAAACCGCCGCGGTGATGTCGGGTAGGGTCTGGGGCGGCAGATACTGCGCGCCCGACCCATGGTTCAGGTCGATCATGACCGTGCCCTCCGCCGTTTGGCAATGGCGCCGGGGTGACGGTCGCCGGTCCTTCCGCGGCAGTACTCCAGGAACCCGGGCGCATTCAGGTTTTCGCGCTGGGTCCCCCATGCCAGGTTGTCGGCGCGGCTGTTCGCGGCATTCTCGTCAAGATGCATGACGACCGCTCCGTCGAATGGAGCCGCACCGTGGAACGCTTCTGCGACGAGCCGCGCGACCTTGTAGGTCTTCCCTCGCAACACGAAGATGAAGCGAGCATCCTGCTTGTTCCAGGCACCGAAGGTCGGCGTTCCGCCGTAGGGCCTCTCGCTGCCATTCGGCATCGGGCCGCGATACGGTGTCAGCATCACGCGTCCTTCACTGCTCACGAGCACTTCGGGGACGCTGGGGTTCATTCTCCAAACTTCACCATTGGTCATGTCGCCTTCCTCTAGAACGGCAGAGGGTCGTTGAGGACCGCACCTTCGCGCTCCTTGCGCGCGGCCTGGCCTTGCATGCTGTCGATGTAGCCGGTCACCGCGGCCTCGATGAGCCGATCGATCTCGACGGCTGACCGGTCGAAGAATGGCGCCATCAGGCCGAGTTCGGTCAGCGCTTCGGCAAAATTCTTGCGCGCGTCGCGGATGGCCTGCGCCTCTCGGGCAGTCTTGTCGATCATTCCGTGGTTCCTCCGGGCGAGGTCCGCGCCGATGTCCTGGCACCGGCGCGAACAGAATGTGTAGGAGGGGAAGTGCTGCCGCTTCAGGTGCAGGCAAAACCCGAACCCGCAGGCTTCGCGCGCGCAGATGGCGCAGACGCCGGGCTCCGGGCTCAGCCCATGAGCAGGTCTTCGAGATCCGCGTGCTGCCCCGGCGCCTCCCGGATCTTGTGCGACGCGAGAACGACGAAGCGGCTGATGGCCACCGAGGCCATGGCCTCGAGATCGGACAGCCCGAGACTTGCGATGGGCCGATCCAGTCGCCCGCGGGCCTCGAGCCATGTTCCGATCTCCTGTGCTGCCGCGCGTGTGACATGCGCCTGCCATTCATCCGGCGTCATGGGCTCAGCTGTTCAGCCAGGCCGGTGCGCCACCGGGTGTGGCAGGGGCCGCGGAGGGCGCGCCGGGTTGCGCAGGTGTCGCCGGGGCCTGGGGCGTGCTGGCCCAACCGCTGTGCGCCGGTGCACTCCAGGCCGCCGGCGTCTGCGCGGGCGCCTTGCGCGGCGGGGCATTGACCGGCTCCGGCGCGATCTGTTCGCCGCGCATGATCGCGGCATGGGCGGGCTCAATGGGCAGCACGACATTCGCGATCTTGTTGCTGTCGCGGTAATTCGGGTTCTCCGAGCTCTCCACCATGATACGCGCGGCAAAAGTGATCCCGTCGAGCTGCTTCAGGCCCCCGATCACCCGCTTTTCCCGGGCGGCCTGGCTGACATCGTTCGGATCGAGGCCAAGCGCGCTGTCCACCATCGCCCGGAAGGTGCTTTTCGAGATGTTCCAGCCCTTGGACTGGCCCTTCTCGTCGAGCTTGCCGCCCGCCACGGTGAAGTTCTGCCAGAACTTGCGCCGCGCAAAGGGTCCGTCGATCACGGTGAATTCGCAATCGAGCATCTTTGCATCGCTGTGCGGCGAGACCTTCAGAAGGCCCGCATCCATCGGCGTTGCGCCGTTCGTGCCGCCCGGACGCAGCTTCATCATCACCTTGGCGAAGGTGCCGTCGGGGATCAGCTCCCCCATCGGGGCCATCTGCGGGGCCGCGTCGTTCAGATCGTAACTCATCGGTCAGGTCCTTTCCGGGATCACGTGGTCGTGGTGGCGGTGGAGGGCGCGCTGCGCCCGTCGATCTTGGCCAGCAGTGCAGCCAGATCGGGCGGCTCGGTCACCTCAAGGCGACCGGAGCGATCCTTGGCCGGCAGTCCCCAGGGGTTTCCGGCCCTGCAGACGAGGCGGCGTTCGGTCGATTTCTCGTCGAGCGTCCAGGCGCCCTTCGCATCCTGGCCGAAGAGCTGCATCGAGATGACCTGATCGACGATGCCGGGCAGTTCGCGGCCCGCCTTCGTGCCTTCCATCTGTGGAAGCCAGGCCGATATGCCGAACTCGTCTGTCACCTTTTCCAGCACGCCCACGAAGATCACGGTCTTGCCGCGGGCATGCTGGAGGTGTTTCAGCGCCTGAATGACTTCTCGGCCGAGCAATCCGTAGGCGCCGCGCACATCCGGCTTGCCCGTACGCTCGGAGAACGCCTCCGCCTGCTGCCTGGCGTAGGCCATGGCCTGGCGCGTCAGGTCGGTGATCGAGTCGACGAAGATGATCGAGCGGTCCTTGAGGAAACCTTCGAGCCCGCTTTCAGCGTATTGCGCCTGCACATGGGCGTGGTAGCGGGCGCCATAGTAGCTTTCGGGATGCTGGGCCGGATCCGGCCCGCCGATCAGGATCACCAGATCGCGGAAATCCGGGAAACTGCGGATCGGGATGCTGGGGCCGCGCCAGTCCTGGACGGATTTCATGCCGGCTTCGAGATCGAAGCACACGGCCCGGTCCTCGGGCAGCGTCTTGATCAGGGTGGTCTTGCCGACGCCGGGCGGGCCGAAGATCGCAAGCGATGTCTTGTTCTCTGCGGCCGACAATCGTTCGTCAGCGGTGATGATGCGCAATGTCATGGCGCTCTCCTCGATGAGGTTGGGTTCAACAGCGGCGGGGGGTGACCGGGCGCCGAAGGGGAGCCTGCCCAGCCTTGCGATCAGGGCGTCCCCGCCGCTGTATTCAGGAGGTCTCGGTGGGTTCGAGATGGAAACTGGGTTTGCCGTGGCCGACCGTGCGCGCGGGCTCGAAATCCATGCGGATCACATCGGGCCAGGCGGCATACTTGCGCTCCGGCACCTTGAAGGCGATGTCGACATACTGCGTCGGATCGCCCCCGGCCGTCCGGATGTACTCGACCATTTCGGCGAGCCGGTCCTGATCCCAATCGACCCGCTTCGGCAGATCGGCGACCACGGTGAAATCGCCATCGACAATGCGCACCGTGCCGGTATCCCTGCCGCAGGCGCGGCGGGCCTCTGCGGCGCGGGTGGCGTAGCGGATCTCGAGCGCGGCGTTGAAGCGCGCGGTGACCGCCTTCATCTGCCGCGCCGCCGCATCGATCTCGCGCTGCATGGCAGCCAAAAGATCGACCGGCAGCTGAGCAATCTCGCCCGCGGGCAGGTTGACCAGGTCGTCGACGCTGGGGGTGTTCTGTGGGAATGGCATGCAGGGATCTCCATGATTGGCAGGATGGGACTGGACCGCCGGCATCAGGCGGCCTCTCGCTCGGCCAACAGACACGCGGAGAGCGAGGCGGCGGCGGCCTTGGGTTTCGGGCGGGCGACGGCGAGATAGGCGAAGCGATCCGGACCCAGCCGCAGCTGAACGAGGTGGACCAGATCGGCATCGAAGGCGTGAAGCGCGGCGCTGGCCAGTGCGGCCACGCGGCGGCGGTCGGGTTCGGGGAGCATCGAAATCGCGGCCGTCGAGTCGATCCCGAGAAAGCCGCGGTGATACTCGAGCCGGTCGCCGGGCGCGGCCTGCGCCACCCAAGCGCAGAATTCGATGGCGCCAAGAGGAGAGGCGGCGCGCGCCATGCTCGACGTGCCTCGACTCATCGGCATGCCCGGCGCTCCGCGGGCGGCGTCGCGGTCAGCCGGCGCACCTGCGCCGCCGCGGGCCCGGGCAGAGCGCGCGCCTGCAGCCGCCTCTGCGCGAGTTCGAACGCGTCCACATCCACGAGGCGATAGAGCACCCGACCGCCGAGCTTCAGATAGGCCGGACCGCTGCCGGCCGACCGCCAGCGCTCGAGCGTGCGGTGGGAAATCTTCCATCGCTTCGCCAGTTCGAACTGATCGAGATGCGGGACCGCCATGCTGACCTCCGGGATGCGGCTGCGTTGCATCCCGAAAAGCATGTTCCGGTGGGGGCTGTCGTGGGGATCGGAAGGGGATCGGAGGGGGATGGAAACCCGCCCGGCGGGGGATCGGGTGGGGGAGCCAGCGGGGGATGGTGTGGGATCGCGCGCCCCCCGCCGCGCTGCAACTAGCTGACCTGCTCGGGTTTTTTCCGGGGGGCGCGCGCCGGTTTCGGCGCTGTGTCGCGCAGCGTGAGGCGATAGTTGCCGCGCCGGTCGGAATCGATCAGCACCCGCCAGTCCTTCTGCGACTTGAAGAGGTCCGACATCCGGTGGCAATGCGCGCCCGCGTCGGCGAGAAGGACCTTTCCGGCACACCAGGGCTTGCCGGCGGCATGCGCGCGGTGAAGCTGGCGCACCACCCGCGCCTGGACCTGGCCGAAGCTGAAGGCGATGGAGCCGAACCGCACCTGCCGATAATCGTCGAACTGCTGCAGCTCCGGCGCCGCCTGGCCGGTCCGCCGGGCGAGATCCTGCCTCCGCTCGACCCGCTGCCGCTCCTCGACGCGCACCAGCAGATCCTCGAACCGGACCACGATGCAGGGTGTCGGATCGATCAGGACGGCATAACCGCAATCCTGTGCGTGGAACTCCGTCACCGTTGCCGCACCATCGCGGAATACCCGGTAGGCGTCGCATTCGGTGAGATCCATGAGCCCGCTGAAGATGTGCCGGTCGCGCGGGGTACGAATGCGCGCCCCGGTCTCGGATTCCCCTTGGCAGCCCCGCTTGATCGAGGCGTTGAACACCCGAACCGACACCCGAAGCAGGCCGTTCTCGGCGAGATAGGCGAGATCGCGCTTCGGCAACTGCCAGTTATCCGACATCTCCTCGATCGTGAAGTACAGCTTGTTGGCAAGAGCCATGTGGAAACTCGCACAGCCACAGGTTGAGATTCGGCGCTGGAATAGGAAGAACTCCGGCGCGCCGCAACTGGCAATCTTGCACCGATCACGGTTTGCTTCTCACCGCCCCGCAAGGCTACGCAATCACGCGACAAGCCATTGAATCCGCTGTCACCTGGAGATCCCGTGCGGCATTTTGACGGGACGGAGGATGCCGCCATGAATCCACTGCACCCTGACCACATGACGCCGGCGGAGCGCCGCGACCAACTCTGCCGCCTGCTCGCGGCTGGGTTGTGTCGCTTGCGCCAGCGCGAGCACGGCGAAGCATCGGGTGATATGAGAGAAATTCGCCTACACTATCCGCCCGACCAATGCCGTCATGCAACTCCGACTCACCGGAGAATCCCATGACGACGCACGATCCCATCCCCGCGCGCCTGGCGGCGCTGAAGACCACCCCTACGCTGGAACTGAAGCAGAAATGGCGCGAGCTGTTCGACAGCGAACCGCCGCCGTTCAACCGGCACTACCTGGAGAGCCGGTTGGCGTATCGCATCCAGGAGCTGGCCTATGGCGGGCTGAAGCTTGAGACCATCCGGCGGCTGGAGCGGCTGGGTGAGGAACTGGACGGCGGCGATAGGAGAAAGCGCAGCATTCGCGCCGACCGCGACCGCCCCATCATCGGCACGCGGCTCGTGCGCGAGTGGCAGGGGGTCGAGCAGGTCGTCACCGTCACCGCCGAGGGGTTCGAATGGCAGGGGCGGCCGTACAAGTCGCTGTCCGCCATCGCGCGCGCGATCACCGGCACGCGCTGGAACGGCTGGGTATTCTTCGGGCTCAAGAACCACAGGGGGCGGACATGACGAAGCCGCCCGAAAAATCAAAGTTCGTCCGCAAGTTGCGGTGTGCCGTCTACACTCGGAAATCTTCCGAGGAGGGACTCGAGCAGGAGTTCAACTCGCTGCATGCCCAGCGCGAGGCCTGCGAGGCCTACATCGCCAGCCAACGGTCCGAGGGCTGGGTGCTGATCCGCGATCAGTACGACGACGGCGGCATCTCGGGCGGCACACTGGAGCGCCCCGCGCTGAAGCGCCTGCTCGCCGATATCGAGGACGGGCTGATCGACGTGGTCGTGGTCTACAAGATCGACCGGCTGTCGCGCTCGCTGATGGATTTCTCGAAGCTGGTCGAGGTCTTCGACCGCAACGGCGTCACCTTCGTCTCGGTCACGCAGTCGTTCAACACCACGACCTCGATGGGGCGGCTGACGCTCAACATCCTGCTCTCGTTCGCCCAGTTCGAGCGCGAGGTGACCGCCGAGCGCATCCGCGACAAGATCCGCGCGAGCCGCATGAAGGGCATGTGGATGGGGGGTAACCCGCCGCTGGGCTACGACGTGAAGGACCGCAAGCTGGTGGTGAACGAGGCAGAGGCCGAGCAGGTGCGCTGGATCTTCACCCGCTTCGTCGAGATCGGGTCGGGTACGGTGCTGCTGCGCGAGGTTACCGCACGTGGTATCACCAAGAAGCGTGGCAAGCCGGTCGACAAGCAGTATCTCTACCGAATCCTGCATAACCGGGTCTATATCGGCGAGGCCGTGCACAAGGGCGAGAACTATCCCGGCGAGCACGAGGCGATCATCGACGCCGCGACATGGGCGAAGGTCCACACGATCCTGCAGATCAGCCCGCGCAAGCGCGCCGCGCGCACTCGCGCCGACACGCCCGCGCTGCTGAAGGGGCTGCTCTTCGGACCCGACGGCGCGGCTTTCTCTCCCACGCATACGCGCAAGGGCGGCAGGCTCTACCGCTACTATGTCAGCCAGACGGTGCTGAAGCACGGCGCCGGGTCTTGCCCGGTCGGGCGCGTTCCCGCGGGTGAGATCGAGGCTGCGGTCATCGACCAGCTGCGCGCCGTGTTCCGCCAGCCGGAGATCGTTGCGGGGACCTCGAAGGCGGCGCGCACCCACGCCGACGGCATCACCGAAGCCGACGCCCGCGCGGCCCTGCAGCAACTCGATCCGCTGTGGGAGGAGTTGTTCCCCGCCGAGCAGGCGCGCATTGTGGCGCTGCTGGTCGAACGGGTCGACATCGGCACCGAGGGCCTGAATGTCCGGCTCCGTGTCGACGGGCTCAGCGGGCTCATACGCGAGATGACAGACGGCGAGATGGGGCGGGCGGCATGAGCCGCGGGACGCCGATCCCTGAGACGGTGACGCTCCGCGTCACGTTCCGGATCGTGAAGCGTGGCGGGCGGAAGGAAATGCGGCTGCCGGAGGGCGCCGCGGCGCCTCGGCAGCTGGAAAATGCGCTGGTCAAGGCGCTCGCGCGCGCGTTCCGCTGGAAGCGGATGCTGGATTCGGGCGAGTTCACCACCATCGCCGAACTGGCGCAGCACGAGGGGATCGCGGTTTCCTACGTCACCCGCGTCCTGCGCCTCACGCTGCTGGCGCCGGACATCGTCGAGGCGATCCTGGACGGGAAGCAGGGGCCACAGGTGACGCTCGCGAGGCTGCGGGAGCCGTTTGCCGAATACTGGCGGAAGCAGCAGGCTGACTTTTCACACGAATAGCTGGCCTGCCATGCACTACACGAGGCGATGCCAAGCCTCACGAAATTCTGGCCTATCGTAGTTCTTCGCCTCAAGCCAGTAAGCTTGGTTCGGGCCCTTGTCTCTCGAAGCCAGTTCCCTCACTTCGTCCAACGTGAGAATATAGCATACCGGATTGTCGCTGTTCACCCCGAGCGTGATGATCCACCATCGAGACCTCAATCGTTCCAGATTGGTACCCAATGGCACTGCCGCCCGCCTAGACAGTGCCTTGGATTGGATCGCGATCACCGAATTTTCGCCATCGACCGGAGCAGCATACAAATCAGCGCCCCGAGCGTTGCGTACGGTCGGCATGACATTCCATCCACGACGGGAGAGTTCCCATGCAACATGAAATATGCCGGCATTGCCGGTCATCTGGTGTCTCACCTAGCACTCCACAACAGATCACACCTTGCAAAATGACGGCGCGAGATGACCGACGCCCGTCACCACCTTTGTCGGAGGTACAACACGCAACGGCTGTTGGCTACACTTGGCGCTGACACGGCACTGGCGGTGGCGATTTAGCCTTGGCTACTAGACCCAGCTCTACGCCGACTTTCCTTAGTCGAACGAGCACATAGAAGGTGTAGTGCGAGGGTGCTGTCGAGATCGCCGAGGCGGACGCCCGCGCCGTCCTCCTGCAGTTCGACCAACTGTGGGACGAACTCTTTCCGGCGGAGCAGGCGCGCATCGTGGCGCTGCTGGTCGAACGGGTCGACATCGGCGCAGACCGGCTGAACGTGCGGCTGCGCGTCGATGGGCTCACAGGGCTCGTGCGCAAGATGCCCGACGGCGAGATGGGGCGCGCGGCATGACCCGCGGCGCGCCGATCCCCAAAACCATGACGCTCCACGTTCCGTTTCGCATCGTGAAACGGGGCGGGCGGAAGGAGATGCAGCTGCCGACCGAGGCGTCACTGCCGCGCCAGGCCGACAACGCGCTCGTCAAGGCGCTGGCTCGGGCGTTTCGCTGGAAACGCATGCTGGACTCAGGCGAGTTCACCACCATCGCCGAACTGGCCGAGCGCGAGGGGATCGCGGTGTCTTATCTGACCCGCGTCCTGCGCCTGACCCTGCTGGCGCCGGACATCGTCGAGGCGATCCTGGACGGGAAGCAGGGGCCGGAAGTGACGCTGGCGAGGCTGATGGACGGGTTCCCGGAGGAGTGGGCAAGGCAGCATCTCGACACCTTCAGCGAACGAGGCTAGTAATCGGACGATTTTCCCGCCGAATGCATGAAGGTGCTGCCGCAAGATGGCGGAACGAATGACAAAAGAAGCTGAGATCGAGCAGGATCTGATTTCAAAGCTGGCAAGCTTGAACTACACGCGGCGTGACGACCTTAGGGATCGTGATGCATTGGAGCGCAATTTCCGCCAGAAATTCGAATCCCTCAACCGGGTAAGGCTGACCGACAGCGAGTTCGAACGGCTGCTCACCGAGATCGTGACGCCGGATGTATTCGCCAATGCGGAGCGGCTCCGGAATTGGAACACTTTCGAGCGAGAAGATGGGACGCCGCTTCATTATCAGCTCGTGAACCTGAAGGACTGGTGCAGGAACACCTTCGAGGTAGCGAGTCAGCTGCGCATGAACACGCGCAGCAGCCATCACCGGTATGATGTGATTATTCTGCTTAACGGCCTGCCGGTGGTGCAAATCGAGCTCAAATCGCTCCGGGTTTCGCCCAGAAAGGCGATGCAGCAGATCGTCGAATACAAGAACGATCCGGGAAACGGCTACGGCAACAGCCTTCTGTGTTTCCTGCAGCTGTTCATCGTCAGTAATCGAAGTCAGACTTGGTATTTCGCCAACAACAACAACGAACATTTCTTGTTCAACGTCGAAGAGCGCTTCCTGCCAGTCTATCGTTGGGCGGCGCGCGACAACAGGAAGGTTGAGCATCTGGCGGACTTCGCCGAGCAGTTCCTCGCCAAATGCACGCTCGCCGAGATGATCAGCCGATACATGGTGTTGATCCAGAACGAGCGAAAGCTCGTCATGATGCGCCCCTATCAGGTCTATGCCGTCAAGGCCGTCATCGATTGCATCCACGAAAACCGAGGAAACGGCTACATCTGGCACACCACCGGCTCGGGCAAGACACTGACGTCGTTCAAGGCCTCCACACTGTTGAAAGACAATCCCGACATCGAGAAATGCCTCTTCGTCGTCGACCGCAAGGATCTCGACAAGCAGACGCGAGAGGAGTTCAACCGCTTCCAGCCCGGTTGCGTCGAGGAGAACACGAATACCGAAACCCTCGTTAAGCGGCTGCTTTCCGATGACTACCGCAACAAGGTGATCGTCACCACCATCCAGAAGCTCGGCCTTGCGCTCGACGGCACGAACAAGCGGCAATACCGCGAGCGCCTTGAACCGCTGCGGGACAAGCGCATCGTCTTCATCTTCGACGAATGCCACCGCTCGCAATTCGGCGAGAACCACCAGGCGATCCGCGAATTCTTCCCCAACGCCCAGCTCTTCGGCTTCACCGGCACGCCGATCTTTCCGCAGAACGCCGGCTACAGCCGGATCGAGGGGCGCGAGGCCAGTCTCGTCACGACGAAGGATATCTTCGACAAGGACCTTCACACCTACACCATCACCCACGCCATCGACGACGGCAACGTGCTGCGCTTCCATGTCGATTACTTCCGGCCCGACGGCGCCCCCGTTAAACCCGGCGAAACCCCGGCCAAACGCGCGGTGGTCGAGGCGATCCTCGACAAGCACGACGCGGCAACCAACCAGCGCAAGTTCAACGCGCTCTTCGCCACCGCCTCGATTGACGACGCCATCGAATACTACCGGCTGTTCCACGACATCCAGGCCGCTTGCGCGGCGCAGGATCCGGAGTTCATGCCGCTCAACATCGCCTGCGTCTTTTCGCCCCCGGCCGAGGGCAACCGCGATGTTGCCCAGCTTCAGGAAGACCTGCCGCAGGAGCTCGAGGACAACCGCAAGGACCCCGGCCGCAAAAAGGCCGCGCTGGCCGAGATCATCGCCGACTACAACGCGCGCTACGGCACCAATCACGATCTGGCGAATTTCGACAGCTACTATCAGGACATCCAGAGCCGCATCAAGGATCAGAAATACCCCAATGCCGACCTGCCTCGGGCGCGGAAGATCGACATCACCATCGTCGTGGACATGCTGCTGACCGGCTTCGACTCGGCCTATCTGAACACGCTCTATGTCGACAAGAACCTGAAATACCACAGCTTGATCCAGGCCTTTTCGCGAACCAACCGGGTGCTGAACGACGCCAAACCCTACGGCAACATCCTCGACTTCCGCGCCCAGCGGGCGGCGGTGGACGAGGCCATCGCGCTCTTCTCGGGCGAGGCGCCGGAACGCGCCAAGGAGGTCTGGCTGGTCGATCCCGCGCCGAAGGTGATCGAACGGCTGGCCGAGGCCACGCGCAACCTGACCGAGTTCATGGCCGGCCACGGCCTTCCCCCCCGCCCCGAGGAGGTGAGCAACCTCAAGGGCGATGCAGCACGCGCGGGCTTCATCGAACGCTTCAAGGAGGTCCGGCGGCTCGGCACCCAGCTCGAGCAATACACCGACCTCGCGCCCGAACAAAAGGCGCAGATCCAGGCGCTGATCCGCCGCGACGACCTGCGCGCCTTTTCTGCCCGGTATCTGGAGCTGGCAAAACAGCTTCAGGACAAGGCCCGCAAGACAGACGACCCGGCCGACCCCGCCGCACAGCTCGATTTCGAATTCGTGCTCTTCGACAGCGCGCTGATCGATTACGACTACATCATGGGCCTGATCGCCCGCTTCAGCCAAGCCGCGCCGAAACGGCAGACGATGACGCGCACGGAACTGATGCGCCTGCTCGCCTCCTCTGCCCGGCTGATGGACGAGCGCGAGGACCTCGAGGCCTATGTCACCACGCTGACCGAGGGCGAGGGCCTCGGCGAGGACGAGATCCGCAAGGGCTATGCCCGCTTCAAGGCCGCGCGCCAGGCCGGGGAGCTTGCCCGCATCGCCGAACGCCACGGGCTGACCGCCGAGGCCCTGCAGGGCTTCGTCGATCTGATCCTCAGCCGGATGGTCTTCGACCCCGACGCGCTGACCGACCTGTTCCGCCCCCGGGGTCTCGGCTGGAAGGCGCGGGCGCAGGCGGAACTGGCGCTGATGGAGGACCTGATCCTGTGGCTGCGCCGCAATGCCGAGGGACGCGAGATTTCGGGGCTCGAGGTCTACGATGTCCGTTGACGGCCCCACCCCCCGCCTGCGCTTTCCCGAATTCCGCGACGCCGGCCCGTGGGAGGTGAAGCGGCTGGGGGATCTGGTCACCACGATCACGCCGCCGAAAAAGCTCCAGACGACGGAGTATCAGCCGAGTGGGCAATTCCCGATCATCGACCAGTCGCCGAACGACATTTGCGGATGGACCGACGACGAGTCCGCGCTTGTCGAGGCCGATTTTCCGGTTGTGATCTTCGGGGATCACTCCTGCGTCGTGAAACTGGCGGAGTCCTCGTTTGCTCAAGGCGCGGACGGTATCAAGATCCTTTTACCGGCAGATGACATCGACGGGCGGTTCCTCTTTCTGTCTCTCGAAGCAAATTCTGTCGAGCAACAGGGCTACAACCGCCATTTTTCCGATCTCAAGGAAAAGCTAATTCCGTTTCCACTCAAGGCTTCAGGCGAACAACAGAAAATCGCCGATTGCCTGGCCTCGCTCTACGATCTGATCCGGGCCGAGGGCGAGCGGCTGGGGGCGTTGAAGGGCCACAAGCGCGGGCTGATGCAGCGCCTCTTCCCCCGCCCCGGCGAGACCACCCCCCGCCTGCGCTTCCCCGACTTCCGCGACGCGGGGCCGTGGGAGGTGAAGCGGCTGGGGGATGATGGCGTTGCCAATTTCGTCCGTGATCGAATAGCCCCCGAGGACATCCCTTCGGGTCACTACGTCAGCACAGTAAATTTGCTTTCTGACTTCAACGGGCTGGCGCAAAAACCTGAGACACCACCTTCTGGCAGCGCCATCGCATTCCGCGCAGGCGACATTCTCATGTCGAACATTCGTCCGTATCTGCGCAAGATTTGGGTGGCCGACCGATCAGGTGGCGCGTCAAACGATGTCATTGTCGCTCGCCCCGGAAAGAGAATCGTGCAAACGCTTCTCGGACATTTGCTTATGTCGGACCGTTTCATCTCATACATAATGGATGGCGCCAAGGGCGTGAAAATGCCTCGTGGGGACCTTGAGCAAATCCAAGGTTTTGAGGTGCCGGTGTGCACCAACCACGAACAACAAAAAATAGCCGACTGCCTCACAGCCCTCGACGACCTGATCCGGGCGCAGGGCGAACGGATCGAGGCGCTCAGGGCCCACAAGCGCGGGCTCATGCAGCAGCTTTTCCCGCAGGACATGGGGTAAACCATGCCCGACGCCGGACCCTTCGCCACGCTGGACGCTCTCGCAGCCCATCTGCGCCAGCAGATCGCGGCGCAGAACAAGAAATGCACCCTGATCTTCGCCCATAACGGCACCGGCAAGACGCGCCTGTCGATGGCCTTCAAGGAACAGGGCAAGACCCGCGACGCGGATGGGGCCGTCACGGCCCGCGACACGCTCTATTTCAACGCCTACACCGAAGACCTGTTCAGCTGGGACAACGACCTGGCCAACGACCGCGACCGGGTGCTGCGCATGAACACGGCCTCCGCCTTCTTCGACGGTCTGGCAGAGCTGGAGATGGAAAATCGCATCCGCCCGATCTTGCAAAGATACTGCGATTTCGATTTCTCAATCAATTATGCTGAGGGCATAATCACCTTCTTTCGAGAGGAGCGCGTTTTGAAGGAGGACGGTTCTTTCGGGACCATTCGTTGCGACAACACCAAGATCTCGCGCGGCGAAGAGAACATCTTCATCTGGTGCTTCTTCCTGGTCGTGGCCGAGCTCGCCATCGACGGGCAAGAGGCCTATGACTGGGTGCAATATCTCTACATCGACGATCCCATCTCGTCGCTCGACGAGAACAACGCCATTGCCGTGGCCGCCCATCTGGCACGAATGCTGAAGGGGCAGGAGCGGCTGAAGGCCATCATCTCCTCCCACCACACGCTGTTCTTCAACGTGCTGTGCAACGAGTTGAACAAGCCCTGGCAGTTCTACCTTAGCCGCGAGGCGGCGGGCTGGGTGCTGCGCGACACGGGGCACACCCCCCGCTTCTACCACGTCGCCATGTTGAAGGAACTGCACGAGGCCGCGCAGGCGGGCAGGCTCTACACCTATCACTTCACGATCCTGCGCAGCATCATGGAGAAGACCGCCACCTTTCACGGGTTCAATAATCTCGCTGACATTCTGAAGCGCGACCCGGAAGACGAGGACGGCACGCTGCATTTCCGCTATGTCCAGCTTCTCAGCCACGGCGGCTATTCCCTGTTCGAGCCGGCCGAGATGCTGCCGGAGAACAAGGACATCTTCCGCAGGATCCTTGCGAACTTCATGGCCGATTACCGTTTCAACCCGGCGCTGTTTCCGCAGCCCGCGCCAGAGGGAGTCAACCCATGACCGAACAGGACCAGATCCGGCTTGGCCGAACCCTCTGGGCCATCGCCGACGAGCTGCGCGGCGCGATGAACGCGGACGACTTCCGCGACTACATGCTGTCGTTCCTGTTCCTGCGCTATCTGTCCAGCAACTACGAAGACGCCGCCCGGGCCGAGCTCGGTGCCGACTGGCCCACCCTTCCAGCAGGCGACCAGCGGTCGCCCCTGGCCGTCTGGTATGCCAACAACCCCGAGGACACGGCAGAATTCGAGACGGTCATGCGCCGCAAGGTGCATTACGTCATCAAGCCCGAATTCCTCTGGACCTCCATCGCTGAGATGGCCCGGACGCAGAGCGACGCGTTGCTCCGCACCCTGCAGGCGGGTTTCCGGTTCATCGAGACCGAGTCCTTCTCCTCGAACTTCCAGGGCCTCTTCTCCGAGATCAACCTCGACTCGGACAAGCTGGGCCGGACCTATCCGCAGCGCAATGCGCGGCTGTGTACGATCATCCGGAAGATCGCCGAGCGGCTTGCCGAATTCCCCAGCGACCGCGACCTTCTGGGCGACGCCTACGAATACCTGATCGGCCAGTTCGCCGCCGGTTCGGGCAAGAAGGCCGGCGAATTCTACACCCCGCAGAAGATTTCCGACATCCTGTCGCGCATCGTGACGCTCGACAGCCAGGACCCGGCCCTCGGCAAGCGGGCGAAGCTGCACCGCGTCTACGACTTCGCCTGCGGATCGGGCTCGCTTCTGCTGAACGTGCGGCGGCACATGGACAAGCACGGGATCGGCAAGATCTACGGGCAGGAAAAGAACATCACCACCTACAACCTCGCCCGGATGAACATGCTCCTGCACGGGATGCGGGACACAGAGTTCGACATTCACCATGGCGACAGTCTGGAAAACGACTGGGACATCCTGCGCGAGCCAAACCCGGCGAAGAAGATCGAGTTCGACGCGGTCATCGCCAATCCGCCCTTCAGCTACCGCTGGAGCCCGACCGAGGAGATGGAAAAGGACTTCCGCTTCAAGGATTACGGGCTAGCGCCCAAGTCGGCGGCCGATTTCGCCTTCCTGCTGCACGGGTTCCACTTCCTCGCCAAGGACGGCACCATGGCGATCATCCTGCCGCACGGTGTGCTGTTCCGAGGCGGGGCGGAGAAGAAGATCCGCACCAAGCTTCTGAAGGACGGCAACATCGATACCGTGATCGGCCTGCCGGCCAAGCTTTTCTATTCGACGGGCATACCGGTCTGCGTCATGGTGCTCAAGAAGTGCAAGCGCACCGATGATGTTCTGTTCATCAACGCGGCTGAGCATTATCAGCCGGGGAAGCGCCAGAACGCGCTCCTGCCCGAGCATATCGACAAGATCGTCGATACCTACAGCCAGCGGAGGGAAGAGGATCGCTATTCTCGGGTCGTGAGCCTCGATGAGATCGAGAGGGAACACGACTTCAATCTGAACATTTCCAGATATGTGAGCACGGCCGAAGCCGAGCTGGAACTCGATCTCGGGCTGGTGCATCGCCAGCTTGCCGATCTTCAGGAGCGCGCTCAGTCGGCGGCAGTTAGACATAACGGCTTTCTAGAGGAGCTTGGCCTGCCGCCCTTGCCTCTCGGAGCGACAGGTCGGCCGGAATAATCGTGCTACATGCAGGACATGCCGATGCTGAAGGAGGCGGCGCCAAGTCTCTGCAGCCGGCGAGGCGCGTGCAAGCTGCGGTGACCGGCGAAGGTTCGATCCAGGTCGCATCTCCGACCGTGCCACCGGCATCGAAGTGTTCAGCCCGAACCACTTGTTTTGCAAATAAAATCAATATTGTGAGAAGAATTCACCAAATCTGTGCAGTCAACAGGTCCGGAGAATATCGGCCCGGAGAGACCGCGTTCGGGCCTTCCAGCGCCGGGGCCGGTGCTCAGCCCCTCCCGCATAACCCTCGAAAACAACGAGAAAATCCGGCCGGAGCCGGATGCGGAGAAACTTTTCAACGGGTTATCTGGCGGAGAGACAGGGATTCGAACCCTGGGTGGGGTCACCCCCACAACGGTTTTCGAGACCGCCCCGTTCGACCGCTCCGGCACCTCTCCGTCCATACGCCGGTTATTGCATGCAAAACTGTAAGACAAAAGAGCTATTGACGGAAAATAACGATACACACCCTATGATAGCGCCGACGAGAAACGCGCGAAAGTTGGTGATGCCCTGAGGGGCGGCATATCATGGCGGTGTTCAGACGCCGTCAATTCTCTGCCGAGAAAGGGATATGCCAGATGCAAGAGACTACCATCACCCAGCTGCCTGATCCATCGGGATTTGGCTCCGACGCGTTCACCGATGTCCTCCGCGATGGCGCGCGCAAACTGATCAAACAGGCGCTCCAGGCCGAGCTGGCCACGCTCATGGCCGCTTTTTCCAAGGAAAGGCTCGATGACGGGCGGGCACGCTTGGTCCGTCATGGTCACCTGCCTGAACGCGAGGTGCTGACTGGCATCGGTCCGGTGCCGGTGAAGGTGCCGCGCGTGCGTGATCGCGGTGCTGGTGACGACAAGATCACCTTCACGCCCAGCATCCTGCCGCGCTATCTGCGCAAGACGAAGTCGGTCGAAGAGCTGCTGCCGTGGCTTTACCTCAAGGGCGTGTCCACGGGCGATTTCACCGAGGCGCTGGAGGCGGTCGGCCATTGATGGCGCCATTGGTTCGAGCAAGGGCTTGTCTGCCAAGACCGTCGCGCGGCTGAAGGCAGACTGGTGATCGAACGCAGCCTCCATGCGAGGATCGCCGCCGCGCGCCTGATCGAACGTAGGCAAGGCGCCGTCAGTTCCCTGGCGGCGCCTTGCCTTAGTTTTTGAGTGGCTGGAACGCGCCGCTCTTCGGCTGCGTCCTGGGCGGTGCCGCTCGCCTGCCGCTGCCATAACCAGAACAAAACCGCTGCGGAAGGCAGGTGACGCTTGATCCGTCCGCTCCTGCGACCACGATGGATTTCGCGGTCGGTGACTGGGTCCTGATGGAGCCTGAAAGCCAAACAATCGTGCGTAGGCTGGAGCGCCGCACGCTGCTGCAACGCCGGCCCGAGAACGCCCAAGCCCACCAATTGATCGCAGCGAA